>NZ_JAJAUY010000209.1 GCF_020532625.1 Streptomyces antimicrobicus | reverse complement strand
CCGGCCGTGCGGGCCGCGGGGGGGGGGCGGGGGGCCGGGTCGGCCGGTCGACCGCCGCTCGGCCGGCCGCCCGGGACCGTCGTGATCAAGCCGTGCACGTGCACCGGCCGGGACCGATCGCAGCGATCGGTCCCGGCCGGTTCCGTGTTTCGGCCGATTCAGTCCTGGAGCAGGAACAGCGCCCAGACCACTTTCCCGGTCAGGCGCCCCGCCAGGGGGTGCCAGCCCCAGCTGTCGCTGTAGGAGTCGACCAGGAAGAGCCCCCGCCCGGACTCCGCGTCGCAGTTCTCGTCCGTCCGCTCGGGCGAGAAGGCCCCGCCGGGCCGGTCCTCGCTGGGGTCCCGCACGGCGCACACCAGCCGGGTGCTCCACCGCATCAGGTGCAGCCGCACCGGGGGTTCCTCGACCGGCCGGGCCTCGTCCGGCAGGGCGTGCCGCAGCGCGTTGGTGACCAGCTCGGAGACGACCAGCGCGACGTCGTCGAAACGGTCGTCCAGGCCCCATTGGGTCAGGGTGGACCGGGTGAACGAGCGGGCGCCGCGCACGGCCTCGTAGCGGGCGGGCAGGGCACAGGAGGCGGACCCGGAGACAGCCGTGGGGTCGACCGGGGGCAAACCCTGCCGTAACGGCTCGAGCACGGTCGATCCATTCGTCCCCATGCGAGGCACTCCCGGGATTCGCGGACGGAGCGGCGGCACTGTCCAGAAAGAACTGCGGGGTGGGTCCGGCGCCGGCGCGAAAGAGCACGCAGGTGCGCGGCACCATCGTTCCGAATGCGGTTGTCAGATGCAAGGGCAGATGCACGTGCACGCGCCGGACCTGTCCGCTCCCGTGACGGTTCTTGCTCATTTCTTCCTACGCTTACTTACGGACTTCTTTTCCGGCAGGCTGGATTCCGTTACAGAACGAGTACGGGCCGCTGCGTTTTGGTGGCAGACTGCGGCCCCTGGGGTACGGGGGCCCCGCGACGCATCCACCGATGGGGAGGGCAGGACTAGTGACCGCAGAAGCCAGCGGTTCTGTGGTGCGCCGCATCCTCCTGGGCTCCCAACTCAGGCGCCTGAGGGAGTCCCGCGGCATCACCCGCGAGGCGGCCGGCTACTCGATCCGCGCATCCGAGTCGAAGATCAGCCGCTTGGAGTTGGGAAGGGTGAGCTTCAAGGCACGCGACGTCGAGGACCTGTTGACGCTGTACGGCGTCACCGACGGCGCCGAGCGGGAGTCCCTGCTCGGTCTGGTCCGGGAGGCCAACGCGGCGGGCTGGTGGCACAGTTACGGCGACGTGCTGCCCGGCTGGTTCCAGACGTACATCGGCCTGGAGGGCGCCGCCTCGCTGATCCGGATCTACGAGGTCCAGTTCGTCCACGGACTGCTGCAGACCGAGGCCTACGCCCAGGCGGTCGTCCGCCGGGGCATGCCCACGGCCAGCGCCGCCGAGGTCGACCGGCGGGTCGCCCTGCGCCTGGAGCGGCAGAAGGTGCTCGTCAGCGAGAACGCGCCCGTCTTCCACGCCGTCCTGGACGAGGCGGCGCTGCGCCGCCCGTACGGCGACCGCGCGGTGATGCGCGGCCAGCTGGAGCACCTCATCGAGATCTCGCAGCGGCCGAACGTGCAGCTGCAGGTGATGCCCTTCTCCTTCGGCGGGCACGCGGGCGAGAGCGGCGCGTTCACGCTGCTGCGCTTCCCCGAGTCCGACCTCCAGGACATCGTCTATCTGGAACAGCTCACCAGTGCCCTCTACCTGGACAAGGCCGAGGAAGTGGCGCAGTACGACCGGGCGATGGAACGCCTCCAGCACGACTGCCCGGACCCGGGGCAGACCCGGGACCTTCTCCGGGGATTGCTCCAACTGTCTTGAATCGCACGTACCATGACGTCGGATCAGTCCCATCATCGACTGATCGGATGGTCACCGGTGCAGCGCAACGTGCGCGCTCGCAGTAAGGGATGGCATGTCCATATTCGACGACCTGGCTCACCAGTACATCGACGGCGAATGGGTGGCCGGCACCGGTTCGTGGGACATCATCGACGTCAATCCGTACAACGGTGAGAAGCTGGCGGCCATCACCGTGGCCACGGTGGACCAGGTCGACCGCGCCTACCGGGCGGCCGCCCGCGCCCAGGCGGAGTGGGCGGCCACCGGCCCGTACGTCAGACGCCAGGTCCTCGAGCGGGCCCTGCGACTGACGGAGGAGCGCGAGAAGGAGATCGTCGAGGCGATGATCGACGAGCTCGGCGGGACGCGTCCCAAGGCCGAGTACGAGATCCACCTCGCCAAGGAGTTCATGCGCGAGGCCGTCCAGCTGGCCGTCCGCCCCGAGGGCCGCATCCTGCCGTCGCCGGTCGAGGGCAAGGAGAACCGGGTCCAGCGGCTGCCCGTCGGGGTCGTCGCCGTGATCAGCCCCTTCAACTTCCCGTTCCTGGTGACCATGAAGTCGGTCGCCCCCGCGCTCGCCCTCGGCAACGCGGTCGTGGTCAAGCCCAACCAGAACGCGCCCGTGGTCGGCGGCGGCGTCATCGCCAAGATCTTCGAGGACGCGGGCCTGCCCGCCGGCCTGCTGAACGTGCTGGTCACCGACATCGCCGAGATAGGCGACGCGCTGCTGACCCACCCCGTGCCCAAGGTGATCTCCTTCGCCGGCTCCGACCGCGTCGGCCGGCACGTCGGCTCCGTGGCCGCCCGCCACTTCAAGCGGACCGTCCTGGAGCTGAGCGGCAACAGCGCGCTGGTCGTCCTCGACGACGCCGACGTGGACTACGCCGTGGACGCGGCCGTCTTCAGCCGCTTCGTCTACCAGGGCCAGGTCTGCATGGCGGCCAACCGCATCCTGGTCGACAGATCCGTCGCCGAGGAGTTCACCGAGAAGTTCACCGCCCGGGTCCGCTCGCTGCGCACCGGCGACCCGCGCGAGGCGGACACCCACATCGGCCCGCTGATCAACTCCTTCCAGGCCGACGCCCTCACCGCCCTGGTCGACCGCGCGGTGGAGTCCGGCGCGCGCGCCCTGGTCCGCGGCCGCACCCGCGGCAACCTGGTCGAGCCCACCGTCCTGACCGACCTCCCCGACGACTCCCCGCTGCTGGGCCAGGAGATCTTCGGCCCCGTCGCCCTGCTGGTCGTCTTCGACGGCGAGGAGGACGCGCTCCGGCTGGCCAACGCGACCCCCTACGGGCTGTCCGGCGCGGTGCACACCAAGGACGTCGAGCGCGGGGTGCGGTTCGCCGAGCGGGTCGAGACCGGGATGATCCACGTCAACGACTCCACCATCGCCGACGAGCCGCTGGCGGCCTTCGGCGGGGAGAAGGCCTCGGGGCTCGGCCGGCTGAACGGCCTCGCGACCGTGGAGGCCTTCACCACGCAGAAGTGGATCTCGGTCCAGCACGGCCGCAGCCACTTCCCCTTCTGAAATTCCTCGCGCCACCGGGCCCATCTAGGACAGCATCTGACCGCGATTGCTCGTAGCGTGGGTCGTGTCGAAAGCGGCAACAGCACCCATGCAGAAGGCGGTTGGACATGTCCATTTCCCAGGAAGTCCTCGGTGACGAGCGCGGCACTCTCCTCGCATTCGTCGAGGCGCAGCGCGCGGCCCTGCGCCAGGCGGTCGAGGGGCTGAGCGAGGAGCAGGCCGCCGGCCGGCACAGCGCCAGCGAGCTGTCCCTGTCCGGGCTGCTCAAGCACGCGGCGCAGGTCGAGCGGAACTGGCTGCGGATGGCCCAGCAGCAGCCGTACGAGAGCACGGTCGAGACCCACCTGAACGGCTTCAAGCTGCTCGAGGGCGAGACCATCCCCTCCGTGCTGGCCGCCTGGGAGGGCATCAGCGCCGAGCTCGCGCAGTTCGTGGCCGACCTGCCGAGCCTGGACGAGACCTTCCCGCTGCCGCCGGCGCCCTGGTTCCCCGAGAACCACAAGGTCTCGATGCGCTGGATGCTGCTCCACCTGGTGGAGGAGTTCGCCCGGCACGCCGGCCACGCGGACGTGATCAGGGAGTCCCTGGACGGCACCAAGGCGATGGGCTGACGGACCCCTGGCGGCCCCGCCGGTCCCCGCCGCTCGCCCTGCCGCCCCGCCCCCCGCCCGCGCCCCCGCCCCGTCGCTCCGGGCACGCGTCCGCCGCGGTCGGTACGCCCTGCGCACTTGCACCTCACGCCACGTGAGGGACCACAGTGAAGGGCGTACCGACCGAAGGAGCGGAAGAAGATGAGCTACTCCGTGGGACAGGTCGCCGGTTTCGCCCATGTGACGGTCCGGACCCTGCACCACTACGACGAGATCGGCCTGCTCTGCCCGAGCGGCCGCAGCCCCGCGGGTCACCGGCGCTACGACGACGGCGACCTCGACCGGCTGCAGCAGATCCTGTTCTACCGGGAGCTCGGTTTTCCGCTCGACGAGGTGGCGGCCCTCCTGGACGACCCGGACACCGACCCGCAGGAGCACCTGCGCAAGCAGCACGCCCTGCTCACGGACCGGATCGACCGGCTGACGGAGATGGCCGCCGCCGTGGAGCGCGCGATGGAGGCACGCAGGATGAGCGTCAACCTGACCCCCGAGGAGAAGTTCGAGGTCTTCGGGGACCACGATCCCGACCAGTACGCCGACGAGGTGCACGAGCGCTGGGGCGACACGGACGCCTACAAGGAGTCCGCGCGCCGCACCGCCTCCTACACCAAGGAGGACTGGAAGCGGCTGATGGACCAGCACAACGACATCTGCCGGCGGTTCGCCGAGCTGATGGCCACCGGTGCCGCGGCCGACTCGGAGGCCGCCATGGACCTGGCCGAGGAACACCGGCTGTGGATCGACGGCAGCTACTACTCCTGCTCGTACGAGATGCACACCTGTCTCGGCGAGACGTACGTGGCCGACGAGCGGTTCACCGCCACCTACGACGCGTTCCGGCCCGGTCTGGCCGTGTTCGTCCGGGACGCCATCGTGGCCAACGCGGTCCGCAAGGCCTAGCCCGCCCGGGCCCGGCCGGTCCCTGGAACCGGCCGGGCCCCGGGCACGTTCATAATTGGGAACCGCACCGCCCGCCGCCGCCGCGACCTCGATCCAGGAGCCCGGAACCTTGTACACCCTTGCGCTCGGCCCCGAGTGGCTGTCCCCGGACTACCTGATCTCGCATTTCGGCCTGGTCGGAATCCTGGTCATCGTCTTCGCCGAGTCCGGGCTCTTCGCCTTCCTGCCCGGTGACTCGCTGCTGTTCACGGCGGGTCTGCTCGTGGCCAACGGCGAGTACATCAAGCAGCCGCTGTGGCTGGTGTGCACCCTGATCGTGGCCGCCGCGATCATCGGTGACCAGGTCGGCTACATGATCGGCAAGTTCTTCGGGCCGAAGCTGTTCAACCGGCCGAAGTCCAAGGTCTTCAAGCGGGAGAACCTGGACAAGGCGCACGAGTTCATGGACCGGCACGGCCCCAAGGCCATCGTGCTGGCCCGGTTCGTGCCGATCATCCGCACGTTCGCCCCGATGGTCGCCGGCGCCGGCGCGATGAAGTACCGCACCTTCCTGACGTACAACGTCATCGGTGGCATCAGCTGGGGCGCGGGTGTCACCGTCGCCGGCTACTGGCTCGGCCAGATCGAGTTCATCGGCAAGAACATCGAGGCCATCCTCGTCCTGATCGTGCTGATCTCCGTGATCCCGGTGGTCTTCGAGGTCCTCAAGGCCCGCAAGGAGTCCCGTCCGGCCGGGGCGGAGGGCGCCGCGGCCGGCGCGGACGCCGCCGCGGCCCCGGCCCAGCGGGGCCGCCACGCCAAGCGCTAGCGGGCCTCGGCGGGCCCCTGGGGGCCGCACGGACCGTTCGTCGTACTTTTTCCTCGCGGGGCTTGTGACGCCTCCCCACAGGGGCGTCAGAAGCCCCGCGTCCGTTTCGCCGCCGCCCGCTGCTTGGCCGCCCGGGCGGCGCCGGGCACCCGGATGAACAGCCGGGAGGTCTCCGAGCCGAGGTTCACCCCGATCGCGATCGCCAGGGCGATCGCCGCCGCGTTGGTCAGCGAGGCCAGGCCCGCGTCGAGCCGGTCCTCGGCGATGGACAGCAGCCCGTAGTACGTCGCCGAGCCGGGCAGCAGCGGCCCGATCGCGGCCGTGACGTACGGCAGGGCGGAGGTGAACCGGTAGCGGGAGAGCAGCTGCCCGAACAGGCCGACCAGCCCGGCCGCCACCGCGGTGGACGGCACCTGCGGCAGCCCGCCCGCGGTCAGGGCGCCGTACGTCACCCAGGCGACCCCGCCGTTGAGCGTCACGATCCACACCGTCGAACGCTCCTGCTGGAGCAGGATCGCGAAGGTGAGGACAAGCACCATCGAGGCCAGGATCTGCACCAGCGGCCGCGGCGGGATCTTCAGGACGTCGTCGGGATCGGGCGCGGCGTCCAGCTGGAGCCCGACCCACACCACCAGCAGGACGCCGATGACGATCCCGATGAACAGGTACATGACTTCCAGCAGCCGGGCCGAGGCGGTGATGTAGAAGCCGGTCAGGCCGTCCTGGACGGCCGCGACCAGGGCCCGCCCGGGCAGCAGCGCGAACAGCCCGCCCGTGATCACCGCCGAGGCGCGCAGGTCCACCTCGGCGATCTTCAGCGCGACGCCGATCGCGGCCGGCGGCATCGCCGCCACCACGAACTGGTAGAACTCCGGCAGCCCGCGCCCGGCGCAGTACCAGGCCAGGCGGTCGCCGAGCACGGCTCCCAGGGCCGCCGCGAGGAAGACCAGCAGGCCGCCGCCGACCAGGACGGAGGCCGCGCCCGCCAGGACCCCGGCGGCGGCCGTGAGGACCCAGGTCGGGTACGGGTGCCGGTTGCGGCGGATCTCGGCCAGGCGCCGGTAGGCCTCCTCCAGGGAGACCTCCACGTCGGGCGCGCTGATGTCGGCCACCAGCCGGTAGACGGCCGCCAGGCGGGTGTAGTCGGTGCCGCGGCGGCGTACGGTCCGGTTCGCCGAGACCGGGTCGTCCACCAGCGAGGGCTGGTGGGTGATCGAGAGCAGGGTGAAGGTGACGGTCGGCTCGCACCGGTCCAGCCCGTAGCTGCGGGCCACCGCGAACATGGCGGCCTCGACGTCCTCGGCGCCCTCGCCGCCGGCCAGCAGCAGCTCGCCGATGCGCAGCGTCAGGTCGAGCACGCGGCCCACCGAGGGCCCGGTCTCGCTCGGCTTCTGCACCGCCTCGGGGACCGGGCGGACGTCGACGGGCATCCGCAGCATGGTGCGCATGCGGTCCTGCCACGGCGACTCCGTCATCCGGGCGAACGGGAAGTCCTGGCCCGGCGTGTACGCGGGCGGGGAGGCGGCGGCGCTGTAGGTGCTCGGCGGGGCGAACGCGGAGCCGCCGTCCGACACGGGCTCCGCCGTTTCGGCGCCCGCCGGAAGGGCGAATTCCGACGTGGCCTGGTCGTCGTCCGGGACCTCGGGCTCCACGATCCCCGGAGGCGGCGCGAAGGCGCTGCGTGCCTCGTCGGATCCCGGCTTCCGGTCCTCGGGCCCTTCGGCTTCCGCCGCCACGCATCCTCCCGTCCTGGCACCCGGGTATCAGTATGCGGAACCGTTTCATCCGTGGCGAAAGCAGGGCGGGGGGGCCCCCCCCCGGGGGGCGCCCCCCCCCCCCCGCCC
>NZ_JAJAUY010000208.1 GCF_020532625.1 Streptomyces antimicrobicus | reverse complement strand
GCCCGGCGACGAGCCCGGTGCGCGGCCCCCGAGCGGGCCAGTCGTGGGCGGCGCGGTAGTGGGCGGCGCGGTAGTGGGCGGCGCGGTAGTGGGCGGCGCGGTAGTGGGCGGTCAGCGCCCGCCCGGGCCCCCGGCCGGGGCCCTGCCCGCCTGGTCGGGCGTCAGGAGAGCGGCAGGGGAACGGGGTTGTCGGTGCCCGGTGTTAGCGTCGTCGGCATGGCAAACCGTTCCTATCTCTACTCCGCGGACTCGCTGCCGAACGACGTGGAGATCCCCCAGCAGATCCGATGCATATCTCAGCACAACTGGGACATCCCGCTCGCGCACCAGCTCATGGTAGGGCGCGGTACGGCGATCGTCCCGTCCATGATCTGGAACCCTCCGATCGGCATCGCCGGTGACTACGCCGAGGGGGCGGCCCTGCTCGGCGACCTCCTGGGCGCGGTCGGCAAGGGTCTGGAGGACGACGCCGAGTTCGCCGAGTGCGTCGCCAGGACCACGGCCCACCTCGAGAAGCAGCGGGCGGCGTACTTCCTCCTCGAGACCGGGGAGATCGTCTCGATGACGGGCGAGGACCCGGCGGCGAGCGTGCGGCGCCTGGTGTCCGAGGACATCCCCGACGCCGTCGCCCGGGCCGAGGCCGCCGTCGCCGGCCGCAACGACGAGTGGCTGGCCTCGGTCCGGGCCGACTGGCAGCGGCACTTCGCCTCCTTCTACAGCGAGGCGCTCTACTTCTCCTTCCCCGGCTGACGGGTCCGGGTCACTCCGCCAGGGCGGCCAGGAGGCGGTCGACGTCCGCCTCCGTGGTGTAGAGGTGGAACGAGGCCCGCAGCGCTCCCGCGCGGGCCGCGGTCTGGATGCCGGCCGCGGCCAGGGCGGGCTGGCGGTCGGCGAGGCCGGGGACGGAGACGATCGGCGAGGACCCGGGGACGGGCTCGTACCCGAGCCGGGCCAGGCCCGCCCGGTAGCGGGCGGCGAGCGCGGTGTCGTGCGCCCGCACCGCCTCGATCCCGACCCGCTCCAGCAGGCCCAGGCCGTGCTCGGCGGCGGCGTAGCACAGGAACGCCGGGGACTCGTCGAACCGCCGCGCGTCGGCGGCCAGTTCCGGCATCGGCCCGTACGTGGCGTCCCACTTGGACGCCGCGTTGACCCAGCCCGAGTGCAGCGGCGTCAGGGTCTGCTGGGCCTCCTCGGACACCGTCAGGTACGAGGCGCCGCGCATCCCCAGCAGCCACTTGTAGCCGGCGGTGACGGTGTAGTCGTACGCGGACGCGTCGAACGGCAGCCAGCCCGCCGCCTGCGTCGCGTCCACCATCACCCGGGCCCCGGCGGCCGCCGCGGCCTCGCGCACGGCCTCCAGGTCGGCGAGGCGTCCGTCGGCGGACTGGACGGCGCTGAGCGCGACCAGGGCCGTGTCCGGGCGCACCGCGTCGGCGACGGACTCCAGCGGCGCGAAGCGCACGCGGAGGTCGCCCCGGACCACGAACGGGTTCATCACGGAGGCGAAGTCCCCCTCCACGCACAGCACTTCCGCACCCGCGGGCAGGGAGGCGGCGATCAGGCCGACATGGGTGGAGACGGCGGATCCGGCGCTCACCCGGTCCGGGGCGACCCCGACCAGCCGGGCGAAGCGCTCGCGGACCCGGTCCACCAGCGCGAAGGCGTCGTGGCCGCCGCCCGTCGCCGAACCGGCGGCCTCGGCCGTCTCCCGCACGGCGGCGACGGCGGCCTGCGGGAGGATCCCGCTGGTGGCGGTGTTGAGGTAGGCGGTGGTGGGGGCGAACTCGGTGGCGGCCGCATCGGCGAGACGAAGATCCATGTCTTCACTCTGACGCAGCCGCCACTCAAAGTCCATTGCCTGATTTTGCGTGCGACCCTCAAGGGATCCTTATGGACGGCCGCCAGGCGGCACAGCCGTGGGACCCGCTCGCTCAGGCCTGCGGGACCGCGCAGGCGCCGTCCGGCTCGCAGGCGTCCGCGGCCGGGGCGGCCTCGGTGACGGCGCGGCCGGCCCAGGCCTGGTCCAGCGCCTGCGTGAAGACCTCCGCCGGCTGGCCGCCGGAGATGCCGTAACGCCGGTCCAGGACGAAGAACGGCACGGCGTGGGCCCCGAGCTCGGCCGCCTCGCGCTCGTCGGCCCGGACCGCGTCGGCGTAGGCGGTGGGGTCGGCGAGGACGTCACGTGCCTCCGCCTCGTCCAGGCCGGCCGCGACGGCGAGGCGGAGCAGGGTGGCGGAGTCGTAGACGCCGCTGCCGTCGGCGAAGTTGGCGCGGAAGGCGAGGTCGAGCAGCTCGTCCTGGCGGCCGCGGGCGGCGGCCAGGTGCAGCAGCCGGTGGATGTCGAAGGTGTTGCCGTGCAGCCGGCCCTCCGTGCTGTACGGCAGGCCCTCCGCGCGGGCGGTGGCGGCGACGTGCTCCTCCATGCCGCGGGCCTCGTCCAGCGTCCGCCCGTACTTCTCGGCCAGCATCTCCACGACGGGCGCGGTCCGCCCGGGGGTGCTGTGCGGGTCGAGCTCGAACGAGCGGAACACGACCTCCACCTCGTCCCGGTGGGCGAACGCGGCCAGCCCCTTCTCGAACCGGGCCTTGCCGATGTAGCACCACGGGCAGGCGATGTCGCTCCAGATCTCGACGCGCATGTTCCTTCTTCTCTTCCGGTGTCACGGTTGCGACGGCCCCCCTCACAACCGCGCGCCGGACCGTCTCATTCCGTGGGCGGCGGCGCAACCGTCAGCCAGAGCGTGCGGTGGGAGCCGGAGCGGACGGGCGCAGCGGGGTCGGGGCGCCAGCCGTGGTGGGCGTAGAAGGCCTGGGCACGCAGGTTGTGCTCGTAGACCTCCAGGCGGGCCCGGGTGATCCCGGCGCGGCGCCAGGCGGTGACGCAGGCCTCGTGGAGCGCGGTGCCGGTGCCGCGGCGCCACTGGTCGGGGTCGACGTGGAGCTGGGTGAGGGTGGTCCCCTCCGCGTCGGTGCGGAAGGCGGCGACCCCGGCCAGCCGGCCGTCGCGCTCGGCGCACAGGACCATGCCGTCGGGGCGGGCGACGGCGGCGGACCAGCCCGCGCGGGTGCGGGCGAGCTCGGCCTCGCCGGCGTAGGCCTCCTCCGGTATGTGGCCCTCGTAGTAGGTGGCGCGCGCCCGGCGGTGCAGGGCGGCGATGGCGTCGAGGTCGGCGGCGGTCGCGGTTCGGATCATGGGGAGGAGAACGCCCCGGGACCGCGGCGCGGTTCCCGGGGCGTGCCCGGCGCCCTGGACGGGTGGCCGGAGTGCGACGGCGAAGGAGCTACTTCTTCTTCAGCCACGCCTCCATCATCTTCTGGGCGACCGGCGCGGCGAGCTTGCCGCCGCCGATCTCGGAGCGGTCGGTGTCGGAGTTCTCGATCACCACGGCGACGGCGATCTGCTTGCCGTTGAGCTTGCCGTACGAGGTGAACCAGGCGAGCGGCGGCAGGCTGTTGTTGACGCCGCGCTGGGCCGTGCCGGTCTTGCCGCCCACCTCGGCCCCGGGCACCTGGGCGGGCTTGCCGCCGCCCTCGCTGACGACCGTGCGCATGGCGTCGCGGAGCATCGAGGCGGTGCGTTCGCTCATCACCTGGGTGGAGGGGGCGTTGCGCATGCTGTCGAGGACGTTGCCGCCGGAGTCGGTGACGTCGGAGACCATGTGCGGGCTCACGAGCTTGCCGCCGCCCGCGACGGCGGCCGTGACCATGGCCATCTGCAGCGGGGTCGCCTGCACGTCGAACTGGCCGATGCCGGTCTGCGCGACCTGGTCGACCGACATCTTCTTCGTCGGGTACTTGCTCGGCGGGTCGGTGCGGACCGGGGTGTCGATCTTCATGTTGAAGCCGAGCTTCTCGGCCATCGCCCGCATCTTGTCCTGGCCGAGCTTGGAGGCGACCTCCGCGAACACGTTGTTGCAGGACAGCCGCAGCGCGGTGCGCAGGGAAACGTTGTTGCAGGCCGGCGTCGCCGCCTCGCTGCGCAGCGGCGTGGTGGTGCCGGGGATGATGTACGGGTCCTTGACACCGGTCGGGGTGTCGATGGACGAGAACATCCCGTTCTCCAGCGCGGCCGCCATGGTGACCAGCTTGAACGTGGAACCGGGCGCCTGCGGCTTGCGCAGCGCCAGGTTCTCCATCGCCTTGCCCTGGTCGGCGGAGAGCTCGGCCCAGGCGGCCTTGTCGTTGGCGCCGGTGATCCGGCCGGGGTCGAAGGACGGGTTGTTGACGAGCGCGAGGATCTCCCCGGTGGCCGGGTCGATGGCGGCCGCCGCGCCCTGCTTGCCCTCCAGCGCGTCGTAGCCGGCCTTCTGCACGTCACGGTCGATCGTGGTCAGCACGTTGCCCGGGTCGGCGCGCTTGTTGGTGAGGATGTCCATGAAGGTCCGCAACCGGTGGTCGCTGCCGTTGAGGATCCCCTCGTAGACCCCTTCCAGGCCCTTCGCCCCGAACGCCTGGGAGCTGTACCCGGTGATCGGCGCGTACAGCGGGCCGTCGGTGTACGTCCGCTTGTACGCGAAGTCCTTGCCTCCGGTGGCCGTGGAGCCCGTGATCGCCTGCCCGCCCACGATGATGTTCCCGAGCGGGTTCGCGTACTTGGCGATGGTGTTCCGTCGGTTGTTCTTGTCGTCTGCGAGGGCCTGGCCTTGGTACGCCTGCACCCAGGTGACCCGCACCAGCAGGGCCAGCACCAGGAGCATGCAGAAGACCGACGCACGCCTGATCGTCTTGTTCATCCCCCTGGAGGACGACGCGGCCTCCACTTCCGTTCCGCTCTGCCCCGATTGTGGCCGAGTTCTCAGCGTTTCTTCATCTCCCGGTCCTCGGCGCCGCTCACCGTCCCTTCCTCAGGAAGCCTCCTTCGTAGGCCGCGATCACCGCCTGGGTGCGGTCCCGCGAGCCCGTCTTGGCCAGCACCGCGGCGACGTGCGACTTGACGGTCTGCGGCCCGACCCCGAGCCGCTCGCTGATCTCGTGGTTGGACAGCCCCGCGGACATCAGCCGCAGCACGTCCGCCTCCCGCTCCGTCAGCCGGCCCACCCAGCCGGCGGCCGGGCCGGCGGCGGCCGCGTGGGAGTCGGCCAGGGCCCGCACCGCGGCCGGGAACAGCAGGCTGTCGCCGCGGGCCACCAGCCGCACCGCCCCGACGAGCTCCTCCGGGTCGGCCCGCTTGAGCAGGAACCCGGCCGCTCCGGCGCGCAGCGCCTCGTAGACGTAGGAGTCGTTGTCGAAGGTGGTCACCACCAGGATCCGGGGCGGGGCGGCCATGGTGGCGAGGATCTGCCCGGTGGCCCGGATGCCGTCGACCTCCGGCATCCGGACGTCCATGAGCACCACGTCCGGCTCCAGCGACCGCACCGCGGAGACGGCTTCGGCCCCGGTGGCGGCCTCGCCGACGACCTCCAGCCCGGGCTCGGCGTCGAGGATGACCCGCAGGGCGGTGCGGACCATCCGCTCGTCGTCGGCGAGCACGATGCGCAGCGGCGGCCGGCTCATCGGCCCCCTCCCCCGAGCGGCAGCACGGCCCGCAGCCGCCACCGGCCCACGTCGGGCCCGGCCTCGACGCTGCCGCCGAGCAGCGCGGCCCGCTCGCCGGCCCCGCGCAACCCCCGGCCTCCGCCGCCGCGCCCTGCCGGGCCGCCACCGGGGGCGGCGGGCACGTTGGTCATGACGATCTCCAGTACACGTGTCTCCTCCTTCTCCCGCACCGCGAGGTGCAGTTCCACCGGCCCTCCGGCCCCGTGCCGCAGGGCGTTGCTCAGTCCCTCCTGGACGATCCGGTACGCCTCCCGCGAGACGATCGCCGGCAGCGCCTCCCAGCTCCCGACCGGGCCCGGGTCCTGGTACGCCGTCACGGCCGCGCCGGTCGCCCGGGTCCGGGCGAGCAGCCCGGCCAGGTCCGCGCCGAGGGTCGGCGCGGGCGCCGCGTCGGGCCGGGCCGCGTCCCCGTCCCGCAGCAGGCCCAGCACGGTGTCCAGCTCGCCCACCGTCCGCCGGGTGGTGTCCTCGATGGCGGCGAGGGCCTCCCGGACGAACTCCGGGTCGCGGTCCAGCACCCGCCGCGCGGCGACCGCCTGGAGGGTGACCGCGCTGAGGGCGTGGCCCACCGCGTCGTGCAGCTCCCGCGCCAGCCGGTTGCGCACCGCGAGGTCGGCCGCCCGCTCCTCGGCCGCCGCCAGCCGGTCGGCGGTGCTCGGCCCGAGCAGCACCGGCACGGCCCGTGCCAGCAGCGCCCCCGCGACCGCCGCGCACCCGACCACGACGGCCAGGATCAGCAGCCCGGCCAACGGAGCGGTCCAGAGCCGACTCCCGTCGGCGAACCACCCCATGCCCAGCTCCACCCGGCGCTCCCGGCCGAGCAGCGGCGCCGCGAGCAGGAGGCCCGCCATCGGCGGCATGGCCAGGCTGAGCCCGCTGACCAGCGCCCCTAGTCCCAGGTGCAGGGTCCACCAGGCCGAGGTCCGCCCCCGCTCCGCCCAGGACCGCGCCGGGCCCTCGGCCAGCCCCGCCACCGGCACCCCGCCCAGGGCCCGTACGCCGGCCACCGCCAGCGGCCGGACCAGCGGGAGCAGCGCGCTCACCGTCGCGAGCGGGAGGGCGATCGCGTAGGCGGTCAGCATGGCCGACAGGGAGGCCAGGCTGTCCCCGGGGCCTCCGAGCATCGCCAGCAGGACCGAGGCGAGGAGGAAGTAGGGCATCAGCAGGGCCCCACCGAGCACCAGGTGCGCCCAGCGCCGCCACGCCTCGGCTCCCAGCAGCCGCCTCACCCGGTGCGGCGGGCGGTGAGGAACCGCGTGAGGACGGCCGCGGCCAGGACTCCTGTGATCATCTGGCCAGCGTAGGTGAGCTGCAGGGTCGCCGTCGCCTCCTTCGCGGGATCGCTCCCGGGTATGAGCGCGGCCAGGAACAGCCAGCCGCCCCAGCTCAGCGCCTCCGCGCCACCCACCCAGGCCAGCGCCAGGGGCGTCCTCGCGCTCCGCGCCCACCCGAAGGCCAGCAGCAGCGCGCCGGCGGCAGCGGCGAGCGCGCACAGCGCGTGGACCGTGCCCACGATCGCCGTGTCCGTCGTACGGTCCGCCGCCAGGGCCGGGGTGAGCCCGGCCGTGCCGCCGAGGGCCCAGTGGATCTGTGTCCCGGCCGCGACGAGCGCGCCCACCGCCGCGGCCACGGCCAGCGCCCGCGGCCCGCCCGACATCCCGGTCCGGCGCCGCCACAGGTGCCCCCAGCGCTCCCGCGCGTAGGGCACGAACAGTCCGGCGAGCGCGAGCGCCTGCACGGAGAAGCCGGTGTACACGACGGTGAACACCCAGTCGTCGAGGAACGGTTCGCGCGGGGCCGCCGCCGCGGCGGGGTCGGTGCCCGCTCCGAGGAGGCGCAGCAGCCGCTGCGTCGGGAACGCGGTCAGGATCGGCGTCAGCAGACCACTGGCCACGCCCGCGGGCACGAGCAGCAGCCAGCTCGGTATGCGCCGCCCCCAGGGGCGCGTCAGCGCCAGGACGAGGACCACGAGGGCGACGTCCATGAGCACCGTCACGCCGTTGACGGCCTGGAGGAGCGGGCCGGACTCGCGCAGCCGGCTCCCCTCCGGTATGCCGAGCTGACTCCCGGACAGCCACGCGAGCTTGAGCGCGATGTACGGCAGCGTCGCGGCGATCGCCACCGCCCGCAGGGCCCGTCGCCCGGCCCCGAGCGGCACCGGTCCGCTGGTGGCGGCCGTGGCC
>NZ_JAJAUY010000207.1 GCF_020532625.1 Streptomyces antimicrobicus | reverse complement strand
TAGAGGCAACGCTCCGCCCCGACCCCGGCCGCAGGCCGAGCCAAGCCCGGGGGCGCCGGGGCCGCTTCGGCCCCGGGGGGGGGGCCCGCGGGGGGCGGGGCCGCGGCGACGAGCGGCGAGGCGCCGGCCGGCAGCGGCTCCTCGGCCGGGCCGTCCCCGGCGGGCGGCGGGTCCCCGACGGCCGGGGCCCCGCCCACCGGGACCACGGGCATCCTGCGCGAGGCGCGCCGGCGCGGCACGCTGGACCGGCTGGCCCGGCGGCTGCTGCGGCTCGGCGACCCGAGCGGCGAGCTGGCGTCGGGGGTGGCGGCCGCGATGGTCGCGGGCGCCCCGGACGCGGGTCCGGTGCCGGCTCCCGGTGCCGGTCCTGCTCCTGGTCCTGGTCCCGCTCCGGCTCCCGGTGCCGGGCCTGCTCCTGCTCCTGCTCCCCACCCCGTCGGAGGGAACGGCCACCGAGCGGCCTGAACGACCATGAGCGACCCCTACCTCTCGCGCGAGGACATCCAGAAGCTCACCGCGACGGCCCTGGAACAGGGCCTCGCGCACCCGACCATGCGGCCGCTGCTGTTCGCCGGGATCCTGCCCAAGTACTTCGGCTCGCTGCCGATGCTCACGGCGCCCGGCCCGCAGGTGCAGTCCGACCTGAACGAGATGAACAAGGTCGAACGGTTGATCGACGGCAGCGTGCCGCTGGCCCTGTGGCTGCGCAACGGCGCCGACCAGCTCACCGACGCCGCCGCCCGGGACGTGTTCCTCACGGCCTTGGACCGGGTGGCCCGGGACGCGGCGGGCGAACCGGACGTGGCGCCGCAGGTGCCGTCGGGCGAGACCAAGGAGGAGATCGTCTTCCGCGACGACACCGTTCCCGTCGGCTTCCTGAGCGAGGGCGCGGTGGCCGGTGCCTCGGTCGCCCGGATCAAGGTGCTGCCGTACCAGGGCGGCGCCCTGCTCCAGCCGCTGGCGCTGCCGCACAACGGCACGGGCTGGCTGATCGCCCCGGGCCTGCTGGTGACGAACCACCACGTCGTCTACGCCCGCAAGCGCACCTCGGGCGGGCGCGAGGCGGTGGCGGACACGGACCTGAAGCTGCAGGCGGTCGGCTCCCGGACCCGGTTCGACTACCTCACCGAGGACGACCCGGACGCCCAGGAGGTCCCGGGCGCCGACCTGGTGGCCTGGGACGAGGAGCTCGACTACGCGGTGCTGCGGCTGGCCCCCGAGGCGACGCCGCGACCGTACCTGCGGGTCGCGACCGCGCCGCTGGCGGTCACCAAGGACCTGCCGGTGGCGGTCAACATCATCCAGCACCCCGGCGGTGAGCCCCAGCGGATCGCCCTGCGCAACAACCTGGTGTACGAGACCACCGAGCAGGACGTGCGCTACTTCACCGACACCCGCGGCGGCTCCTCCGGTTCGCCCGTGATGACCGACGACTGGACGGTGGTGGCGCTGCACCGGGGCACGCGCCGGGTCTCGGACGTCAGTTTCCAGGGCAAGAGCACCGCCTTTGTGAACGTCGGGACCCAACTGAGCGCCGTTCTGGGGCACTTGCGTGAGCGCTCCCCGGACGTGCACGCCGAGATCATGGCCGCCCAGTCCGCGCTGGACGGGCAGCGCTCCCCCCAGGAGGTGTGAGATGCGCGGTGGTTCGCCGGTGGCGACGGAACCGGAGCAGGTCTTCCGAGAGGACCTGACGGAGGTCGCCGCACGGGTACGCAAGGGTCTGGAGGCGGAGATCGCCGAGTCCGACCAGGAGCTGCCGCCGCGGGAGGCGACGGCGGACCGGATCGGGCGGGCCGCCCAGGAGGAGCGGGCGCGGGTCCTCGAAGCGGGGGCGCGCGGGCTGGAGAAGCTCGCCGCGGGCCGCGAGGACGACATCGACGAGGACGAGTACTTCGGTGTGGAGGCGATCGTCCTGCTCGAAGGCCGGCCGGCGATCCTGGTCCAGGGCCAGGACTTCCCTCCGCAGCCCGGCGACTGGGCGGTCCTGGACGGGCAGCGGACGGGCATCCGGGACTCCCTGGCCCGGGTGGGCCGGGTGGAGGTCACCGGGCACCCCTCCTTCGACTGGCTGGGCACGGGCTTCCTGGTGGCGCCGGACGTGGTGATGACCAACCGGCACGTCGCCGCGGAGTTCGGCCGTGCCGACGGCTCCGGCGGGTTCGTCTTCCGCGACGGCATGACCGCGCGGGTGGACACCGCCGAGGAGTTCGACGCCCCGGAGTCCGACGCGTTCGAGTTCGCCGTGACCGGGATCATCGGCATCCACCAGGTCGTCGACATGGCGCTGCTGCGGGTGACGCCGACCGCCGGCGGCGGCGGGGCGCTGCCGACGCCGCTGCGGATCTCGGGCGCGGAACCGCCGGAGCTGTTCGGGCGGCCGGTGTACGTGGTGGGCTATCCGGCCCGCGACGGCCGCCGCAACGAACCGCAGGCCATGAGCCGCATCTTCATGGACATCTACGACGTCAAACGGCTCCAGCCGGGGACCGTCACCGGGATCCGCCCGGACGGTTCGATGGGCCACGACTGCTCGACGCTGGGCGGCAACAGCGGGTCGCCCGTCCTGGACCTGACCGACCACACGGTGATCGGGCTGCACTTCGGCGGAAGGTTCCGGTCCGGCAACTTCGCCGTGCCGCTCTTCCGGCTGACGGACGACCCGCTGCTGAAGCGGGCCGCCGTCAACTTCGTCTGAGGGGCGCCCGTTTCACCCGCCGATGTCCCGGCTGCGGAAGTCCTCCAGGGTCTCGCGGCGCACCAGCAGCCGGGCCCGGCCGCCGTCCACGGCGACCACCGGCGGGCGGCCGACCATGTTGTAGCCGGAGGCCATGGACAGCTGGTACGCCCCCGCCACCGGGACGGCGAGCAGGTCGCCGGGGCGGACGTCCCCGGGCAGGTGCGCATCGGCGGCGAGCACGTCCCCGGCCTCGCAGTGCCGGCCGACGACGGTGGCCCGGCACGGATCGGCCGTGCTCGCCCGGCCGATCAGCCGGGGCGCGTAGCGCACCCCGTAGAGGGCCGGGCGCGGGTTGTCGCTCATCCCGCCGTCGACGGCCACGAACGTCGTGCTCCCGGTGCGTTTGACGGCCAGGACCCGGTACAGCGCCACCCCGGCCGGTCCGGCGATCGCCCGGCCCGGCTCGATCAGCAGCCGGGGTACGGGCAGGCCGGCCGCCGCGCAGCCGGCGCGGAGTTCGGCGCGCAGTGCGCGGGCCAGGGCGGTGGGGTCGAGGGCGGGCTCGCCGGGGCGGTAGGCGACTCCGTGGCCGCCGCCCATGTCGAGCTCGGTGAGCACCACGCCGTGGCTGTCGCGGATCCGGGCCATCAGGCCGACCATCCGGCGCAACGCGGCGACGTAGGGCTTGACCTCGGTGATCTGCGAGCCGATGTGGCAGTGCAGGCCGGTCAGGCGCAGCTGCGGCTGGCCGAGTACGCGGGCGATGGCGTGCTGGGCGTACCCGTCGGTGAGGGAGAGCCCGAACTTCTGCTCGTCGGTGCCGGTGCGGATCTTCTCGTGGCCGCCGGCCCGGACCCCGGGGACGACCCGGACCAGCACGTCCTGCCGGCCGCGGGGACCGACGGCGGCCGCCAGCCGGGCGATCTCGGAGGAGCTGTCGATGACGATCCGGCCGACGCCGAGCCGCAGCGCACCGGCGATGTCGCGGGGCGACTTGGCGTTGCCGTGCAGCAGGATCCGCTCGGGCGGGAACCCGGCGGTCACGGCGAGTTCGAGCTCACCGGCCGAGCAGACGTCGAGGCCGAGTCCTTCCTCGTCGATCCAGCGGGCCATGGCGCGGGAGAGGAAGGCCTTCGCGGCGTAGTACACCTCGGCCTCGGCGAACGCGTCGCGGTAGGTGCGGCAGCGGGTGCGGACCTCGCCCTCGTCCAGGACGTAGGCGGGGGTGTCGTAGCGCTCGGCGACCTCGGTGAGGCAGACCCCGCCGACGGCGAGGTCACCGTGCGGCAGCCGGGTGGTGGAGGCCGGCCAGACGGTGAGGTCGTCGGCGCCGAGGGGCAGCGGGCAGGGTACGAGGGTGGTCATCGGCCGTGCTCCCGTCACACCGAGCGCAGGGGCGCGGGGACGGTGGGGGCGGGGGCCGTGGGGGCGGGGCCGGCGGGCGCGGGGGCCGTGGGCGCGGGCCGCACGGGCGGAGCGGGCGCCACCGGTGCGGCGGCGAAGGCGGCCGGGTGCGCGGCGGGCGCGGAGAGGGTGGGGTCGACCGTCACCAGCGTCGCGCCGAGCGGCTCGGCCAGCTCGCGCAGCGCCGACGCGGAGAGCCGGATCCAGGGCTGCTGCGGGCCGAGGGTCGCGGCGAGCAGCTCGGGCGCGGTGAATCCCACGGCGGTCCGTTCGCCCAGCGGCGTGCGGAACATCCTGAGCACCACCGCCGACCGTCCCGGCCGGACGGGTACGTGGAGCAGCCCGGCCGGGACCCGTTCTTCGGGCTCGGCGTCGTCGTCGGCGTACTGGAACAGGCACATGAGAGGTCCTCCCTGAGGAACCACGAGGGGTCGCTGCCCCGACGTTATGCCCGGACCGGTGCCCCACGGGCCGTGCCCTGACGCGTCCTTGACGGCGATCGCCCCGCTCGATACGCATCGCTGACGCCCGGCCGGTTCATCCGTTCGCGGGGCCCTCCGGGGCCGCGGCGGGGAGGGGGCGGGCGTACTCCAGGCGGTCGGCGAAGCGCGCGTAGCCCGCCCGTTCGAAGGCGCGGGCCATCGCCACGTTGGCGGCGTCGCAGTCGCCGAGGATGCGGGTGGCGCCGTGCGCCGCCAGGACCCGGCTGCCGCGGACCACGACGGAGGTGGCGTACCCCTTGCCGCGGTGGGCGGGCAGCACGCCGACGAAGCCGATGACGGGGGCGCCGGGGTTCTCGGCGGGCAGGCTGATCACGGCCGGGGTGCCGTCGGCGGCGTAGCCGAGCTCCCACCAGTGCGGCTCGTGGCGCAGCCCTGCGGTGTCCTCGAAGAGCAGCTCGGCCGCGCCGCGCCGGCCGTGCTCGGCCACCATGGCGGCGAGGCGGGCGTCGGCGGTGTCCCCGAGCAGTTCCGCCAGGGCCGCGACGAACGGCTCGCGGCCGAGTTCGGCCAGCGGACGGAACGTCAGCCGCGGGTCCTCGGGCGGCAGTTCGGCCGGTACGTCCAGCGCGTAGCGGCGGCCGTCGCGGATCACGTCGAATCCCGAGCGGCGCAGCAGCGCACCGCGCCGCTCGGGGTCCCGCTGGAACTGCGGGGCCTGGGCGGGCGCGTCCACGACGTGCTCCAGCTCGGTGGCGCCGTGCGCGCGGGCCAAGGTGGCGGCGGCGTCCAGCAGGGCGAGGCCCGTCGCCGGGTCGCCCGCGGGCGCCTCGAACAGCACGACGGCGAGCGGGACCGGCTCGTCCGGGAGGGCCCACAGCACCACGCTGCCGACGGGCCGGCCGTCCTCCCCCTCGGCGACCAGGCACCACTCGGGGCGGGTGCAGCGGCGCTCCAGGATCTGGGTCAGGTACGCGCGGGTGGCCGCGTTGCGTTCGGTGTCGCCGGGATGCTGGACCAGGGCGGGCAGTTCGTCGGGACGGGCGGTGCGCACGAAGGTCACGTGAAGCCTCTGGGTCGGGGTGGGGGCGGCCGCGGGAGCGTCCGGTGGACGGACCCGGACCGGACCGGGTCGGACCGGACAGGGTCGGACCGGGTCGGACCGGACCGGGTCGGACCGGACCAAGCCGGTCCGGCGGCCGCGTCGCGGCGACCGGCCGGGTGGTCCGGCCACCGCGAAGTTAACCCTCTCAACTCCCTTTCCACCAGGCGTTTTCAGCCGTAGGCCGCGCGGAAGGCGAGGGGGCTTCGACCTCGGTCACGGCTCACCTTCCGCGCTCACCTCTGCGCCGCGTCGCGGGTGCGCCCCGGGCGGCCACGGCCGCCCGCCTAGGCGGGTATGCCGGACAGGCCGGTGGGCGGGCCCTGCACCACTCCGCCGAAGGCGTCCATGCAGGGGGCGCAGTAGTGCTCCGCCTCGGGCTCCTCCCCGGCGGGCGCGATGTCGGGTTCGGCGGGCAGCCGGAAGCCGCACAGGGCGCTGGCGCTGGCGTCCTTGGCCAGCACGTGCCAGACCAGCCGGCGTCGGTCGTCGCTGGACTCGGCGCGCATCTCGTACATGGGCGTACCGCCTTTCCGCGTTCGAAAGGGACCGAGGAAACCCCCGCCCGCTGTCCATGAGAGGGCCAACCGGCGGATGCGGCCAACGGGGGTGGGCCAACGGGTGGAACATCGCCCGGAGCAGGTTTGAACGGGCGCGCGGCGACGTGGCCGGAATGTGCTGTTACCGGTGGACCGCCTGGCATGATCCGTCTCCACGTTACCTGCCGGTAGCAACACCCCCCGATTCCAAAGGTCATACGTGTACGTGCGCACGCTCGCCAGACGCCTCCTCCTGCCCGGCCTCACGGCCCTGGCGCTCACCGCCACCGGCTGTGCCTCGACGGCACACACCGGCGCGGACCCCGCGAACACCGCCACCGCCTCCCCCGCCGGCGACGGCTCCGAGCGGCTCGCCGTGGCCGCCGCGCCGCAGGGCCCGGCCGAGCCCACCCCGCTCGCCCGGGTGGGCGCCGGCAAGGGCGGTCCCGAGAAGGCCGCCCTGAAGGTCGCCTCCTACGACCGCGCCACCGGACGGGCCGTCATATCCAAGGCCCCGCAAGGGGCCGGCGCCCCCACGCCCGGGCCGGGTGCCGGGGCGTCCAAGGCGCCGCAGAAGAACTCCCCCGGCTCCGACCGCTCGCCGGCGCCGGCCGGGTCGGCGCCGTCGGCCCCCGCCGCGGGCTCCGACCGGCCCGTGGCGGTGGGCGACGTCATCGCCAGCGCGCCGGCTCCGGGCGCCCCCGACGGCCTGCTGGCGAAGGTCACCGAGGTGCTCGGCACGACCGACCGGGGCACCGAGGTCAAGACCGCGGCCACCACGCTGTCCTCCGTCCTGCGGGACGACAAGGCCGACGGCAAGGTGCCCGTCGACCCCTCCTCCGTCACGGTCGTACCGCTGATGAAGGGCGTCACCTTCTCCTGGGCCAAGAGCCACGGCCTGCGCTTCGGCCCGGAAGGCGCCAAGCTGCCGCTGGGCAACCTGCGGCTCGACGTCGACGCCCCCGTCGAGACCGCCCCGGGCGCCCCCGTCTCGGCCGGCGCCGCCGTCTCGGGCTTCGTCCAGCTCGCCCCCACCGTGGAGTTCTCCTACGACGGCTCCGGCGGCGCCGGTCCGCGTTCGGCCTTCCTCGGCATGAGCGGTGACTGGTCCTCGCAGTGGAGCCTCAAGGGCCACGCGGCGGCGAGCACCGGATCCCCCAAGCGGATCCCGTTCGCCAAGCTGCACGCCGCGCCCGTCGTCCAGGTCGGCCCGGTGCCCGTCGTCGTCACCCTCGATCTGACCTGCTACATCCAGGTGCAGGCCGACGGCCGCGTCACCCTGGAGGTCCGGCAGGACGTGCAGGGCGACTTCCGCGTCGGCGGCAGCTACGCCACCGGCCGGGGCTGGACCCCGGTCAGCACGTCGAAGGTACAGAGCACCCCGGTGAAGGCCGAGGTCACCGCCGCCGGCCGGGTCAAGAGCGCGATCGGCGCCGAGGCCTCGGTCGGCCTGTACGGGACGGTCGGCGTCTCGGCGGACTTCGCCCCCTACCTGCGGGGCGAGGCCGACGCCAAGGCGTCCGCGTCGAGCGACGGCAAGACGTCCGTGAGCGGCGCCTGGGCGCTGTACGGCGGCTTCGACCTGAGCGGCAACCTGCAGCTGCAGCTGTCGCTGTTCGGCACCCCGGTGTTCGAGCGCCGGATCCCGCTGGGCTCCCTCAACCGCGAGTGGCCGCTGGCGGGCGGCAGGACCGGCCGCTAGACGGGCCGGCGC
>NZ_JAJAUY010000206.1 GCF_020532625.1 Streptomyces antimicrobicus | reverse complement strand
TAGAGGCAACGCTCCGCCCCGACCCCGGCCGCAGGCCGAGCCAAGCCCGGGGGCGCCGGGGCCGATTCGGCCCCGGGTGGGGGGACAGCGGGGCGCACCCCTGGGCCCGCCCCGGAACGCCTGGCATGATCACGGCATGGAAGACCATCGCATCGGCCCGCCGCTGGCCGGCGGGGAGCGGGAGACGCTGCGGGCGTTCCTCGACTACCACCGGGCCACGCTTGCCATGAAGTGCCAGGGCCTCGACGACGAGCAGTTGCGGACGCGGTCGATGCCGCCCTCGACGCTGACCCTGCTGGGCCTCGTACGGCACATGGCCGAGGTCGAGCGGCACTGGTTCCGGCGGGTCGTCGACGGGCAGGAGCTGCCGCACGTCTGGTCCGACGAGAAGGACTTCCAGGCCGCCTACGACGCCTCGGGCGCCACCCGGACCGAGGCCTTCACCGCCTGGGAGGCCGAGGTCGAGCACGCCCGCCGGATCGAGGCCGCGGCGGAGTCCCTCGACGTGACCGCCTGGGCGGCCTCCTGGGAGGCGGACGTCTCGCTGCGGCTGGTGATGCTCCACCTGATCCACGAGTACGCCCGCCACAACGGCCACGCCGACCTCCTGCGGGAAGGCGTCGACGGCACGGTCGGAGCCTAGGGGCCGGGGCCCAGGCCGCCAGGCCCGGGCGCAGGGCCCCGGGCCCCGGGCGCCGGCCCGGGCGCAGGGCCCCGGGCCCCGGACCCACGCCTAGGCACTCACGCCGCCCGCCAGTACCCCAGCGCGTTGACGCGCTGCTTGGGCAGGGCCAGGTCCTTGCGCAGGTACGCCGTCAGCGTGCGCGTGGTCGCGGTGTCGCAGGCCAGCCAGACGTACGCCGACTCCGGGTCGGCGATCAGCTCCGGCAGCTGGGACTTGACCTCGGTGACGAGCGCGGAGTCCGCCCGGGCGACCCGGCGCACCTCGTGCCGGTCGGGGTCCACCCGCAGCGGCAGCTCCTCGTCCGAGCCGTGCTGCGTCTCGAACCAGATGGTGGCCGGCGTCCGCGGGTACGCGTCCAGGAGCGAGTTGATGGCCGGCAGCGACGCCGGGTCCCCGATCACGAGCAGCCGCTCGGGCTCCGGGGCCGGCGGCGTGAACCCGGTGCCCTGGACGGTGGCCTCGACGGTGTCGCCGGGCGCGGCCCGCCGCGCCCAGTCGCTCGCGACCCCGTCGTGCAGCGCGAACTCCAGCGCGAAGGTGCCGGCTTCCGGGTCCGGGTCGACCAGGGTGTACGCACGCTGGTGGGGCTTGCCGTCGTTGTCGAACCACAGCCGCACCCACATCGTGGGGTGCAGGGACGCCCCGGCCGCCGCCAGCAGCCCGCCGTCGGACAGGTGGACGCGCCGGAAGTGCTCGGTCACCTCCTCGGCGCCCGTCACCGTGAACGTGAAGTCCTTGCCCCTCAGGAGCTTGAGGACCACGCCCTCCCAGCCCTTGCCCACCGCCATGGCCATCCCTTCCCCTGGGCTTATAGTTAGGCCAGCCTAACCTAAATGAAGCGCAGGGGAGCAGTGTGAGCAGCGACTACGAGGTCTACCGCGACGCCTGGGGCGTCCCCCACCTCCGTGCGGCCGACCCGCTCATCCTCGCCTACGCGCAGGGCCGTACGACCGCCCGGGACCGCGCCTGGCAGCTGGAGGTCGAGCGGCACCGCTCGCAGGGGTCCACCGCCGCGTTCCTCGGGGCGGAGGCCGTCTCCTGGGACCGGTTCGCCCGCCAGGTCCGGCTGGACGACACCGCCCGCCGCTGCTTCGAGGCCCTGGACGCCGACACGGCCGCCTGGGTGCGCGCGTACGCGGACGGGGTCGGCGACGGGCTGGCCGAAGGCGCCGCCCGCGACCCGCGGTTCGCGTCCACCGGCCTGGAGCCGAGCCGGTGGGAGCCCTGGGTGCCGCTGGGCATCTGGCTGTCCACGCACATCCTGTTCGCCGGCTTCCCGACCAAGCTGTGGCGCGACCGGGTCGGGCAGGCCCTCGGCGAGGAGTGCCTGACCCTGTTCGCCACCGACGGGCCCGGCACCGCCGGCAGCAACGGCTGGCTGGTCCCGGGCGAACGCACCGCCACCGGCTCGGCCATCATCGCGGGCGATCCGCACCGCTTCATCGAGGACCCCGGCGTCTACCAGCAGATCCGCCTGGCCTGCCCGGAGTTCGACGTCGTCGGCCTCGCCGTGCCCGGCGTCCCGGGCCTCGGCCACTTCGGGCACACCGGCACCGTCGCCTGGGCCATCACCAACGCCATGGCCGACTACCAGGACCTCTACGTCGAGCAGCTGCGCCGCGAGGACGGGGAAGGCGGGGAACCCGGCACCGGCGCCGGGGGCGGCACCGGCAGCGGCCCCGCCCCCGGCGCCGTCCGCGGGACGACCGTGACCGCCCTCGGCCCCGACGGGCGGTGGCACCCCGTCCACCGCCACACCGAGACGATCGCCGTCGCCGGCGCCGGCGCCGTCGAGGTCGAGGTGCTGGAGACCGACCGCGGCCCGGTCGTCGTCGACACCCCCGAGCGGACCATCAGCCTCCGCTACCCGCCCCGCGTCCGCGCCGACCTCGGCTTCGCCGCCCTGCGCGCCCTGCTGCACGCCCGTACGGTCGCCGATGTCGACCGCGCCGTCGACGGCTGGGCCGAGCCCGTCAACGTCGTCCACGCCGCCGACACCGAGGGCGGCCTGCTGCACCGCGTCGCCGGCGCCGTACCGGAGCGCCACCCCGCCAACCGGCTGCGGCCGGTGCCCGCCTGGGACCCCGCGTACGTCTGGCAGGGCTGGGCGGCGATGCCGGCCGAACCGGTCCAGGGCTTCGCCGTCATGGCCAACGCCCGCGGGATCGCCGCGCCGCTGGGCGTGGAGTTCGCCCCGCCGCACCGGGCCGACCGGATCCGCGAGCTGCTCAGCGGCTCCGCCGACTGGTCCGCCCCGGACATGGCCGCCGTCCACAACGACAACCACCTGGCCTCCGCCGCGCCCGTCCTCGCGCTGCTCGCCACCCTCTCCGGCCTCACCCCGGCCGCCGAGCACCTGCGCCGCCGACTGCTGGCCTGGGACCGCCGCATGGACGCCGACAGCACCGAGGCCGCCGCCTTCGCCGCCCTGCGCACCGCGTTCGCGCGCCGCCTGGCCGGCGACCCGGAGTTCAAGGAGCTGACCGAACCGCCGGCCGGCCCCGAGGTCTTCCACCCCTGGCTGTACCTGCTGCCGCGCATCGGATACGCCCTGGAGGGCCTGCTGACCACGTCCCTCCTGCCCCGGCTCGACCGCGCCGGGCACCTGCGCGGCGCCCTGGAGGACATCGCGGACCAGCCGCACGACACGCCCTGGTCCGCGACCCACCGCCTCGCGCCGTGGGCGGCGCTGCCGGACCCGGAGGCGGTGTGGCCGGGCCTGGCCGGCGACCACGACTGCGTCAACGCCTCGTCCTCGGTCCCCGGGGTCACCGACCTGGCCGCCCGCGGCTCGGCCGCCCGCTACGTGTGGGACCTCGCCCGCCGCGACGACAGCCTCTGGGTGGTCCCCCTCGGCGCCGACGGCGTCCCCGGCTCCGCCCACCACCTCGACCAACTCCCGCTCTGGGCGCGGGGCGACCTCGTCCCCGTCGTCACCGACTGGACCCGTCTCAGCAAGGAATCCGCATGACCACCTCCGCCACCCCCGCCACGTCCTCCACCTCCGCCAGACAGCCCGTCCACACGCAGGCCGTCGAAGGCTTCGGCACCGTCACCCTCACCCCCGTCGACCCCGCGGTCGACGCCCCGCTGCTGCACTCCTGGGTGACCCAGGAACGCGCCCGCTTCTGGGGCATGGCCGGGGCGAGCGTCGAGCTGGTCCAGGAGATCTACGAGGACGTCGACCGCCGCGACACGCACCACGCGTTCCTCGTACGGCTCGACGGGGAGCCGGTCGCGCTGTTCCAGTCGTACGACTGCGCCGAGGACCGCGTCAGCGAGTGCTACGAGGTCCAGCCGGGCGACATCGGCGTCCACCTGATGGTCGGCCCCGCCCGCGACGGCGCCCGGGCCGGCTTCAGCGCCGCCCTGATCTCCGTCTTCATCGCCTACGTCGCCTCCCTGCCGGGCGCCCGCCGCATCGTCGGCGAACCGGACGCGGGCAACACCAAGGCCCTGGCCCGGCTCGAACGCAGCGGCTTCACCCTCGGCCCCGAGGTCGAACTCCCCGAGATCGACCTCCCGGAGGTCCACCTCCCGGCCAAGACCGCCCGCCTGGCCTTCCTGCCCCTGACGTGACCCGACCTGACCTGACCTGACCTGACCTGACCGGCGGCGTGCACGACGGCGGCCCCGCACCCGGGTGGGTGCGGGGCCGCCGTGCGGTGGCCGGGTGGGGTCGGTTACTCCGAGACGCCCAGCTTCTCCAGGATGAGCTCCTTCACGCGGGCCGCGTCGGCCTGGCCGCGGGTGGTCTTCATGACCGCGCCGACCAGGGCGCCGACCGCTGCCACCTTGCCGCCGCGGATCTTGTCCGCGATCGCCGCGTTGGACGCGATGGCCTCGTCCACGGCCGCGCCCAGCGCGCCCTCGTCCGAGACGACCTTCAGGCCGCGCTTGTCGACGACCTCGTCCGGGGAGCCCTCGCCCGCGAGGACGCCCTCCAGGACCTGGCGGGCCAGCTTGTCGTTGAGCGAGCCCTCGGCGACCAGGGCCGCGACCCGGGCGACCTGGGCCGGGGTGATCCCCAGCTCGTCCAGGCCCTTGCCCTGCTCGTTGGCGCTGCGCGCCAGCTCGCCCATCCACCACTTGCGGGCGGCGGCCGAGTCGGCGCCGGCCTCGACGGTGGCGACGATCAGGTCGACGGCACCGGCGTTGAGGATCGACTGCATGTCGTGCTCGTTGATCCCCCACTCCTCGCGGAGCCGGTTGCGGCGCACGCGCGGCAGCTCGGGCAGGCCGGCCCGCAGTTCCTCGACCCAGGCGCGGGCGGGGGCCACCGGGACCAGGTCCGGCTCGGGGAAGTAGCGGTAGTCCTCCGCCTCCTCCTTCACGCGGCCCGAGGTGGTGGAACCGTCGTCCTCGTGGAAGTGGCGGGTCTCCTGGACGATCGTGCCGCCGGACTGGAGGACCGCCGCGTGGCGCTGGATCTCGAACCGGGCGGCACGCTCCACCGAACGCAGCGAGTTGACGTTCTTGGTCTCGCTGCGGGTGCCGAACTTCTGGCTGCCCTTGGGCATCAGCGAGAGGTTCACGTCGCACCGCATCTGGCCCATCTCCATGCGGGCCTCGGAGACGCCGAGCGCCTTGATCAGCTCGCGCAGCTCCGCGACGTAGGCCTTGGCGACCTCGGGAGCGCGCTCGCCCGCGCCGACGATCGGCTTGGTGACGATCTCGATGAGCGGGATGCCGGCGCGGTTGTAGTCCAGGAGGGAGTGGGACGCGCCGTGGATGCGGCCCGTCGCGCCACCGACGTGGGTGGACTTGCCGGTGTCCTCCTCCATGTGGGCGCGCTCGATCTCCACGCGGAAGACCTCGCCGTCCTCCAGCTGGACGTCCAGGTAGCCGTTGAAGGCGATCGGCTCGTCGTACTGGGAGGTCTGGAAGTTCTTCGGCATGTCCGGATAGAAGTAGTTCTTCCGGGCGAAGCGGCACCACTCGGCGATCTCGCAGTTCAGCGCGAGGCCGATCTTGACGGCGGACTCGACGCCGATCGCGTTGACGACCGGCAGGGAGCCCGGCAGACCCAGACAGGTGGGGCAGGTCTGCGAGTTGGGCTCGGCGCCCAGCTCGGTGGAGCAGCCGCAGAACATCTTGGTCTTGGTGCCGAGCTCGACATGGACCTCAAGGCCCATGACGGGGTCGTACGCCGCGAGGGCCGCGTCGTACGACAGGAGTTCAGTGACGGTCACGGTGAAACTTTCCCTCTCAGCCCAGCAGGACGTCGTCGTCGCCCAGGCGCTTGAGCTCCCGGTACAGGATGGCGAGGCCGGTGACGATGGCGGCGGCGGACACCACGGCGTCGACCAGCAGCAGCTTGTCGGACTCGACGCGGGCCTTGCGGGCCTGCTTGATCACGCTGATGGCACCGAACGCGGTGGTGCCGATCGACAGGTACGTGCCGGACTTGGACTTCTTGAAGCCCTTGGCCTTGGACAGTGCGCTCACAGCGACGGTGCCTCCTCCAGCAGCGGGTGGCCCCAGCGCTGGACGAACGCGGCCTCGACCGCGGCGCCGACCTTGTACAGGCGGTCGTCCTTCATGGCGGGGGCGATGATCTGCAGACCGACCGGGAGGCCGTCCTCCGGCGCGAGGCCGCAGGGCAGCGACATGGCGGCGTTGCCGGCCAGGTTGGTCGGGATGGTGCACAGGTCGGCGAGGTACATCGCCATCGGGTCGTCGGCGCGCTCGCCGATCGGGAAGGCGGTGGTGGGCGTCGTCGGGGAGACGATGACGTCGACCTGCTCGAAGGACTTCTCGAAGTCCCGGGTGATGAGGGTGCGGACCTTCTGGGCCGAGCCGTAGTACGCGTCGTAGTAGCCGGAGCTGAGCGCGTACGTGCCGAGCATGATGCGGCGCTTGACCTCGGGGCCGAAGCCGGCCTCGCGGGTCAGGGCCGTGACCTCCTCCGCGGACCGGGTGCCGTCGTCGCCGACGCGCAGGCCGTAGCGCATGGCGTCGAAGCGGGCGAGGTTGGAGGAGCACTCGGACGGCGCGATCAGGTAGTACGCCGCCAGCGCCAGGTCGAAGGACGGGCAGTCCAGCTCGACGATCTCGGCGCCGAGCTCCTTGAGCAGCTCGACGGACTCGTCGAAGCGCTGCATCACGCCGGCCTGGTAGTGCTCGCCGCGGAACTGCTTGACCACGCCGACGCGCATGCCGGCGACGGAGCCGTTGCGGGCGGCCTCGACGACCGGCGGGACCGGGGCGTCGATGGAGGTGGAGTCCAGCGGGTCGTGACCGCCGATGACCTCGTGCAGCAGCGCCGCGTCCAGGACCGTACGGGCGCAGGGGCCGCCCTGGTCGAGGGAGGAGGAGAAGGCCACCATGCCGTAGCGGGAGACACCGCCGTAGGTCGGCTTGACGCCGACGGTGGCGGTGACGGCGGCCGGCTGGCGGATGGAGCCACCGGTGTCGGTGCCGATGGCGAGGGGGGCCTCGTACGCCGCCAGGGCCGCGGAGGAGCCGCCGCCGGAGCCGCCGGGGATCCGGGTGAGGTCCCAGGGGTTGCCGGTGGGGCCGTACGCGCTGTTCTCGGTGGAGGACCCCATGGCGAACTCGTCCATGTTGGTCTTGCCGAGGATGACGACGTCCGCTTCCTTGAGCTTGCGCGTCAGGGTGGCGTCGTAGGGCGGGATCCAGCCTTCGAGGATCTTGGAGCCGACGGTGGTCGGGACGCCCTTGGTGGTGAAGATGTCCTTCAGCGCGAGCGGGACGCCGGCCAGCGGGCCCAGCTTCTCGCCGGCGGCGCGCTTGGCGTCGACGGCGCGGGCCTGGGCCAGGGCGCCCTCGCGGTCCACGTGCAGGAAGGCGTGGACCTTCTCGTCCACGGCCTCGATGCGGGCGAGGTGGGCCTCGGTGACCTCGACGGCCGTGAGCTCGCCGGAGGCGATCTTCTCGGCGATCTCGGCCGCGGTGAGCTTGATGATGTTGTCCGCCATGGTCTGTTAGTCCTCCCCCAGGATCTGCGGCACCTTGAAACGCTGCTGCTCCTGTGCCGGGGCGCCGGAGAGCGCCTGCTCGGGGGTGAGCGACGGTCGGACCTCGTCCGCGCGCATGACGTTCGTCAGCGGCAGCGGGTGGGAGGTCGGCGGGACGTCTTGGTCGGCGACCTCGGCGACGCGGGCGACCGCGCCGATGATGTCGTCGAGCTGGCCGGCGAAGTGCTCCAGCTCTTCGTCGGCGAGTTCCAGACGCGCCAGCCGAGCGAGGTGGGCGACCTCCTCGCGCGTGATGCCAGGCATGCAGCGATCCTCTGGGTGAGTGTGTAGTTTCGGGGCCAATCCTATGGGGCTCGGCCCCGGCCCGCCGAAACGACCGACGCCACCCCCCACCGGACCCCTTCCGACTCCCTCCCGAAGCACC
>NZ_JAJAUY010000205.1 GCF_020532625.1 Streptomyces antimicrobicus | reverse complement strand
CCCGGAGAAACGAGAAAGGCCCCCGCAGGGGCCTTTTCTGTTTCTACAGGCGGCCGGCCGCCTTCAGGGACAGGTAGGTGTCGGCCAGGGACGGGGCCAGGGTCTCCGGGGTGGCGTCGACGACCGTGACGCCGAGGCGGGTCAGGTGCTCCGCCGTGCGGGTGCGCTGGGCCTGGGTCTGGGTGGCCGCGGCGGCCTCGTAGACAGCGTCGACGGTGCCGCGGGAGTGCTGCATCTGCGCCACGCGCGGGTCCCCCACGGAGGCCAGGACGACTGTGTGGCGGGACGTGAGCTGGGGCAGGGACGGCAGCAGGCCCTCCTCGACGGCAGCCGCGTCCAGGCTGGTCAGGAGGACCACGAGGGAGCGGCGGGGGGCCGAGCGCAGGATCGTGGAGACCATGGCGCGGGAGTCCGTCTCGACCAGTTCCGGCTCAAGGGTGGCCATGGCGTTGACGAAGGACGGCAGGACGTCCGCCGCGGCCCGGCCCTGGACGAGGGCGCGGGTGCGGCGGTCGTGGGCCAGGAGGTCCACGCGGTCGCCGGCCCGGGTCGCCAGGGCCGCCAGGAGCAGGGCCGCGTCCATGGCGGAGTCCAGGCGCGGGGCGTCGCCCACCCGGCCCGCCGACGTACGGCCGGTGTCCAGGCAGATCAGGATGTGGCGGTCGCGTTCGGGGCGCCAGGTGCGCAGGGCGACCTTGTTCTGGCGGGCGGTGGCCCGCCAGTCGATGGAACGGGTGTCGTCGCCGGGGACGTAGTCGCGCAGGCTGTCGAACTCGGTGCCCTCGCCGCGGGTGAGGACGCTGGTGCGGCCGTCCAGTTCGCGCAGGCGCGCCAGTCGGGACGGCAGGTGCTTGCGGCTGGTGAAGGGCGGCAGGACCCGCACCGTCCACGGGACGGTGTGGTGGCCCTGGCGGGCCAGCAGGCCGAGCGGCCCGTACGAGCGGACGGTGACCTTGGCGGCCTTGCGGTCGCCGCGCCGGGTGGGGCGCAGGCGCGTGGTGACGCGGCGGCGTTCACCGGCGGGCACGGTCAGGGTGTGGCGGGACGCCGCGACCTCCGTGCCGGGCTGCCAGCTGCTGGGCGGCCACGCGTCGCGCAGCCGGGCGCGCAGGGTGCGGCCGCCGGGGTTGGTGAGGGTCAGGTGGACGTCGGCGGTCTCGCCGAGGCGCACCGAGGTGTCCCCGGACCGTTCCAGGCGCAGGCCGCGGACGGGGGCCGCGAGGGCGTAGTCGACGCAGCAGGCCAGGGCGAGCGGACCGTTGACGGCCAGCATGCCCGTCCAGCTGGGTTCCAGGATGCCGACGGGGATGCTGCCGAGGGCCGCGAGCAGGGCGGCGCGTCCGGTGAGGGCCATCAGCGCGGCACGGGGACGTGGGACAGGATCGCGGTGATGACCGCGTCCGCCGTGACCCCTTCCATCTCCGCCTCCGGGCGCAGCTGGATGCGGTGGCGCAGCGTGGGCAGGGCGAGGGCCTTGACGTCGTCGGGGATGACGTAGTCCCGCCCGGTCAGCCAGGCCCAGGCGCGGGCCGTGGAGAGCAGGGCGGTGGCGCCGCGCGGCGAGACGCCGAGGGTGAGGGACGGCGATTCGCGGGTGGCGCGGCAGATGTCGACGACGTAGGCGGCGATCTCGGGGGAGACGGCGGTACGGGCGACGGCGTCGCGGGCGGCTTCGAGGTCGGCGGCGCCGGCGACCGGGCGGACGCCGGCAGCCTTGAGGTCGCGCGGGTCGAAGCCGGCGGCGTGCCGGGTGAGGACGCCGATCTCGTCGTCGCGGGAGGGCAGCGGGACGGTCAGCTTCAGCAGGAAGCGGTCCAGCTGGGCCTCGGGCAGCGGGTAGGTGCCCTCGTACTCGACGGGGTTCTGGGTCGCGGCGACGAGGAAGGGGTCCGGCAGCGCGCGCGGGGTGCCGTCGACGGTGACCTGGCGCTCCTCCATGGCCTCCAGGAGGGAGGACTGGGTCTTGGGCGGGGTCCGGTTGATCTCGTCGGCGAGGAGGAGGTTGGTGAAGACCGGGCCGTTCTGGAACGAGAACTCGGCGGTGCGGGCGTCGTAGACGAGTGAGCCGGTGACGTCGGACGGCATCAGGTCGGGGGTGAACTGCACGCGCTTGGTGTCGAGTTGGAGGGAGGCGGCCAGGGCCCGCACCAGGAGGGTCTTGGCGACGCCGGGGACGCCTTCGAGGAGGACGTGGCCGCGGCAGAGCAGGGCGACGACGAGGCCGGTGACGGCGGAGTCCTGGCCGACCACGGCCTTCCCGATCTCCGTGCGGAGCGCTTCGAGGGAAGCGCGTGCGTCGCCCGCGTGAGCGGTGGTCGGGGACGTCATGAGGTGCGGACCTCTCTTTCGAGGGCGTCGAGGTGGTCGGCGAGCGCGACGAGTGCCGCGTCGTCGGAGGGTGCGGGACCGAACAGAAGGGCCGTCAGGGCGCCGTGCTCGGCGGGGTGGTGAGGACTGGTCAGGTGGGCGGCGACGGCGGGCAGCAGGGCCTGCGGGTCGTGCGCCGCGGTGGCCGGTACGCCGAGCACGGCGGCGAGGCGTTCGCGGGTGGCGGCGCGCAGCACGGTGGCGGCGCGGTCGCGGGCGCCGGCCTTGCGGTAGAGGCGGGCGCGGCCCTCGGTGGCCTCGGAGGCGCGGACGACGACGGGGAGTCGTTCGGTGACGAGGGGGCCGAGGCGGCGGGCCCGCCACAGGGCGGCGAGGACGGCGGCCAGGGTGAGCTGGAGCAGGGCCCAGCTCCAGCCGGAGGGGAGGAGGTCGAAGAAGGACTTCTCCTCGGTGCCGCCGGGGCCGGTGCCGTCGTCGGCGGCGTCGGCGAGGGTGGGGAGGTACCAGACCAGCTCGGGGCGGGAGCCGAGGAGCTGGAGGGCGAGGGAGGCGTTGCCCTGGTCGGCGAGGTTCTCGTTGAGCAGGGGCTGGTCGGAGCCGAGGAGGACGGTGTCGCCGCCGGGCCTGGTGCCGGGCAGGACGAGGAGGGTGGGGTGGCCGTCGTACGGGTAGCAGGCGGTGGCTCCGCGCAGGTCGGTGCGGTAGGTGGGGCCGTCGCCGGTGGTGGCCCGGCCGGCGGTGCGGGCGGCGGGCAGGGCGCATCCGGGGTCGAGGTCGTCGTCGTGGGCGGTGCCCTTGAGGCGGACGCCGGGGGCCAGGGTGGCGAGGGAGGCCTCGGGGCCGAGCAGGACGGTGCGGCCGGCGGTGCGGTCCAGGGCGGCGCGCAGGGTGGTCTGCTGGGTCGGGCCGAGCAGGTCGGGTTCGGTGACCAGGAGGGTGGTGCGCGGGCCGGCCGCGGCGGCGGCGTCCTTGAGGGTGGTCACCACGCGGGTGGTGACGCCGCGCTGCTTCAGGAGCTCGGCGACGGCGCGGCTGCCCTGGGGGTCGGCGGAGCGCGGGTCGAGGTGGCCGTGGCGGGTGCCGGAGCTGAGCGCGGCGAGGGTGATGCCGGCGACGAGCAGGACGGTCAGGGCGAGGAGGAAGCCGCGGGCGCGGGACCAGACCTGGGCGGGGGTCAGGGCGGTGGAGGTGGCGGCCCGTCCGGGGCCGCCGCCGACGGGGACGCGGGCGGGTGTGCCGGGGGCGGCGCCGGCGGGGGCGGGCGTGCCGGGGGCGGTGGCCGGGGTGGCGGCGGGGTGCGTCGGGCCCGTCATGGCGTGGGTCCCTGGGTCGTCGGGAGGAGGGGCTTGGCCCGGTCGAGGGTGAGGTCGATGTCGCGCATGCGCGCGTACATGGCGGCGTCGGCGGGGCGGCCGCCGTAGGTGACGTCGTCGAAGGTACGGGCCGCCGTGCGCAGGGCGCCGGTGTGCTCGGGCAGGGACAGGGCCGCCTCGGCAGCGGCCTCGTCGGCGGTGCGGCCGGGGCGGGGATCGAGGAGGGTGCGTTCCTCCAGGGCGCGGACCAGGGCGCGCATGCGTTCCTGGACGGCTTCGCCCCAGCGGCCGGCGGCGGCGTGGGCGTCGGCGGCGGAGCGGTGGTCGGCGGCGGAGCGGACGCCTTCGCCGAACAGGTCGCCGGAGGCGGTGGCGCCTGCGGCCGGGCGGCCCAGGCGCCACCACAGCAGGCCGACGAGCAGGGCGGCCAGCAAGGCGATCACCACCAGGCCGAAGCCGCCGCCGGGGGAGGCGCCGGCGGCGGCGTCGAACAGGTCGTCCAGCCATCCCATCAGCCGGCGCAGGGCGCGGGTGAGCAGGGACGGGTCCTGCTCGTGGTAGATCGGCTTGGACAGTTCGCGTTCGGCCGCCTCGCGGGCGGGGTCGCGCGGTGTGGTCACCGGGCCTGCGCCGTCGTCCGACAGCAGCAGCCCGGTGCGGGTGAAGAGGCCCCCCGTGCTCGTCACCTCGGCATCAGCCCCCGCTGCCGGGGGAGGCGCCGTGGGCGGTGCTGCCGTAGTTCTCGATGCCGGCGGCCCGGGCGAGCTCCAGGTCCAGGGCCTCGCGGCGGATCCGCTGGTCGATGTAGAGCAGGACGGTGACGCCCGCCGAGATCGGCATGGTGATCGTCAGCGCGATCACCGAGGCGACGGCGGTGACGATCAGGGCGCTCCAGGAGGTCAGGATCGGGCCCTGGGCCAGGTCGCTCGCGCCGCCGTCGAGGACGAGGGCCAGGACGGTGGCCGGTCCGACGATCATGGCGGAGACGATGCCGGTGATCAGTCCGGTCAGGACGGTGATGCCGAAGATCCGCCACCAGGAGCCCTGCACCAGCTTCGAGGAGCGGGCGAAGGCCCGGAAGACGCCGGAGCGTTCCAGCATCAGCGCCGGCGAGGCGAGGCTGAACTTGATCCACAGCCAGACCACGAGGAGGACTCCGGCCAGGCCGCCGAGGACCGCGAGGCCCACGCTGCCGACCAGGATGCCGGGCAGGAGCAGCACCAGCAGGGCGACGAGCGCGCCGACGGCGAGGAGCAGGGTCAGTCCGGCCAGGCGCAGCAGCTGGCCGCGGGCGTCGCGCCAGGCGCCGGCGACCGTGGAGGACTGGCCGAGGACGGCCTTGCTGAAGATCATCGTGAGCATGGCGGTGACGACGAGGCCGCCGACGAGCTGGATGAACCCGGAGATCACGCTGACCGACAGGCTGCTGACGGCGTCCTCCAGGGAGGGCTCGGCGCCGGCGGCCAGCTCCATGGTGGAGAACACGTACTTCTGTGCGAGCAGGTTGACCAGCTGCACGAGCGCGGCGACGACCAGGGTGATCGACAGGACCGAGCGCCAGTGGGTGCGCATGGTGGTGACGGCGCCGTCGAGGATCTCGCCCAGGCCCAGCGGGCGCAGCGGGATCACGCCGGGCTTGGCCGCCGCCGGGGCGCCCCAGCCACCGGGGCCGCCGCCGTAGGGGCCGTAGCCGTACTGCCCGTACTGGCCGCCGTACTGTCCGGGCGCGCCCTGCTGGCCGCCGTACGCGCCCCAGCCGGGGCCGGGCTGCTGCTGCGGGGCGCCGCCGTCCTGGCCGGGCTGCGGCCGGCCCCACACGCCGTCCTGGGGCGTCCCCCCGCCGGGGGGCGGCTGCTGCGCGGACCAGCGGGAGCCGGCGGGCTGCTGGCCGGAGGGCTGCGCCGGCTGCTGGGGCTGCTGCGGCTGCTGGGGCTGTCCCGGCTGCTGCGGCTGCGAATCCTGGGGCGGCTGCGTCGGCCCGCCGGACGCCCCGGCGCCGGGATCGGGCGCACCGGACCGCTCCCCCTCCGACGGGGACGAGCCGGGCGTGGCCCAGCCCGGAGAGTCGTTCATCGTGGCTCCTTCACGGGTGACGTTCGGGGGCGGTGGCGCTGGTCGGCTGCCATCGTGCCACGTGGGTACGCGGTGCGGACCGGCCGTCCCCCCGTTTGTTCCGTCCCTGCCCGCACCTTCAATTGTCACCCGCGGAGACGGCAGACTGGATCACCTCCGGCCACCGGCCGTGGACCAGCTGTGGGACAGCTCACCGCCAGGTAACGATTAGCTAATGGGATGATGTCAACCATGAAGGGACGCGTCCTTGTCGTCGACGACGACACCGCGCTGGCCGAGATGCTCGGCATCGTGCTGCGTGGAGAAGGTTTCGAGCCGTCGTTCGTCGCGGACGGCGACAAGGCCCTGGCTGCCTTCCGCGAGGCCAAGCCGGACCTGGTGCTGCTGGATCTCATGCTGCCCGGACGGGACGGCATAGAGGTCTGCCGGCTGATCCGCGCCGAGTCCGGCGTGCCGATCGTCATGCTCACGGCCAAGAGCGACACCGTCGACGTGGTCGTCGGCCTGGAGTCCGGTGCCGACGACTACATCGTCAAGCCGTTCAAGCCCAAGGAGCTCGTCGCCCGCATCCGGGCCCGGCTGCGCCGCTCGGAGGAGCCCGCGCCGGAGCAGCTGACCATCGGGGACCTGGTCATCGACGTGGCCGGCCACTCGGTCAAGCGGGACGGGCAGTCGATCGCGCTGACCCCGCTGGAGTTCGACCTGCTGGTCGCGCTCGCCCGCAAGCCCTGGCAGGTCTTCACCCGCGAGGTGCTGCTGGAGCAGGTGTGGGGCTACCGGCACGCCGCCGACACCCGCCTGGTCAACGTGCACGTGCAGCGACTGCGCTCGAAGGTCGAGAAGGACCCCGAGCGCCCGGAGATCGTCGTCACCGTCCGGGGCGTCGGGTACAAGGCGGGACCCAGCTGACATGACCTCCGGCAGGCCCACGCCCGGCTTCGCCCGGGGGGCGTCACGGGTCGGCCGGCTGCTCCAGGAAGGGGCGCCCGGCGGGCGCGTGCTGCGCCTGTGCGTCCGGCTCGTACGGCGCCCGCTGCTGCCGGCGATCCGGCTGTGGCGGCGCAACATCCAGCTGCGCGTCGTCACCGTCACGCTGCTGATGTCGCTGGCCGTGGTCCTGCTCCTGGGGTTCGTCGTGATCGCCCAGGTCAGCCGGGGTCTGCTGGAGGCCAAGGAGGACGCGGCGATCAGTCAGGCCGCCGGCGGCTTCGCGGTCGCGCAGGAGAAGGCCAACACCGCGTCCGTGGCGGACGGCGCCGACGCCACCGCCGTGGACACCAAGGTCGGCCGCGACGCCAGTACGTGGATGAACTCGCTCGTCTCGCAGCTGGCCAGCGGCGGCCAGTCGGCGTTCGAGGTGGTCGCGCTGGGCGCGGGCAGCGGCGAGAAGGACTCCGGCGTGCGCGGGGCGCGCGCCTCCGGCGACGTCGATCCCACGGCGAGCATCCCGCCGGCGCTGCGCAAGGCCGTCAACCACACCACCGGCACCTACCAGTCGTTCGCGCGGATCCGCTACACCGGCTCCGACAAGCCGTCCGAGCCGGCGCTCGTGGTCGGCAAGCGCCTCACCGACATCAACGGCATCCCGTACGACCTGTACTACCTCTTCCCGCTGACACAGGAGGAGGAGTCCCTCAACCTGGTCAAAGGCACCATCGCCACGGCGGGGCTGTTCGTGGTCGTGCTGTTCGGCGCGATCGCCTGGCTGGTGGTGCGCCAGGTCGTCACCCCCGTACGGATGGCCGCCGGGATCGCCGAGCGGCTGTCGGCCGGCAAGCTCCAGGAGCGGATGAAGGTCACCGGCGAGGACGACATCGCGCGGCTCGGCGAGGCCTTCAACAAGATGGCCCAGAACCTCCATCACAAGATCCAGCAGCTGGAGGACCTCTCGCGGATGCAGCGCCGGTTCGTCTCCGACGTCTCGCACGAGCTGCGCACCCCGCTGACCACCGTCCGGATGGCCGCCGACGTCATCCACGAGGCCCGGGTCGACTTCGACCCCGTCACCGCGCGGTCGGCCGAACTGCTGGCCGGGCAGCTCGACCGGTTCGAGTCGCTGCTCGCGGACCTGCTGGAGATCAGCCGCTTCGACGCCGGGGCCGCCGCCCTGGAGGCCGAGCCCATCGACCTGCGCGACGTCGTACGCCGGGTCATCGACGGCGCCGAGCCGCTGGCCGAGCGCAAAGGCACCCGGATCCGGGTGCTCGGCGACACCCAGCCGGTGGTGGCCGAGGCCGACGCCCGGCGGGTGGAGCGCGTGCTGCGCAACCTGGTCGTCAACGCCGTCGAGCACGGCGAGGGGCGCGACGTCGTGGTGCGCCTGGCCTCCGCCGGCGGCGCGGTCGCCGTCGCGGTCCGCGACTACGGCGTCGGCCTCAAGCCGGGCGAGGCGACCCGGGTCTTCAACCGCTTCTGGCGGGCCGACCCGGCGCGCGCCCGTACCACCGGCGGGACCGGCCTCGGCCTGTCGATCGCGGTGGAGGACGCCCGGCTGCACGGCGGCTGGCTGCAGGCCTGGGGCGAGCCCGGCGGCGGCTCGCAGTTCCGCCTGACGCTGCCGCGGACGGCCGACGAGCCGCTGCGGGGCTCCCCGATCCCGCTGGAACCGGAGGACTCGCGGGCCAACCGGGCCCGGGCCGCGGCCGAGCGGGCCGCGGCGG
>NZ_JAJAUY010000204.1 GCF_020532625.1 Streptomyces antimicrobicus | reverse complement strand
CGGGGCCTGCGGAGGCTGCGGCGGCTGGGCCGGGGGCTGCGGCGGCGTGCCGTAACCGCCGGAGCGCGGATCCTGCGGCGCGCCGAAGCCGCCGGCCGGCGGCTGGTTCGGTGGGGGCGGCGGGGTACTCATCAGGTGCTGTTGCCTCTCGTCACTTGCCGAAGATTCACTGCCCGGGACTCACTTGCCGAAGACCATCAGGAGCTTCTCCTGTCCGCCCTTGGTGCTGCCGAGCATGCGGGTGGAGGAGATGAACAGGCGTCCGTCCACGTAGTCCAGCTGCGGGGCGAAGAAGGCGTTCTCGACCGGCGCGGCCGGGGGCGAGGGGTTGCGCAGCACCGGGGTCGGCTTGCCGCCGGCCGCCGGGAGGGTCCACACCTCGCCGCCCTTGTCCCGCTCCGCGTCCAGGTACGCGTACAGCTGCCCGTTCTCCGCCTTCAGCGGCAGCAGCCGGCGGCCCTGGCCGGCCGGGGTGCGCCACTTGACCTTGCCCGTGGTCAGGTCGAACGCGGCGATCTCGTTGGAGCGGCCGTCGGTGGGCAGGTACATCGTGTTCGCCGGGCCGTCGACGACCGCGCCCTGGCAGTTCTGCAGCGAGCGGTCCAGCAGGGTCAGGTTGCACTCGGCGGCGAAGTTGCCGTCGCCGCTGAGCTGGGTGCGCAGCTTCCCGTCGGGTCCGAGGACGGCGACGGCGCGCTCCTTCTTGGTCTTGTTGGTGACGTCGACGACCACCGGGTCGACGGAGTAGACCTTGGTGACCTTCCACTCCTTGGGGAGCTTGTAGGTCCAGGTGGTGTTCCCGGTGGCCGGGTCGGAGCCCTGGACCTCCTGGGACTCGTCCACGCAGCGGGCGACGGCGACCAGCTTGGTGCCGCCGGCGTAGGTCTCCGGGACGCAGCGGCCGTCGGTGGTGGGCTGCTCCGTGCGGGCGAACACCTTGTCGCCCGTGCTGACCTTGAAGCCGCTGGTCGGGCCCATCCGGCTGACGGTCACGGTGTCACCGGCGATGGCCAGGGTGGGCGAGACCATGATGTCGAAGGGCCCCTCCTCGGGGACCTCCTTGGTCCAGGTCTCCTTGCCCGCCTTGAGGTCGATGCCCTTGAGCTGGTTGCACTTGGCGTTGTCGGCCTCGCCGCTCATGAAGCCGACGACGGTCTTGGCGTCGGCGGTGGTGAGGTCGGTCGCCGTGCAGATCTTCTGGGGGAACGAGACCGTCCAGCGCTCCTTGCCGTCGGCCGCGCCGTAGGCGGTGACGGTCTTGTACATCGCCTTGACGACGGTGTCGCCGACGACCCACTGGGCGGGCGCGTCGGCGCCGGCGCCGGGCAGCTCGACGCTGTTGGTCTTGACCCACAGGACCTTGTCCTCGCCGGGCTTGCGGCCCGAGTTGAGGTCCATCTCCTGGCCACCGCCGCCGTTGCCGTCGCCCTTGTCGACGGAGGGCGAGCCGGAGGGCTTGCCGTCGGCGGGCGCGGAGCCCTGCGACTGCGGCGTCGCGCCGCCCTTGTCGTCGCCGGAGAGGAGGAAGTAGCCGCCCGCGCCGAGCACCAGCACACCGGCCACGGCGGCGGCCACGACGACGGCCAGCTTGTTGCGGGAGCGGCCACCGGGGCCGCCGGGGCCGCCCGGACCGCCCGGACCGCCGGGCGCGCCCGGCAGCGGAGGCTGCGGGTGCTGCGGGTGCTGCGGCTGCGTCGGGTACGGGCCCCAGGCCTGCTGCGGCTGCGCGTGGGGCGGCTGCGGCTGCTGCGGGTACGGCTGGGCGTACGGGTTGGGCGCCTGCGGATGGCCGTACCCCTGCGGCGGCTGCGGCGGCGGCCCCGGAAGGTGCCCGTAACCGTCGGGTCCGGGCGGCTGGTTCGGCGGCGGGGGCGGCACAGTCATCAGCGCATACCTTCGGCGGGTCCGGGGTCCCCCAGCGGACTGGGGGCAGGGCGTGGGGGGATCACCTTTGTATCACCCGGCGCGGGACGCACCGAGGCCGGTCGCACCCCTGTTCCCAAGGGCGGACCGGCCTGTGACGCCGTCGTTATCGGGTCGGACCGACCGGGATTCGCGCGTCCGGGGCGGCCGCGGCGGCGCTGAGGCGGCGGGCGGGAGGCTAGACCTCCTCGGCCAGCTCCAGCCAGCGCATCTCCAAGTCCTCGCGCTCCGCGAGCAGTTCCCGCAGCTCGGCGTCGAGGCGGGCGACCTTCTCGAAGTCGGTGGCGTGGTCGGCGATCTGGGCGTGCAGGTTCGTCTCGCGGTCGGCCAGCTTGTTGAGCTGGCGCTCGATCTTCTGCAGTTCCTTCTTCGCGGCCCGCGCGTCACCGGCGGACTTCTCCTTGACCGCGGGCGCGGGCGCCGCCGGCGCCGCCGCCTCGACCATCCGCTGACGGCGTTCCAGGTACTCGTCCAGGCCGCGCGGCAGCATCCGCAAGGTGGCGTCGCCGAGCAGGGCCATCACGGTGTCGGTGGTGCGCTCGATGAAGAACCGGTCGTGGGAGATGACGATCATCGAACCGGGCCAGCCGTCGAGGAGGTCCTCCAGCTGGGTCAGGGTCTCGATGTCGAGGTCGTTGGTGGGCTCGTCGAGGAAGAGCACGTTCGGCTCGTCCATCAGCAGCCGCAGGATCTGCAGCCGGCGCCGCTCACCGCCGGAGAGGTCGCCGACCGGCGTCCACTGCTTCTCCTTGGTGAAGCCGAACGTCTCGCACAGCTGACCGGCCGTCATCTCGCGGCCCTTGCCGAGGTCCACCCGGTCGCGCACGCGCTGGACGGCCTCCAGGACCCGCAGGGACGGGTCGAGTTCGCCGACCTCCTGGGAGAGGTAGGCGAGCTTCACGGTCCGGCCGACGGTGACGGTGCCGGCGGCGGGCTGGGACTCGCCCTGGGTACGGGCGGCCTCGGCCAGGGCCCGCAGCAGCGAGGTCTTGCCGGCGCCGTTGACGCCGACCAGGCCGATCCGGTCGCCGGGGCCGAGCTGCCAGGTCAGGTGCTTGAGCAGCAGCTTGGAGCCGGCCTGGACGGAGACGTTCTCCAGCTCGAAGACGGTCTTGCCGAGCCGGGAGCTGGCGAAGCGCATCAGCTCGCTGCGGTCGCGCGGCGGGGGCACGTCCGCGATCAGCTCGTTGGCGGCCTCGACCCGGAAGCGCGGCTTGGACGTACGGGCGGGGGCGCCGCGGCGCAGCCAGGCCAGCTCCTTGCGGATCAGGTTCTGCCGCTTGGCCTCCTCGGTGGCCGCGATGCGCTCGCGCTCGGCGCGGGCGAAGACGTAGTCGCTGTAGCCGCCCTCGTACTCGTGGACCTCGCCGCGCTGCACGTCCCACATGCGGGTGCAGACCTGGTCGAGGAACCAGCGGTCGTGGGTGACGCAGACCAGCGCCGAGCGCCGCTCCTGCAGGTGCCGGGCCAGCCAGGCGATGCCCTCGACGTCGAGGTGGTTGGTGGGCTCGTCCAGGACCAGCAGGTCCTGCTCGGCGATGAGCAGCCGGGCGAGCGCGATGCGGCGGCGCTCGCCGCCGGAGAGCGGGCCGATGACGGTGTCCAGGCCCTGGTCGAAGCCGGGCAGGTCCAGGCCGCCGAACAGGCCGGTGAGGACGTCGCGGATCTTGGCGTTGCCGGCCCACTCGTGGTCGGCCATGTCGCCGATGATCTCGTGGCGGATGGTCGCGGCGGGGTCGAGCGAGTCGTGCTGGGTGAGGATCCCCATGCGGGCCCCACCGGTGTGGGTGACCCGGCCGGTGTCGGGCTCCTCCAGCTTGGTGAGGATGCGGATCAGGGTGGTCTTGCCGTCACCGTTGCGGCCGACGACTCCGATCCGGTCCCCCTCGGACACGCCGAGGGAGATGCCGTCGAGCAAGGTGCGGGTGCCGTACACCTTGCTGACTGCCTCGACATTGACCAGATTGACGGCCATCAGACGCGCTCCAGGGAAAGGGATCTCTCAGCCCCTCAGCCTAACGGTCCCGGACCCGGCCCAGCGCTCGACCAGCAACCAGCCGCTCAGGACCATCCCGATGGCCACCGGAGCCGTGACGGGAACGGCGACGAGCACGGCGGTACGGCCTTCGAACAGCCCGCCGAGACCGGTCATGGACAGCCCGAGCACGCCGAAGAGGCAGAGCGCGGCGCCCAGCGCGGCGCGCGGCGCGGACCCGGCGCCGGAGCCGGACCCGGACCCGGTCCCGGTTGCCCTCGCGGGGCCGGTTGCCGTCGCGGGGCCGGTCGCGGGCGCGGGGCCGGTCGCGGGCCCCGAGCGCGGGAGGCCGGGGGTCTCGTACCGCCGGAACACGGCGACGAGTACGCCGGTCAGCGCGAGCGCGGCCAGCAGGCGCGGCGGCACCTGCGCCCACCAGGCGGCGGAGGCGGGCTCCGGCAGGGCGAGCCCGAGGCCGAGCTGGGCGGCGTAGACGCCGAGCATGGCGGTCAGGTGCCACAGGAAGCCGGTCATGGCGATCCCGTTGGCGGCCACGACGCCCCGCCAGACCCGCGGCCGCCGCAGCAGCCCGGCGGCGGGCCGGGCGAGCAGCTGCACGGCCCCGGTGAGCCAGATCCCGTGGGCGAGCAGGGCGAGGGTGGGCGGCGCCATGTTGGACACCTTCTCGCCGGGCATCCCCACCATGGACAGCGGGTACGGCCCGAACGCCACGAGCAGCACCGCCCCGGCGAGCCCGAGGCCGGCCAGCAGTCCGGGCCGGGTCAGACGGCCGTCGGCGCGCAGGAAGCCGAGCTGGTGCACGGCCAGCCAGACGAAGGCGAAGTTGAGGAACTCCACGTACGGGACGCCGGCGGCGAACCGCAGCAGGTCCACGGCCGCGGCGGCGGCCGCGAGCGCGGCGAAGGCGCCCCAGCCGTGGCGCTCGTGGAGGCGCAGCAGCGGCGGGGTGAGGGCGACCATCGCCAGGTAGATGCCGATGAACCACAGCGGCTGGGTGATCATCCGCAGGGCCGCGCCGGTGAGCCCGCCGCCGCCCCCGGCGAGCTGGAGCGCGCCCGCGGCGGCGGTCCACACGAGCACGAACACCAGCGTGGGCCGCAGCAGGCGCCGCAGGCGGGCCCGCAGGAAGGCGGCGTAGACGGAGCGGTCGGGGTGGCGGCGGGCGAGCGAGCGGTAGGACAGCGCGTGCGAGAAGCCCCCGACGAGGAAGAACACCGGCATGACCTGGAGCAGCCAGGTCAGCGGCTGGAGCGCGGGGACGACGGCGAGCAGGTTGCCCATGCCCTGCGGGGTGACGGCGGCCATCAGCCAGTGGCCGAGGACGACGGTCCCGAGCGACGCGACCCGCAGCAGGTCGACGTACCGGTCCCGGCCGGTCGGCGTGGCGGCGGCCAGTGCGGCGACGGAATTTCCCATGCCCCCACCCTCACGGCCCCCCGCCACCGCCCGGCAGGGCACACGTACTCAACCGCCTCTGAGTACCTGCCCGGCCCGTCCGGGTGCGCAGACCCGGGCGGGCGCGGCGGTCGGTCTCAGGCGGTCAGGACGGTGGCGCCCGGGGCGGGGGACGTGGTGGTGCGGGTGGTGCGGCAGGTGGCCGAGGCCTGGAGGGCGGCGGCGACCTTCAGCGCGGACTCCTCGTCGCGGACGAGGAAGGCCGTGGTGGGCCCGGAGCCGGAGACCAGCGCGGCCAGCGCGCCCGCGCCGGTGCCCACGGCCAGGGTGTCGGCCAGCTGCGGGCGCAGCGACAGCGCGGCGGGCTGGAGGTCGTTGGCCACGGTCGCGGCGAGCGCGTCGGGGTCGCCCGAGCGCAGGGCGGCCAGCAGGGCCGGGTCGGCCTGCGGGGCCGGGAGCGCGGCGTCGGCGGTGAGCCGGTCGAACTCGCGGAACACCGCGGGCGTGGACAGGCCGCCGTCGGCCACCGCGAAGACCCAGTGGAAGGTGCCCGCCTCGACCGGGGTGAGCACCTCGCCCCGCCCGGTCCCCAGGGCGGCGCCGCCGACCAGGCTGAACGGCACGTCGCTGCCGAGTTCGGCGCAGATGTCGAGGAGTTCGGCGCGGGGGGTGTTCAGGCCCCACAGCGCGTCGCAGGCCAGCAGGGCGGCGGCGCCGTCGGCGCTGCCGCCGGCCATGCCGCCCGCGACCGGGATGTCCTTGGCGATGTGGAGGTGGACGTCCGGGGCGATCCCGTGCCGGGCGGCCAGCAGCTCGGCCGCGCGGGCGGCCAGGTTCGTCCGGTCCAGGGGGACCTGGCCGGCGTCGGGGCCGGAGCAGGTCACCGTGAGGCTGCCGGCCGGGGTGGCGGTGACCTCGTCGTGGAGCGAGACGGCCAGGAAGACGTTGGCCAGGGGGTGGAAGCCGTCCGGCCGGGGGGCACCGACCGCGAGCTGGACGTTGACCTTGGCGGGGGCCCGTACGGTCACGGCGGCGGCGCTCACTGCCCGGCCCCCTCGTGCTCCGCGGCCTGCGGCCCCGCCACCTTGTGCTCGGCGATCGCCGCGAACTCCTCCACGGTCAGCGCCTCGCCCCGCGCCTGCGGCGAGATCCCGGCCGCGACGAGTGCGGCCTCGGCGGCGGCGGCCGAGCCCGCCCAGCCGGCCAGCGCGGCCCGCAGCGTCTTGCGCCGCTGCGCGAACGCGGCGTCCACCACGGTGAAGACCTCGGCCTTGGAGGCGGTGGTCCTCACCGGCTCGGCCCGGCGGACCAGGGAGACCAGCCCGGAGTCGACGTTCGGGGCGGGCCAGAAGACGTTGCGGCCGATGGCACCGGCCCGCTTGACGTCCGCGTACCAGTTGGCCTTGACCGAGGGGACCCCGTAGACCTTGTTGCCCGGCCGGGCGGCGAGCCGGTCGGCCACCTCCGCCTGGACCATGACGAGGGTGCGCTCGATGGTGGGGAAGCGGTCGAGCATGTGCAGCAGGACGGGCACCGCCACGTTGTACGGCAGGTTCGCGACCAGCGCGGTCGGGGCCGGCCCGGGCAGCTCCTGCACCAGCATGGCGTCGGAGTGGACCAGCGCGAAGCGGTCGGCCTTGCGCGGCATGCGGGCGGCGATGGTCGCCGGCAGCGCGGCGGCCAGGATGTCGTCGATCTCGACGGCCGTGACCCGGTCGGCGGCCTCCAGCAGGGCGAGCGTCAGCGAGCCGAGCCCGGGACCGACCTCGACCACGACGTCGTCGGGGCGGACGTCGGCGGTGCGCACGATCCGGCGGACCGTGTTGGCGTCGATGACGAAGTTCTGGCCCTTCTGCTTCGTCGGGCGGACGCCGAGCGCCTCGGCCAGTTCGCGGATGTCGGCAGGCCCGAGGAGGGCGTCGCCGCCCCCGGGGCCGTCGTGCTGCTCGTGCTGCTCGTGCTGCTCTGCGGTGCTCACCGGTAAAGCCTACGGCCGCAGTGGGGCCACGGACTCGCCCCCCGCTGCACGTAGAGCTTCTTGGCCCGGTAGGTCTGCTCCTCGCCGCTGGCGTCCTGCGGGCGGCCGCTGCCGCCGAGGGCCTGCCAGGTGCTCACGTCGAACTGGTACAGCCCGCCGTACGTCCCCGAGGGGTCGGTGGCCGAGGGCCGGCCGCCGGACTCGCACTGGGCCAGCGCGCCCCAGTTCAGGCCGTCGGCGCCGGCGACGGAGGTCGGCAGCGGCTTGGTGCCGACCAGGACGCGGGCGTTGACGGGCTCGCGCACCGTCTCCTCGGCGATCTTGCGGGGCTTCTGGCGGACGCCGTTGACGGTGCGCAGGGCGTAGGTGACGCGGCGGGCCCCGGGGCGGCCGGCCTGTTCGACGACCTCGGTGCCGGCGAAGAGGGTGTCGTCCTCGACCCGCTCGGTCTCGAACGGGATGCGCTCCTCGCGGACCTCGCGGGTGCCGGTGATGCGCAGGACGGTGACGGTCTGGCCGTCGCGCGGGAAGGAGTCGGGCGCCACGGACGTGGAGTCCTCGCCCTGGAGGGTGATGCCGGCCTGGTCCAGGGCCTCGCGGACGGTGGCGGCGTTGGTGCGGATGGTCGTCTCGCGGCCGTCGGCCATGAAGGTGACGCTGCGTTCGGTGCGGACGTGGAGGGTGAGACCGTCGCGGGGGACGGGGGTGGTGCGGGGGACCGACAGGTACGCGCCCTCGACCCGCACCCCGAGCTGGCGCAGGGCGGCGTCGACGGTCCGGGAGGTGGTCCACGCCTGGCGGCTCTGGCCGTCGAGGGTCAGGCGCAGCGGGCGCCCGTAGCGGACGACGACCTCGTCGCCGTCGTCGAGGCCGGTGTGCCGGGCGGGGGCGACGAGGTCGTGGGAGCCGACGCCGAGGCCCTCGGCGGCGAGCAGCTCGCCGACGTCGTCGGCGAAGGTGTGCAGGGTGCGGGGGACGCCGTCGACGGTCAGCCGGACGGACTTGTCGGCGGCGACGAAGGCGGTGGTGCCACCGGCCAGGAACGCCACGACCAGGGCCTGCGGCACCACCGTGCGCCAGCCGCCGGGCGCCGTCGCGCCCCCGCGCAGTT
>NZ_JAJAUY010000203.1 GCF_020532625.1 Streptomyces antimicrobicus | reverse complement strand
CGACGCGCACGGAGCGCTCGCTGGGCGCGTTCGGGTCGGCCGGCGCGACCGCGTCGCGGTCCGCGCTGACCTTGCCGCCACCGGCCGTCCCGGCTCCGCCGGTGCCGGCGGGCGCGGGCGTGGCGGTGCCCGGCGCGGTGCCCTTCGTCACCCCGAACCGGGACTTCTACCGCATCGACACGGCCCTGGTGGTGCCCCGGGTGGACGCGGACGACTGGTCGCTGACCCTGCACGGCGACGGGGTCCGTACGCCGCTCACCCTGTCCTTCGCGGACCTGCTGGCCCGGCCGCTGGTCGAGCACGACATCACGTTGGCCTGTGTCTCCAACGAGGTGGGCGGCGACCTCGTCGGCAACGCCCGCTGGCTCGGCGTACGGCTGGCCGACCTGCTGCGCGAGGCGGGGGTCCGGGCGCCGTCCGAGGGCGGCCCGGCCGACCAGCTGGTGGCCCGGTCGGTGGACGGGATGACCATCGGCACGCCCGTCGAGACCGTGCTGGACGGCCGGGAGGCGCTGCTGGCCGTCGGGATGAACGGCGAGCCGCTGCCGTTCGAGCACGGCTTCCCGGTGCGGATGGTCGTACCGGGCCTGTACGGGTACGTCTCCGCGTGCAAGTGGCTGCGGGAGCTGCGGCTGACGACCTTCGACGCCTACGACGCGTACTGGGTGCGCCGCGGCTGGGCCGCGCGGGCGCCGGTGAAGACGCAGTCCCGGATCGACACCCCCCGAGCGTTCGCCACCCCGCGCGCGGGTCGGGTGCCGGTGGCCGGGGTGGCCTGGGCCCAGCACCGGGGCGTGGAACGGGTCGAGGTCCGGGTCGACGGCGGCCCCTGGCAGGAGGCACGGCTCGCCGCGCAGGACGGCGTCGACACCTGGCGCCAGTGGGTCTGGACGTGGGACGCGGCCCCCGGACACCACGTCCTGGAGGTCCGCGCCACGGACCGTACGGGCACGCCCCAGCCGGAACGCCGCACTCCGCCGGCGCCCGACGGGGCGACCGGCTGGCACCGCGTCGAGGTCGACGTCCGGCCGGGACGCTGACGGATCCGCAGGTCAGCAGGTCACCAGGTCACCAGATCACCAGATCACCAGGTCGGCGGATATCAGCGGGTATCAGTGAGTCAGCGGGTGTCAGTGGGTCAGCGGGTATCAGCGGGTCAGCCGGACCGGCAGTGTCTCGACGCTGTTGCCGATGAAGCTCTTCTGGTGGGGCAGTTCGGCCTCGGGGACGGCCAGGTCGAGGTCGGGGAAGCGGGTGAACAGCTGCTCCAGGGCGATGGTGGCCTCCATCCGGGCGAGCGGGGCGCCCAGGCAGTAGTGGGCGCCGTGCCCGAAGGAGAGGTTGCGCGCGGAGCCGGGCCGGGTCAGGTCGAAGCGGTCGGCGTCGGGCCCGTACGCGCGCGCGTCGCGGCCCGCGGCGGTGTAGCCGGCGAGGACCGGGGTGCCCCGGGGGACGAGCGTCCCAGCGAGCCGGAGGTCGCGGGTCGGGTAGCGGAACGGGAACCAGCTGACGGGCCCGTCCCAGCGCAGGGTCTCGTCCACCACGTCGTTCCAGGTGGCCTTGCCCTCCTGGACCAAGGCGAGTTGGTCGCGGTGGGTGCACAGGGCGCGGACCGCGTTGGTGATCAGGTTCAGGGTGGTCTCGTGGCCGGCGACGAGCATCAGCCGCATGGTGCCGCCGAGTTCGGCCTCGCTGAGCCGGTCGCCGTCCGCCTCGCGGGCCTGGATCAGGGCGCTGGTCAGGTCGTCGCCGGGCCGCTCGCGGCGGGCGGCGGCGATCGTCCCCATCAGCTCGACGAGTTCCTTGACGGCGGCCATCGCCTCGGCGGGAGTGGTGTCGGTGGCGATGATGACCTTGTACGACAGCTCGTGCAGCCGTCCGCGGTGCTCCGGGTCCACGCCCAGCAGCTCGCAGATGACGCTCATCGGGAGCGGCAGCGCGACATGGGTCCGCAGGTCCGCGACCCCGTCCGGCGCCTCGGTCGCGGCGCGGGCGAGGTCGTCGAGCAGTTCGGCGGTGAGCGCCTCGACGCGCGGGCGCAGTGCCTCGACCCGGCGGGCGGTGAAGGCGCTGCTGACCAGCGACCGCAGCCGGCGGTGGTCCTCGTCGTCGGCGGTGTGCATGCCCTGCGCGTCGGCGAAGGCGCGCAGCGGCCAGTCGCGGGCTATGGCGCCCTCCTGGAGGGCGGTGAAGTGCCGGGCGGACTTGGCCACATCGGGGTGGCCGAGCAGCTCCTTGAGTTCCTCGTGCCCGAGGACGACCGCACCGGGGACCCCGCCGGGCAGGACGACCTCCGCGACGGCGCCGCGCTCGCGCAGCCGGGCGTTGAGGGCGTGGGGGCAGCCGCCGGCGGGGTCGATGCGGTACGGCTCAGTCTGTTCGCTCATTCTGCGAACAGTGCAGGGCGGACGGGGAGTTGTTCAAGTGCGTCTCACCACCAGGTGAGGGTGAGGGGGAAGGTGGCGCGGGCGGTGGTGGGGGTGGCGTCGGTGGCGGTCACGGTGATCCGGAGGGTGCCGCTCCCCCAGGGCTTGCCGCTGATGCGTCCGGTCGCGGCGTCGATGCCCAGACCCCAGGGCAGGCCGGTGGCGCTCCAGCGGACGGGGGCCTTGCCGCCGGTGGCGGCGAGGGGAACGGTGCAGGACTGGTTGACCTTGCAGGTCTGGGGGCCGGGGTCGGTGATCGTGAGATCGCCCGGGGTAGGGGTCGGGGTGGGTGTCGGGGTCGGGGTGGGTGTCGGGGTCGGGGTGGGCGTGGGGGTCGGGGTCGGCGTGCCTGCGCAGCCGGGGGTGGCGGCGGCCGGGAGGGGGACGCGCCAGATCTGGGTGTCGTTCTCGGAACCCACGAGCAGCGTGGTGCAGTCGGCGTAGGTGACGGTCTCACCCTGCGACTGGGCGGGCAGCGCGACGTCGGCGAGCTTGGTCCCCGCGGTGTCGTACACCGAGGCCGTGTCGGCACCCAGCGGACCGCCGCTGCGCAGGACGTACGAGGCCCCGGACGGCGAGAAGGCGCCGTCGGTGGCGAAGACGGGACCGGGCCGGACGGCGGTGAGGGTGTTCAGCGCGCCGGCCACCGGCGGCAGCGGCGCCTGGTAGAGCCGGCCGGGCGCGCCGATCAGCTTGCTCGCGACGTGGAGCCGGCCGGTCACCGGGTCGGCGAGCAGCGATTCGGCGTCGTGCCGGCCGTCGGCGTAGGCGAAGCGGTACGAGGTCGGGGTGACGGCGGCGTCGGCGAGCTGGTCGGGCTCGGGAAAACTGTGCACGGTCAGCTCGGCGCGGCTGCTGAGGTTGTCCCCGATGTCGCCGACGAAGAGGGCGGTCCGACCCTGGGGATCCTTGCCGAGGGCCAGTGCCTCCCAGTCGGTGTTGGTGGCGCCGGACACGGTGAAGGTGGCCCGCAGTCGGCCGGTGGCGGTCGAACAGTCCACGGCGAACACCTGGTTGGTGTTGCCGCTGTCGTTGACCGCGTAGAGGACTCCGGGGTGCTTGCGGCTCGCGGCCAGGCCGCTGATCTCGGCCAGGCCACCGGGCAGGGTGCAGTGCTTCTCGGGGGCGAACGACCCGCCGGGCGCGGTCCGCGCCGCCCCGGTGGCGGGAGCCGCGGGGGTGGCGGTGGCGGTAGCGGCGGGGGTGGCGGCGGGGGTGGCCGTGGGCGTGCCCGTGGGGGTGGCCGTGGCGGTGGCGGCCCAGCCAAGGGCCGCCAGTGCCGTCGCGAGGGCCGTCGTGAGCAGAGCGGCGGCCCGTGGGGGTGCGAGGAGTCGAGACATGCCCACCATCTGATGGCACGTCAGGAAGGGGTGCCAGAGGGGTGCGCGTACTGTTTGAGCATCGTTCGATGCCGGGCGGGCATACCTCGGCGGACGCCGTCAGCGGGCGGGTTCCCGCACGGGGGCCTTGCGCCGGGCGTGGGCGATGAAGGCCCGGGCGGCGCGGCTGAGCGGGCGGCGGGCGTGCGCGATGCCCACCGGGCGCAGCAGCGGCGGGGTGAAGGACCGCACCTCGGCCCGGTGGCCGAAGGCCCGTACCACCACGTCCCGGTACCAAATGAGCGAGCCCTTGCCGTCGGTCACGCCGGTGACCCAGGCCAGCCGTTCGTCCACCTCCAGGGCGGGCACCGGGCGCACGCCCAGGACGCTGAACATGGCCTCCATCTCGGTGCGCCGGCCGGTGCCCGGGGTGGGCAGGATCAGCGGCAGCCCGTCGAGCGCGCGGAACGGCACCGGGTCGGGCAGCCGGGAGCCGTGCGGCGAGATCAGCACGACCTCGCGCTCCTGGATGTGATGGGTGGTCAGCTCCTTGTCGACGGGGAGGTCCACGAGGGCCAGCTCTGCCCGCCCCTGGGTGAGTTCGAGCACCACCGACTCCCGGCTGGCGTGCTGGTCGAGCCGCACGTCGATGCCCGGGTGCCGCTCGGTGAAGGCCGGCACCAGGTCGACGGCGAGGTCGACGGCCAGGGTGGGGGTGGCGACGAGGGTCAGGGTCGCGCGGGTCTGCCGGGCGGCCGCGGCCCCGATGTCCTCGATGGCCTCGACCGCGTCGAGCACCGTGCGGGCGAGCCGGACCACCTGGGCGCCCTCCGGGGTGAGGTCCACCCCTCTGCCGCGGCGGGCGAGGAGTTCGACGCCCAGATCGCGCTCCATGGCCTGGACGGCACGGGAGAGTGCGGACTGCGCGACGAAGACCGAGGAGGCCGCGCTCGTGATCGAGCGGCAGTCGGCCACGGCGACCAGGTAGCGGAGTTGCGCGAGTGTGGGGGTCATGACCGGACGGTAACCGCGTGATGCTGAAGCTGTAAGGGGCAGCCAGGTGAACAAATACGCGGCCCGCGGGCCGCGTTCATGCCCGCTTCGGCATCGACGCATGCCGTCGCGGCATGTCCCGCGGCCCTCCGGACGGCCGCGCGGCAGGGCCGGATCCGGGCCCCGGCGGGGGCGATGCCGCAGGCCACCGGCCCGACGGCCGGGGGGCGCGGCGGGACCGGACGGGTACCGCCGGTGCGACGGAAGCGAACTTCCTGGCTCCGTATGGGCGTTGACACTGCCGGTCGGCCGCCGCACGATGCTGCGCGGCGGCGGGGAGATCGACCACCGTTCCAGCCGGCCGGGGTGGGTGGTGGGCTCCGGCCACCACCTGGCCGCGTTCGGCGCGCGGGCCCTGGGGCCCGGGGCTCGGGGCCGGAGCTCGGCGCCCGGGGCTCGGGGCTCGGCGCCCGAGGCCGGGGTCCGGGCTCGGGGCTCGGCACCCGGAGCTCGAATGGCGCTCGGGACGCTCGGGGCTCGGGGCCGACGCACCGCCGCCCAGCGTCGTACTGCTCCAGGCGTACCGCACTTCCCGGTCCGGACGCGGGCCGGTGATCACTGCCCGCTCCCCGTGACATGTGACACGGCAGCCCTGCCCCCGGCCTGCCCGCTCGCCCGCTCACCCGCTCCTCCGCTCGGCCGACTGACCGCTCGCTCGCCCGACCACTCGCCCGACTGCCTGCTCGCTTGCTCGCCCGTCCCCCACTCGTTCGCTCGCCCGACCGCCCGACCGCCCGCTCGGCTGACTGCCCCATCGCCCGCCCGAGCGCCCGCCCGCTTGCTCGCCCGTCCCCCGCTCGCTTGCTCGCCCGACCGCCCGCTCGCCCGCTCTGCCGCTGTGCCGCTCTGCCGCTCGGCCGACTACCCGAGCGCCCGCTCGCCCGCCCGCTCGCCCGCCCGCTCGCCCGTCCGCCCGCCCGCTCGCCCGTCCGCCCGCCCGCCCGCCGTCAGCCGCCCGGCCCCACAGGGCACTCCCGTCACAACGGGCGCTCCTGCCCCTCGGGCACGTCCCCGCCCCACCGGGCACCCCAGCCCCATCGAGCACCGTCCCCGCCCCACCGGGCACCCCGGCCCCCGCCCCTTCGCCGACGCCCACGGACCCCCGGACACCGTCCGCCCGCACCGGAAGAGGAACCCCGTGACCCCCACGCCCGCCCAGTCCGACGGCCATCGTGACCTCGTCGTCGCGCTCAGCCCCTTCGAGGAACCTCAGTCGCGGATCGTGACGGCGGCCGAGCGCGCCGGCTCCCTCGGCCTGCTCGACCTCGGCCGGGACCCTGCCGCGGCGCGGCGCGCCTTCGCCGAGATGGCCCGGTGGCTCGGCCGCGGCTACGGCGTCCGGGTGCCGGCCGGGTGCCCGCTGGGCCCGGACGCGCTGCCCGCCGAGGTGGACACGGTGCTGCTCGCCGACCCGGCCCGGTTCGCCGAGGCGGGCGCCTGGGCCGCGAGCGGGCGGCGCCGGGTGTGGGCCGAGGTCGTCGGGCACGCCGAGGCCACCGCGGCGGTGGCCGCCGGGGCGGTGGCGCTCGTGGCCAAGGGGCACGAGGCCGGCGGCCGGGTCGGCGGGACCACCACGTTCGTGCTGCTCCAGCGGCTGCTGGCGGACCCCGAGGTGACCGTGCCGGTGCTGGCGTACGGCGGGATCGGCACGCACACCGCCGCCGCGGCCGTGGCGGGCGGAGCCGCCGGCGTGCTGCTCGACGTACAACTGGCGCTGACCGTCGAGGCGCAGGAGGGGCTGCCCGCCGACGTGGTGGCGGCGCTGCGGGCGATGGACGGCTCCGAGACGGCGGTCGTGGACGGCCACCGGGTGTACACCCGGCCAGGCCTCGCTCCCCCGGCGGCGCCGGTCGCGGAGCGGCTGGGTGCGCGGGGTCTGGAGCGGCAGCCGCTGCCCGTCGGCCAGGACGGTGCCATGGCGGCCCGGCTGGCGGCCCGGTACCGCTCCACCGGCGGCGTCCTCCAGGCGGTCCGGGCAGCGGTGACCGGGCACCTCACGGCCGCGGACCGGGCCCGCCCGCTGCAGGCGGAACCGACGGGCCGTCATCTTCCGGTCGCCCAGGGGCCGATGACGCGGGTGAGCGACCAGGCCGCGTTCGCCGCGGCCGTGGCCGAGGCCGGCGGGGTGCCGTACCTGGCGCTCGCGGTGATGGCGGGCCCGGACGTACGGACGCTGCTGACGGAGACGGCCCGGCGGCTGGGTGACCGGCCCTGGGGCGTGGGCCTGCTGGGCTTCGCGCCGCCGGAGCTGCGCCGGGAGCAGCTCGCCGCCGTGGCCGCCGTACGGCCGCCGTACGCGGTCGTCGCGGGCGGGACGCCGGCCCAGGCCGCGCCGCTGGAGGCCGCCGGGACCCGGACCTACCTGCACGTGCCCTCGCCCGGGCTGCTGGAACGGTACCTGGCGGACGGCGCGCGGCGGTTCGTCTTCGAGGGCCTGGAGTGCGGCGGTCATGTGGGGCCGCGGGCCTCCTTCCCGTTGTGGGACGAGCAGATCGAGCGGCTGCTCGCGCACTCCGACCGGGCCGCGCTCGACGTGCTCCTCGCGGGCGGCATCCATGACGCGCGGTCCGCGGCGATGGCGGCCGCGGCCGCCGCGCCACTGGCGGACGCGGGCGCCCGGGTGGGGGTGCTGATGGGCACCGCCTACCTGTTCACGCGGGAGGCGGTCGCGGCCGGGGCGGTGCTGCCGGGCTTCCAGCGGGCGGCCCTCGCGTGCACCGGCACCGTGCTGCTGCACACCGCGCCGGGCCATGCCACGCGCTGCGCGGACACGCCGTACGCGGAGACGTTCCGGGCCACCCGGCACCGGCTGGAGGAAGGCGGGGCCGAGCCGCGCGAGGTGTGGGAGGAGCTGGAGCGGCTCAACCTGGGCCGGCTGCGGATCGCCAGCAAGGGCCTGCGGCGCGGCGCGGACGGCGGCCAGGTGGTGGTGGACGAGGAACTCCAGCGCCGGGAGGGCCTGTTCATGCTGGGCGAGGTGGCCACCCTGCGCACGTCCCGCACCACGGTCGCGGCCCTGCACACCGAGGTCACGGCGGGAGCCACGGAACTGCTGGCACGGCGAGCCCGGGAACTGACGGCCGCCGCGACGGCACTCGGCCCCGACGACACGGCGGACACCGCCCCCACCCCCAGCGCCACCCCCAGCGCCACCGGCACCGCCGCCGGCGACGGCGACGGCGCGGCGGGGCTCAGGGCCGACCGCCGCCCGGCAGACCCCGGCACCGACGAGGGCACGGCGGGCCTCGGGGCTGACGGCGGCACGGCGGGGCTCAGGGCCGACGGCCGCGCGGCAAGCACCGGGACCGGCGACCGCGCGGCGGAACTCGGCACCGACGACGGCGCGGCAGGGCTCGGCACCGACGACGGCACGGCGGACCCCGGCACCGGCGACCGCGCGGTGAGCCTCGGGGCCGACGGCCGCGCGGCAAGCACCGGGACCGGCGACCGCACAGCAGGCCCCGGCACCGGCGACGCCACTGCGGGCCTCGGCACCGACGGCCGCCCGGCGCAACTCGGGACCGAGAGCGGCACGGCGGGCCTCGGCACCGACGACGGCGCGGCGGGCCCCGGGACCGGCGACCACGCGGCGAGGCTCGGCACCGACGGCCGCCCGGCGCAACTCGGGACCGAGAGCGGCGCGGCAGGGCTCGGGACCGGC
>NZ_JAJAUY010000202.1 GCF_020532625.1 Streptomyces antimicrobicus | reverse complement strand
ACGACCCGCCGAGCGCCCCGCTGCCTGGCCCGCTCGCGCAGGGCCGGCACGGTGAGCGCCCCGGCGGCGACCGCGCACAGCACGCCCAGCGCCCGGCCCACCCGCCCGGCCTCCTCCTGCAGCCCCCGGCCCGCCAGCAGCCGCAGCACACCCGGCCGGGCCGTCTGCACCAGGGCCCCCGCGAGGTGGACCACGGCCGGTCCGGCCAGCGCCAGTCCCAGGGCGGTCAGGGACCAGCCGGCCAGCATCCCGGCCGGGCCCCGGCCGGCGTACGCCTCCACGGCCAGCCCGCACGCGGTCAGGGCGACGCCCCAGGGCAGCTCGGTCTGCGGGGTGCGCCGCGGCCGGGGCCGTGACGCGAGGGCCGCCGCGGCCGAGGCGGTCAGCGGCAGCACCGTGAGCAGGGTCAGCGCGGCGGCCACCGGCAGCGGCCGGTCGGCGTGCAGCAGCTTCGCCCCGGCACCGTCGAAGGGGAGCCCGGTGAGTTGGCCGCGCAGGTGCAGGAAGGCGGCCAGCGCCAGCAGGCTGCCCAGGGTGCAGGCCACGGCGGTGGAGACGGCCGCGACCACGGCCCGCCGCAGGGGCCCGAGCCCGGCCGCGTCCAGTCCTTCGGGGGGCAGGGTGGCCGGGTCGGTACGGGCGACGGCCACGGCCAGATGGACGGTCAGGGCCAGCGGGACCAGCGTCCACAGCAGCCGCGGGAACGATCCGGCAGGGGAGTCCAGGGCGCCGGCCAGGACGAACAGCAGCAGGAAGCCGGAGCCGGCCGACGCGGCGGCGACCAGCAGCCGGCGCAGCTGGACCAGGGGCCGGGAGCCTCGCACTAGGCGGAGAGCGAGCACGCCGCCTGACCCTCCGTGTCGGTGGGCGGTACGGGGCCCGCGGCCTCGGCCGGGCGCCCGTCGAGCAGGGCCAGCCGGCGGTCGGCGGCAGCGGCGCAGTCGGCGTCGTGGGTGGCCATGACCACGGTGATGGCGTGGGAGCGGGCCGCGGTGGTGAGGGTGCGCAGCAGCAGGGCGCGTTCGGCGCGGTGCAGCGGGGCGGTGGGCTCGTCGGCGAAGATCACCGCGGGTTCGTTGACCAGGGCCCGCGCCAGGGCGACCCGCTGCGCCTCGGCCCGGTTCAGGGCGGAGGGGCGCTTGGACGCGAAGGCGCCGATGTCGAGGCGCTCCAGCCATTCGGCGGCCACGCGCTTGGCGGTCCGGTGGCCGGCCCCGGTGATCAGCAGCGGCAGGGCGGCGTTCTCCCAGACCCGCAGCTCGGGCAGCAGCTGCGGCTGCGGGCCGAGCCAGCCGAACCGGTCGCGGCGCAGCCGCTCACGGGTGAGGGGACCCATGGTGTGGACGGGGACGCTGTTGAACCAGACCTCCCCCTGGTCCGGCACCAGCTGCCCGGACAGGCAGCGCAGCAGAGTGGTCTTGCCGCTGCCGCGCGGGCCGGTGACGGCGAGGATCTCGCCTTCCCGGACGCCCACCGAGACGGCCACGAGGCCGGGCGAGCCGCTGTGGGAGTAGTGCAGGGACCGTGCCCAGAGCACATCGTTGTCCGGTGGAGCCACCATGGCGTACACCTCCGTCCGGGGGAACGAAGCGGAGCCGGATCGGTCACTGGCGCCGTAAAGAGATGTAAAGAGACAAAGCTGCTCGGTGGCGGCAGCACACGGCCCGGACCCCCCGTTCTCACTCGAACGGAGGATCCGGGCCGGGAGGCGGACCGAAGGGGAGCTGTGCCTACAGCTTGGTCCAGGCCTCGGTGAGCACCGTACGCAGGATCTGCTCGATCTCGTCGAACTGCTGCTGGTCGGCGATCAGCGGCGGGGCCAGCTGGACGACCGGGTCGCCGCGGTCGTCGGCGCGGCAGTAGAGGCCGTTGTCGAAGAGCGCCTTGGACAGGAAGCCGTAGAGCACGCGCTCGGTCTCCTCGTCCGTGAACGTCTCCTTGGTCTCCTTGTCCTTGACCAGCTCGATGCCGTAGAAGTAGCCGTTGCCGCGGACGTCGCCGACGATCGGCAGGTCGTGCAGCTTCTGCAGCGTCTTGAGGAAGGCGCCCTCGTTGTCCAGCACGTGCTGGTTGAGGCCTTCCTTGTCGAAGATGTCGAGGTTGGCCAGGGCCACGGCGGAGGACACCGGGTGGCCACCGAAGGTGTAGCCGTGCAGGAAGGTGTTCTCGCCCTTGTAGAACGGCTCGGCGACGCGGTCGGAGACGATGCAGGCGCCGATCGGGGAGTAGCCCGAGGTCATGCCCTTGGCGCAGGTGATCATGTCGGGCACGTAGCCGAACTTGTCACAGGCGAACATCGTGCCCAGGCGGCCGAAGGCGCAGATGACCTCGTCGGAGACGAGCAGCACGTCGTACTGGTCGCAGATCTCACGGACCCGCTGGAAGTACCCGGGCGGCGGCGGGAAGCAGCCGCCGGCGTTCTGCACCGGCTCCAGGAAGACCGCGGCGACGGTGTCGGGGCCCTCGAAGAGGATCTGCTGCTCGATCTGGTCGGCGGCCCAGCGGCCGAAGGCCTCGGGGTCGTCGCCGTGGATCGGGGCGCGGTAGATGTTGGTGTTCGGGACCTTGTGGGCGCCCGGGACGAGCGGCTCGAAGGGGGCCTTGAGCGCCGGCAGACCGGTGATGGACAGGGCGCCCTGCGGGGTGCCGTGGTAGGCGACCGCACGCGAGACGACCTTGTACTTGGTCGGCTTGCCCTTGAGCTTGAAGTACTGCTTGGCCAGCTTCCAGGCGGTCTCGACGGCCTCGCCGCCGCCGGTGGTGAAGAAGACCTTGTTCAGGTCGCCCGGCGCGTAGTCGGCCAGGCGCTCGGCGAGCTCGACGGCCTTCGGGTGGGCGTAGGACCACACGGGGAAGAAGGCGAGCTCCTGGGCCTGCTTGTAGGCGACCTCGGCCAGCTGCTTGCGGCCGTGGCCGGCGTTGACCACGAACAGTCCGGCGAGACCGTCCAGGTAGCGCTTGCCCTTGTCGTCGTAGATGTAGGTGCCCTCACCGCGCACGATGGTGGGCACGGGAGAGTTCTCGTACGAGGACATGCGGGTGAAGTGCATCCACAGGTGGTCGTACGCGGTCTTGGACAGGTCCTGGGTCACGGTTATCGAGTTCCCCACATGTAGGTCTGCTTCTTCAGCTTCAGATAAACGAAGCTTTCGGTGGATCGCACGCCGGGGAGCGCGCGGATCTTCTTGTTGATCGTTTCCAGCAGGTGGTCGTCGTCCTCGCAGACGATCTCCACCATCAGGTCGAACGAGCCCGCGGTCATCACCACGTACTCGCACTCGGCCATCGCGGTCAGCGCGTCGGCCACCGGGTCGACGTCGCCCTCGACGTTGATGCCGACCATGGCCTGGCGCCGCAGCCCCACCGTGAGTGGGTCGGTGACGGCCACGATCTGCATGACGCCCTGGTCGAGCAGCTTCTGCACGCGCTGGCGCACGGCTGCCTCGGACAGGCCGACGGCCTTGCCGATGGCGGCGTAGGGACGGCGTCCGTCCTCCTGCAGTTGCTCGATGATCGCCAGCGACACAGCATCGACCGAAGGGGACGGCTGCCGGTTCCTGGTATCTGCGCTTCGACTGACCACGCCATCACTGTGCACGAGGAGTCGACAGTTCCGCAACCCGGAACCGATGAAATCCGTTGTCGATCGTCTTCGATCTCACGGATTTCGTAGTTCATTCATGCTGGGCCTGTCGAAAGCGTCACCAGAGGGACTACTCTGGGAGAGTTGTCTCAACCGTTGGACATGGGATCAGGAGTGTGGCTGGAGTGACCACCGAACTGCGTCGTCTGCGCAACTACATCGGCGGGGAGTTCAAGGACGCGGCCGACGGGCGGACCACCGACGTGGTCAACCCGGCGACCGGCGAGGTGTACGCCACCGCCCCGCTCTCCGGGCAGGCCGACGTGGACGCCGCCATGGCCGCCGCCGCGGCCGCCTTCCCGGGCTGGCGCGACACCACGCCCGCCGAGCGCCAGAAGGCGCTGCTGGCGATCGCCGACGCCTTTGAGGCGCGTGCCGAGGAGCTGGTGGCGGCCGAGTCGGAGAACACCGGCAAGCCGCTGGGCCTGACGGCCAGCGAGGAGCTGCCGCCGATGGTGGACCAGATCCGGTTCTTCGCCGGCGCCGCGCGCATGCTGGAGGGCCGCTCGGCCGGCGAGTACATGGACGGGATGACCTCGATCATCCGCCGTGAGCCGGTCGGCGTCTGCGCCCAGGTGGCGCCGTGGAACTACCCGATGATGATGGCCGTGTGGAAGTTCGCGCCGGCCATCGCCGCGGGCAACACCGTGGTGCTCAAGCCCTCGGACACCACCCCCGCCTCCACCGTCCTGATGGCCGAGATCATCGACTCGATCCTGCCCAAGGGCGTCTTCAACGTCATCTGCGGCGACCGCGAGACCGGCCGGATGATGGTCGAGCACGAGACCCCGGCGATGGCCTCCATCACCGGCTCGGTCCGTGCCGGCATGCAGGTCGCCGAGAGCGCCGCCAAGGACGTCAAGCGCGTCCACCTGGAGCTCGGCGGCAAGGCCCCCGTCGTCGTCTTCGAGGACTGCGACCTGGCCAAGGCCGTCGAGGACATCGCCGTCGCCGGCTTCTTCAACGCCGGCCAGGACTGCACCGCCGCCACCCGCGTCCTGGTGCACGAGTCCATCCACGACGAGTTCGTCGCCGCGCTGGCCAAGGCCGCCGCGGACACCAAGACCGGTCAGCCGGACGACGAGGACGTGCTCTACGGCCCGCTGAACAACCCCAACCAGCTCAAGCAGGTCGCGGGCTTCATCGAGCGCCTCCCCGCCCACGCCAAGGTAGAGGCGGGCGGCCACCAGGTCGGCGACAAGGGCTACTTCTACGCCCCGACCGTCGTCTCGGGCCTCAAGCAGGACGACGAGATCATCCAGAACGAGGTCTTCGGCCCGGTCATCACCGTCCAGTCCTTCACCGACGAGGCCCAGGCCCTGGAGTACGCCAACGGCGTCGAGTACGCCCTCGCCTCCTCGGTGTGGACCAAGGACCACGGCCGCGCGATGCGCATGTCCAAGAACCTCGACTTCGGCTGCGTGTGGATCAACACCCACATCCCGCTGGTCGCCGAGATGCCGCACGGCGGCTACAAGAAGTCCGGTTACGGCAAGGACCTCTCCGCCTACGGCTTCGAGGACTACACGCGCATCAAGCACGTGATGACCTCGCTCGGCTGAGCCGAGGCCGGCGGCCCGGGGGCCACGACCGAGCGCTGAAGGGGCGGGTGGTAGACAACATGTCTATTGCCCGCCCCTTCGCCGTAACCCAGTCTGTGGATCATGCCTGAACCCCTCCTCTCCCGCCGTACCGCCCTGCGCGGTCTCGGCGCCGCCGGCCTGCTGGCCTCCCTCGCCGGCTGCGGGGTCCCCGCCGCCTACGTCCCCGAGGACCGCAGGGGGGCGGCGGACCGGTCTGCGCGCGACCGGACGGTGTCCTTCGCCAACTGGCCCCTGTACATCGACACCGACGACGAGGACGAGACCCGGCGCCCCACGCTGGAGTCCTTCGCGGAGCGGACCGGCATCGAGGTCCGGTACAGCGAGGAGATCAACGACAACGACGAGTTCTTCGGCAAGGTCGGCCCCGCCCTGATGAACCATCAGGACACCGGCCACGACCTCGTGGTGGTCAGCGACTGGATGGCCGCCCGCTTCGTCCACCTGGGCTGGGCCCAGACGATGGACCGCTCGGCCCAGCCGAACGTCGCCCGCCACCTCGACCCCCAACTGCGCTCGCCCGCCTTCGACGAAGGCCGCCGGCACACCGTGCCCTGGCAGTCGGGCATCACCGGCATCGCCTACAACCGCAAGGCACTCGGCCGCGAGATCCGCTCCACGGCGGATCTGTGGCACCCCGACCTCAAGGGCAGGGTCACCCTCTTCTCCGGTCTGGACGAATCCTTCGCGCTCCTCATGCAGGGCAACGGCGTGGACGTCACCCGGTGGACCGAGAACGACTTCCACCGCATGTGCGACCAGGTCGAGGAGCTGGTGCGCAAGAAGCACATCCGCCGCTTCACCGGCAACGACTACACCTCCGACCTGAGCAAGGGCGACGTCCTGGCCTGCCAGGCGTACTCGGGCGACGCCGTCCAGCTCCAGGCCGACAACCCCGACATCGAGTTCGTGGTGCCCGAGGAGGGCGCCGAGCTCTGGGCCGAGAGCCTGCTGATCCCCAACCTCGCCCGCCACAAGGCCAACGCCGAAGCGCTGATCGACCACTACTACGACCCGACGACCGCCGCCGAGCTCGCCGCCTCCGTCAGCTACGTCTGCCCGGTCCCGGCCGCCCGCGAGGTCCTCGCCGGCTCCGGGGACAAGGAGACCGCCGCGCTCGCCGAGAACCCGCTGGTCTTCCCGGACGAGGCGATGCGCGAACGCCTCGCGGTCGCCCGCGACATCTCCTCCGCCGAACGCCGCGCCCTGGCCGGCCGCTGGAACTCCCTCGTCGGCCTGTAGCGACGCGCGGGCCGGGCCGGCGGCGTGCCGGGTCGAACGGCGGCGTGCCGGGTCGAACGGCGTGCCGGGCCGGTCGGTCAGCGCCCGGCCCGGGCGCGCTCGGCGGTCAGTACGTCGATCCGGTTGGTGGTGATCGAGTCCACCCCGGCCGCGAGCAGCCGGCGCACCGCCCACCGGGTGTCCGCCGTCCACGCCGACACCCGCAGCCCGTCCGCGTGCAGCGCGGCCACCAGTTCCCGGTCGACCAGCCCGAACCGGTAGTTGAGCCAGGCGGGGGCGACCGCGTCGATCAGCACCCGGCGCGGCGGGCTCAGCGTCGTCCAGGTCAGGGCGATCTCGGCGCCCGGGTCGGCGGCCCGCACCGCCAGCATGGTGCGCGGGCCCGCGCAGTAGTACGTACGGTCCCGGGCCCCGCACGCCCGCACCAGGTCCACCACCGCGCGGGCGGCCTCGTACGTGGCGCCGGGCAGGTCGATCATCAGCCGGCCGGCCCCCGCCGCGGCGAGGGCCTCGCGCAGCGTCGGGACCCGGCCGTGCGTCAGCTCGCGCAGCTGCGCCGCCGTGAGGGCGTCCAGGCGTACGTCGTGGCGCCACAGCCGCTTGAGCGTGTCGTCGTGCAGCAGGACCGGGACCCCGTCCCGGGTCAGCCGCACGTCGATCTCGACGGCGTCGGCCCCGCGCGCGAACGCGGAACGCAGCGAGTCGAGGGTGTTCTCCCGGAACCGGTAGGGATCGCCGCGGTGACCGACGGCAGTCAGGGTGCGCATGATCCCATTCTCGGCAGCGGTCAGCCGGCCAGCCAGGTCTCGGTGTACGTGTCGATCTCCGCCACCAGCCGGGCCTTGCCGGCCGCGTCGAGGAAGGAGGCCTCCACGGCGTTCTTCGCGAGCCCGGCGAGCCCCCGCTCGTCGAGGTCCAGCAGGCGGGCGGCGACGGCGTACTCGTTGTTGAGGTCGGAGCCGAACATCGGCGGGTCGTCGCTGTTGATGGTGACGAGCACGCCGGCCTGCACCATCTCCTTGACCGGGTGCTGGTCGAGGTCGGCGACGGCCCGGGTGGCGATGTTGGACGTCGGGCAGACCTCCAGGGCGATCCGGTGCTCGGCGAGGTACCGCAGCAGCTCCGGGTCCTGGGTGGCGCTGGTGCCGTGGCCGATGCGTTCGGCGCCGAGGTCGTTGATCGCGTCCCAGACGGTCTGCGGGCCGGTCGTCTCCCCGGCGTGCGGCACGCTGTGCAGGCCGGCGGCGCGGGCGCGGTCGAAGTACGGCTTGAACTGCGGGCGCGGCACGCCGATCTCGGGGCCGCCGAGGCCGAAGGAGACCAGGCCCTCGGGGTGCAGGTCCACGGCGAGCCGGGCGGTCTCCTCGGCGGCCTCCAGGCCGGCCTCGCCGGGGATGTCGAAGCACCAGCGCAGGATGACGCCGAGCTCGGACTCGGCGGCCCTGCGGGCGTCCTCGATGGCCTCCATGAAGGCCTTCTCGTCGATGCCGCGGCGGGTGGAGGAGTACGGGGTGATGGTCAGCTCGGCGTAGCGGATGTTCTGCCGGGCCATGTCGCGGGCGACCTCGTAGGTCAGCAGCCGGACGTCCTCCGGGGTGCGCACCAGGTCCACTACGGAGAGGTAGACCTCGATGAAGTGGGCGAAGTCGGTGAAGGTGAAGTAGTCGGCCAGCGCCTCGGGGTCGGTGGGCACCTTGGAGTCCGGGTGGCGGGCCGCCAGCTCGGCGACGATGCGGGGTGAGGCCGAACCGACGTGGTGGACGTGGAGCTCCGCCTTGGGCAGCCCCGCGATGAACGGGCGCAGGTCGGGCATGAGGGGGCCTCCGATGACACGGTTGCGGGCAGGTCGGGCCCATCGTAGGCAGAGCGCCGGGCCGTCGGCGGCGGCCCGTAGCATGGCCGCAGGAGGGGGAACCGATCATGTCCGACCAGAGTCCGCAGCCCCGCGACCCGTGGGCCCCGCCGGGCGCGCCCGGCCCGGGGGG
>NZ_JAJAUY010000201.1 GCF_020532625.1 Streptomyces antimicrobicus | reverse complement strand
GGCTGCCCCGGGCCGGCTCACGGCCCCGGGGCTCGGCCGGCGCGGACGCAGGCAGGTCGTCAGGAGCTGAGAGCGAAACGCTAGTGACGCGGCGCGGTCCCGCGTACGAAGATGTCCACATGTCAGACACCCTCCACAGCAGCCTCCTGCCGCGCCAGGTCGCCGACGCCTACGTCGACGAGCTCGTCGCGCTCGACCCCGTCCTCGGCACCTACCTCGGCGTCGCCTCCAGCCACCGCGCACTGCCGGACTTCTCGCCGGCCGGTGCCGACGCCGTGGCCGAGCTCGCCCGCACCACCCTCACCCGGCTGGCCGCGGCGGAGCAGCTGCCCGGCGCCGACAGCGACGCCGAACGCCGCTGCGCCCGGCTGCTGCGGGAGCGGCTGACCGCCGAACTCGCCGTCCACGAGGCCGACGAGCACCTGCGTGCCGTCAGCAACATCCACTCCCCCGCGCACAGCGTGCGCGAGGTCTTCTCGATCACCCCGACCGAGACCGACGAGGACTGGGCGGCGATCGCCGAGCGGCTGCGCGCCGTCCCGGCCGCCCTCGCCGGCTACCGCGAGTCCCTCCAGCTGGGCCTGGACCGCGGCCTGTACGGCGGCCCGCGGGCCACGGCCACCTTCGTCGACCAGCTCGGCTCCTGGGTGGGTGAGGACGGCGAAGGCCCCGGCTTCTTCGCGGACTTCGCCGAGAACGGCCCCGAGGCCCTGCGCGCCGAGCTCACCGAGGCCGCGGCCGGCGCCACCGCTGCCACCGCGGAACTGCGCGACTGGGTCCGGGACGTGTACGCCCCGGCCGTCGCCGGCCGGCCGGACACCGTCGGCCGCGAGCGCTACGCCCGCTGGGCGCGCTACTTCAACGGCACGGACCTGGACCTGGACGAGGCCTACGCGTACGGCTGGTCCGAGTACCACCGGCTGCTCGCGGAGATGAAGACCGAGGCCGGCAAGATCCTCCCGGGCGCCGGCCCGTGGGAGGCCCTCAAGCACCTGGACGACCACGGCACCCACATCGAGGGCGTCGACGAGGTCCGCGCCTGGCTCCAGGGCCTCATGGACGAGGCGATCGCCAACCTCGACGGCACCCACTTCGAACTCGCCGAGCGGGTGCGCAAGGTGGAGTCGCGGATCGCCCCGCCCGGCGGCGCAGCGGCGCCGTACTACACCGGTCCCTCCGAGGACTTCTCGCGCCCGGGCCGCACGTGGCTGCCGACCATGGGCCGGACCCGGTTCCCCGTCTACGACCTGGTCTCGACCTGGTACCACGAGGGCGTGCCCGGCCACCACCTGCAGCTCGCGCAGTGGACGCACGTGGCCGACCAGCTCTCCCGCTACCAGGCGACGGTCGGCATGGTCAGCGCCAACGGGGAGGGCTGGGCGCTGTACGCGGAGCGGCTGATGGACGAGCTGGGCTACCTCAAGGACGCCGAGCAGCGCCTGGGTTACCTGGACTGCCAGATGATGCGGGCCGCCCGGGTCATCGTGGACATCGGCATGCACCTGGAGCTGGAGATCCCGGCGGACTCGCCGTTCCACCCGGGCGAGCGCTGGACGCCGGAGCTGGCGCAGGAGTTCTTCGGCCTGCACAGCGGCCGCCCGGCGGACTTCGTCGAGAGCGAACTGACCCGCTACCTGTCGATGCCGGGCCAGGCCATCGGCTACAAGCTGGGCGAGCGCGCCTGGCTCCAGGGCCGGGACAACGCCAGGGCCGCCCACGGCGATTCCTTCGATCTCAAGGCCTGGCACATGGCCGCGCTGTCGCAGGGTTCGCTGGGCCTGGACGACCTGGTGGACGAGCTCTCCCGGCTCTGACGAGCCCTCCCGGCACTCGTCCCGCGCGCGGCCGAGCCCTCCCGGCGCTCATCCCGCGCGCGGCCGAGCCCTCCCGGCTCTGACCGCGCGCCCGACGGGCCGCCCGGCTCCCTCGGTCGAGGACCGGGCGGCCAGGGAGCCGCTCGGCATCGGCGGCGGCTCAGCCCTGGCAGCCGCTCAGCAGCCGCAGTCGTCCGAGTCGACCGGCGCGGTCAGCGGGTCGGCCTCGGCGCGCTGCGCCGAGCCCTGCCAGGTCTCGACCTCGAAGCCCTCGCGGATCCAGTACTCGATGCCGCCGAGCATCTCCTTGACCTGGAAGCCCAGTTCGGCCAGGGCCAGTGCGGAGCGGGCGCCGCCGTTGCAGCCGGGCCCCCAGCAGTACGTGACCACGGGCAGGTTCTTGTCCAGCAGCCGCTCGGCCTGCTCGGGGACGAGCGCGGTCGGCAGGTGCACGGCTCCGGGCACGTGGGCCTGGTCCCACGAGGGCGTGGAGCGGGAGTCGACCAGCTGGAAGCCCAGTTCGGCGCCCTGCTCGCGGTGGGCCTTGAAGGCGGCGGCGACATCGGAGACGTCCGCGTGGAAGGCCAGGCTCGCGGCGAAGTAGGCGGCGGCGGCCGCGGGGGCGGCCGGCGGGACGCGCAGGACGGGGTTGGTGGCGGGAGCAGCTTCGGTGTGCTGTGTCGTCGTCATGCCCAGAAATCTACGGGCGCCCTACCCGCCCCGGAAGTGACTTTCCCCGGCGTATCACTTGTTGGACCGGGGATTCCCCTGCTATCCCTGCACTATGACCGAGTACTCCCCTGACGCCACCGACTGGCGCATCCTGACCGCCCTGCAGGAGGACGGCCGCGCCAGCTTCACCGAACTCGCCCGTACCGTCTCGATGTCGGCGAGCGCCGTCACCGAGCGGGTCCGGCGGATGGAGGAGGCCGGGGTGATCACCGGGTACACGGCGGTGGTCGACCCCGAGCGGCTGGGCCGATCGATCCTGGCCCTGGTCCGGCTGCGCTACCCGCACGGGAACTACAAGCCCTTCCACGACCTGCTGGAGACGACGACGGAGGTCCTGGAGGCCCATCACGTCACCGGCGACGACTGCTTCGTGCTGAAGGTCTCCGCCCGGTCGATGTCCCACCTGGAGGAGATCACCGGCCGCATCGCCGGTCTGGGCTCGGTGACCACGAGCATCGTCTACTCGTCCCCGCTGCCGCGCCGCCCGATCTCACCGTGAGGCGGCCGGGGCCCTCCTCCCGGCCGGGGCCCTCCTCCCCTCCCCGCCGCTTCCCGGTACCGGCCCGGCCGCGTCACACTTGAACCGTGAACCGGTCGCAAGCGCTGAACCGGCTGGTGCCGCCGCGGGCCCGTGACCGCCTCGGCGACGCCCTCCTCGCCCGTGTCGCCGGCCCCTCCGGCGCGGAGAACCGGGCCCGGATCCACGGCACTCCGGGACCGAGGTGGTTCGCCCCCGGGGAACCGATCCGGCAGGTGCACGGCGACGCCTCGATGTTCGTGGGCGGCCTGAGCGCGCTGCTGCTGCAGTCGCTGCACCCGCGGGCCATGGCCGCGGTGGCGGCCCACTCCGGATACCGGGGCGATCCGTGGGGCCGCCTCCAGCGCACCAGCACCTTCCTCGCGTTCACCACCTACGGCACCGCGCAGGACGCGCAGCGCGCGGTGGACGCCGTACGGGCGGTGCACGGGCGGATCCGCGGCCGCACCCCGGACGGGCAGCCGTACCGGGCCGATGATCCGCACCTGCTCGAATGGGTGCACATCGCCGAGGTGGACAGCTTCCTGCGGGCCTACCAGCGCTACGGCGCCGGGCACCTGGACGCGGACGGGTGCGACGCGTACGTCGCGGCGGCGGCCCGGGTCGGCCAGGCCCTCGGAGTCGTCCGGCCGCCCCGCACCGCGGACGAGCTGGCGGAGCGGATCGAGGCCTTCCGGCCGGAGCTGCGCGGCACCGAGGAGGCCCGGGCCGCTGCCCGCTTCATCCTGCTCCGGCCCCCGCTGCCGTGGCCCGCCCGGCCGCCGTACGCACTGCTGGCGGCGGCCGCCGTGGCCCTGCTGCCGCCCTGGGCGCGGACGCCCCTGGGCCTGCCGCTGCTGCCGCGGACCGAGCGGTGGTGCGTGGGACCGGCCGGGACCGCGGTCACCGGCGCCATCCGCTGGGCGCTGCGGCAGACCCCGCCCGCCCCCGGCCCGCGCCAGCCGGACCCGCGGGAGCGCCGGGTTCGGGCGTCCGGCGCATGAACGGGCCCGCGCGGGTCAGAGGCGGGACATGGAGTTGCGCCATGCCGTCGTCGTGGTCACCGGCGCGTCGAGCGGGATCGGCCGGGCCACCGCCGTCGGCTGCGCCCGGCAGGGCGCCCGCGTGGTGCTGGCCGCCCGCAGCGCCGACCAGCTGCGGGACGTCGCCGCGCAGTGCGCGGCCCGGGGCGGCCGGGCACTCGTGGTCCCCACGGACGTGAGCGACGAGCGGGCCGTGGCGCGCCTGGCCGACGCGGCCGTCGGCGCGTTCGGCCGGATCGACGTCTGGATCAACGCGGCGGGGGTCGGCGTCCTGGGGCGGTTCGACCAGGTGCCGGTACCGGACCTGCGGCGGCTGCTCGACGTCAACCTCCTCGGCGCCGTGCACGGCGCCCGGGCGGCCGTACCGGTCATGCGCCGGCAGGGCCGGGGCGTCGTCATCGACGTCGCTTCCGTGCTCGGGGGCCGGATCACGGCCCCGTACATGGGCGGGTACGCGATGTCGAAGGCGGCGCTGGTCACGTTCGACGAGGTGCTGCGCGAGGAGCTGCGCCTGCTCGGAGAGCCGGGGATCAAGGTGTGCACCGTGCTGCCCACGGGGGTGGACACCCCGTTCTTCCGGCACGCCGCCAACCACAGCGGCCGCGAGCTGCGCTCCCTGCCCGCGGTGGCCACGCCCGAGCGGGTCGCGCGGGCCGTGGTGCGCACGGCCCGGCGGCCCCGCGGCCGGGTGCTGGTCGGGCCGTACGCCCGCCTGCTGGCCCTCGGGCAGGGGGTGGCCCCGCCGCTGGTGCGGCGCGCGGTCGGACGGCGCACCGACCGTGCCTATCTCGGTGACGGCCCGCCCGCGCAGCCGGTGAGCGGTGTCCTGCGCGCCCCTTCCGGTCCGAGCGCCGCCGTGCACGGCGGACGGCACGGGGCCCTGCGGACGTTCGTACGGCGGGCGGTGGCCGCCGCGGCCCTGCCGGCGGCCCTGCGCGCCGCGCACGCCGCACGGGCCGCGTACGCCGCACGGGCCGCGTACGCCGCACGGGCCGGGCGCGGCGTACGTGCTGCCGGGCGCGCCGCAGACACCCCGCGTGCCGCACGCACCCCACGCCACCCACATGCCCCGCGTCCCCCACGTGCCCCACGGTGGCCGCCCACCCACGGCGCGGCATGAGGGCCGCCGCGGCGGGTAGGCGCCCGGTCCCGGACAGACCCCGACAGACCCCGGCCACGGAGCGGGAGGCAGTCATGGCGGTGCAGCACCGGCTGGTAGGGACCCGACCGGAACGGGTCTGGGAGGTCCTGGCCGACGGCGACCGGTACGCGCGGTGGGTCCTCGGTACGCACCGCTCCCGCGAGGCCGACGGCCGATGGCCGCAGGAGGGCTCCGAGCTGCGCTACCGGATCAAGGTCGGCCCGTTCACGTACGACGGCACGACGGTGGTACGGGTCTGCGAGCCACCGCAACGGCTCGAACTGGAGGCCAAGATGGGCGACGCGGGCGCCCGGATCGCCATCGAGGTACGGCCCTGGGGACCGGAGGAGACGCTGCTCGTCCTCGACGAACACCCGCTGCGGGGGCGGGGGTGGTCCTTCCACCACGCCGCGATCGACGCCGTGGCCCAGCTGCGCCACCGGGTGATGCTGGCGCGCCTGGCCCGCGAGTGCGAGGACGGCGCGCGTGAGCGCCGCTGACGCCGTCGTCGTCGGAGCCGGCCCCAACGGGCTCGTCGCGGCCAATCTCCTGGCCGACGCCGGATGGCAGGTCGTGGTGCTGGAAGCGGGGCCGTCGGCCGGGGGTGCGGTGCGCAGCGACCGCGGCCTGGACCCGGCGTACGTCCACGACCTGTGCAGCGCCTTCTACCCGCTGGCGGCGGCGTCACCGGTGATCCGGCGGCTGCGCCTGGAGGACCACGGCCTGCGCTGGAGCCGCGCGCCCGCGCCGGTGGCCCACCCGCTGGCGGACGGCCGGTGCGCGGTGCTGGCCGCGGACCCGGCCGCGACAGCGGCCTCGCTGGAGCGGTTCGCACCGGGCGACGGGGAGGCGTGGCTGCGCCTGTGCCGGCTGTGGCAGCGCATCGGGGACGACCTGGTGGACTGTCTGTTCACGCCCTTCCCGCCGGTCCGCGCGGGCGGGAGGCTGGCGCTGCGGCTGGGGTACGGCGAAGGCCTACGGGTGGCGCGCACCATGCTGCTGCCGGCCCGCCGGCTGGGCGAGGAGGAGTTCGCGGGCGCCGGCGGTCGCCTGCTGATCGCCGGCAACGCCCTCCACGCCGACCTGGCGCCCGAGTCCGCCCTGGGCGGCGGCTTCGGGTGGCTGATGTGCATGCTCGGCCAGACCTACGGCTTCCCCGTGCCGCGGGGCGGCGCGCAGGCCCTGACGGACGCCCTCGTCCGACGCCTCACCGCGCGCGGAGGGGTGCTCAGGTGCGGGCAGGAGGTGGCCGAGGTGGTGGTGCGCGGCGGCCGGGCCGTGGGGGTGCGCACCGGGGACGGCACGGGCGTGGCGGCCCGGAAGGCGGTCCTGGCCGCCGTTCCGGCGCCGGTGCTCTACGAGCGGCTGCTGCCGCGCGAGCAGGTGCCCGACCGGGTCCGGGAGGACCTGCGGAGGTTCCAGTGGGACTTCTCGACGGTGAAGGTCGACTGGGCCCTGTCCCGGCCGATCCCGTGGGCCGCGGACGGGCCGCGCACCGCCGGAACGGTCCATCTGGCCGACGGTGTGGACGAGCTGACCCTGTTCGCCGCCCAGATCGCCATGCGGCTGGTGCCGAGCACGCCGTTCGCGGTGCTCGGGCAGATGACCACCGCGGATCCGAGCCGCTCGCCCGAAGGCACCGAGTCCGCGTGGGCGTACACCCACGTCCCCCAGCGGATCGCCGGGGACGCGGGCGGGGACGGCATCACCGGCCGCTGGGACGAGCGGGAGAAGGAAGCCGTGGCCGACCGGCTCGAACGCCAGGTGGAACGGTACGCGCCGGGGTTCCGCGACTGCGTCCGCGCCCGCCGGGTCCTGGCCCCACCCGACCTCGAACGCCTCGATCCCGCCTTGGTGGGGGGCGCCGTCAACCAGGGCACCACGAACCTGCACCAGCAGCTCGTCCTGCGCCCCCTCCCCGGCACCGGCCGCCCGAGCACCCCGATCGCGGGCCTGTACCTGGCGTCCGCCACCGCGCACCCCGGCGGTGGCGTGCACGGCGCCCCCGGGGCGAACGCCGCCCGCACGGCCCTGCGGGCGCGCCGCTTCGCGGCCCCGCCGCGCCGGCGCCGGGCGTGAGCCTCGGGGGCGTCCTCGGCGGCCTCGGTCCGTGAGCCCCGCGGCGCGGTGCGCACCACCGAGCGGTGGCCTCAGTCCGTCGGTCCCGCCGTGCGGTGGCGCACCACCGAACCCCCGCGCCGCTTGACGACCTCCAGCTGCGCCTGCACCCGGGTGCGCAGGTCCGCGACGTGGCTGACGATGCCGACGCTGCGGTCGCGTTCGCGCAGGGAGTCCAGGACGTCGAGGACCTCGTCGAGGGCCTGGTCGTCCAGGCTGCCGAAACCCTCGTCGATGAAGAGGGTGTCCAGGCGCATCCCGCCGGCCTCGTCGGTGACGACGTCGGCGAGGCCCAGCGCGAGGGCGAGGGAGGCGAAGAACGTCTCGCCGCCCGACAGGGTCGCGGTGTCGCGCTCGCTGCCCGTCCAGGCGTCCACCACATGCAGACCGAGCCCGGACCGCCCCCGTCCGCCGGCCTTGGCGTCGGAGTGGACCAGGGTGTAGCGGCCCCCGGACATCCGCTGGAGCCGGACGGTGGCGGCCGCGGCCACCTGTTCCAGCCGGGCGGCCAGGACGTACGCCTCCAGCCGCATCTTGCGCTCGTTGTCGGCGGAGGTGCCGGCGGTGAGCGCGGCCATCCGCGCCACCCGTTCGTACTCCTCGCGCAGCGGTCCGAGCGTGCGCAGTTCGGCCTCGGCCTGCCGGGACAGCCGGTCCACCTCGGCGCAGCGCTCCCGGGCCGCGTCCACGGCCGAGCCGGCGGCGCGCAGCCGGGCGGCGGCCCGTTCGGCGTGCGCCTCGGCGGTGCCCGGATCGGCCGGGGGCAGGGCGGCCGCGGCGCGGGTGTCGGCCTCGGCGAGCCGCTCGGCGAGGGCCGCCTCCTCCGCCTGCCAGGCGTCCGTACGCTGTTGCAGCCGCCGCCGCTCCGGCTCCGGCAGGACCGCGCCCGCGGCCTCCTCCACGGTGGCGAACTTGGCGCGGAACGCGGCGTCGGCGAGGCGCCCGTCGGCCTCCTTGAGGCGGTCGGCCGCGGCGTCGGCGCGGCGCACGGCCTCGGCGGCTCCGGCGACCAGGGCGACCCGGGTCTGCAGGACGCGGGCCCGGTGCGCGACGCTCGGGGCGTCCCCGCGGACCCGCGCCAGTTCGGCCTCCAGCCCGCGCTGCTCGTCGTCCAGCGCC
>NZ_JAJAUY010000200.1 GCF_020532625.1 Streptomyces antimicrobicus | reverse complement strand
GGGCAGCGCCATCAGGTCCCGGGCCGCCGGGCCGAGGCGTACCAGGGGCGAGCCCAGGTCCAGCGGGACACCGGGGCGCGGGGTGCCCGGCTTCGCCGCGGGCGTAGGGGCGAGCGCGGGGCCGGGGACGAGGGTGGGGGCGGTCGGGGGAGTGGTGGCCCGTGGCGCCAGCCGGGTCCAGTCGGGGTCCAGGCCCTCGGCCCACAGGGCGGCGGCCGCCCGGCGCAGGGCGGCCGGGCCGTCCAGCCGGGGTACGGACGCGGCCACCGCGAGGTGCTCCCGGCCGCGGAGCGTGTCCTCGACGAAGCCCGTCAGACTGCCGGGCCCGGCCGAGACGAAGCCGCGCACGCCCGCTTCCTCGTAGAGCCGCAGCGTGAGTCGGCGGAAGTCGACGGGCCGCAGCAGATGACGGACCACCAGTTCCCGTACCGCTTCAGTCCCTTCGGGGTACGGCGCCCCGGTCGTGGCCGACCAGACGGGAACGCCCGGCGCGGTGAGGGGGAGCCGGTCGAAGGCGCGGCGCACCTGGTCGAGGTACGGCTCCCACATCGGTGTGTGGAAGCCCGAGCGGAACGGCAGTTCCTGGCCGAGCACCCCCTCCGAGCGCAGGCGCGCCAGCACCCGGGCGACGTCGTCCGGGGACCCGCACACCACCGACTGGTGGGGGCAGTTGTCGTGGCTGACGACGATGTCCGCGAGCCCGTGCAGGGCCGCCTCGGCTCGATCGGCCCCGCAGCCGAGGGCGGCGTAGACCAGGTCGGGGACCTTCAGCGCGCCCGGGCGCAGGGAGTCGAGGAAGGCGTCCACGGCCTCGGTCGGGTACATCCCGGCCGCCACCATCGCCGCCCATTCGCCCACCGAGTGACCGGCCAGGAGGTCGGCCTCGATGCCGAGTGCGCGCAGGGCGGTGGCGAAGAACCGGCCCGCGCCGATGGCGTCCAGCGCGCGTTCGACGAGGTCCGTGCCACGGGACAGCGGTGGTGGGCGCAGACCCAGCAGCTCGGCGACGTCGTCGACGGCCGGGGCGAACTCCGGCTCCAGGCCGGGGAAGAGCACCGCCACCCGACCGCCACCGGCCGGGCCCAGCAGGGGGCGCGGGCTGAACCAGACGTCACCCCGGCCGCGCCAGGCCGTGCCGCGTCCGACCACCTTGGCCGCGAGGGCGAGCCGCTGCGGGGTCGGGCCGACGACAGCCAGACGGCACGGATCACCGGCGCTGCCGCGCGGCCCGCCGCGCGTCCCGGGCCGGGCGCCACCGCTGCGCTTCCCGGCCAGGAGCCGGGCCATGGCGGCGGGGTCGGGGGCGGTCAGCAGCAGCACCTGTTCGGCCGTGGACGAGGACGAGGACGAGGACGTGGACGTGGGTGGGGGTGTGGGCGTGGAGGGCGAGGTGGAGGTGGACGGGGACGTGGACGTGGACGAGGGCCTCGGCCCGGAGGCGGAGGCGGACGCGGAGACGGACGCGGAGGCGGAGGCGGAGGCGGAGGCTCCCGTGACGGCCGCCGGTGCCTCCGCCGGCGCCTTCGCAGGTACCGGTTCCGGGCCGGTCGCGCCGACCGGCAGGAAGCGGCGGGAGAGCGCCGGGAGCGGGGCGGGGGCGGGGCGTTCCTCCAGGACGGCGTGGGCGTTGATGCCGCCGAAGCCGAAGGCGTTCACCCCCGCGCGGCGCGGTGCCCGGCCCTGTTCCCACGGTTCGGCCGACGTGAGCGGCCGCATCCGGGTCCGGGCGAGGTCCGGGTGCGGCTCCTCCACGTGCAGCGTCGGCAGCAGCACCCCCTCGTGCACCGCGAGGGCCGCCTTGATCAGGCCGGCCATGCCGGAGGCCTGCATCGTGTGGCCGAGCATCGACTTCACCGAGCCGAGGGCGATCGGCCGGTGGTCGCGGCCGGGCCCCCGGCCTCCGCCGCCGGCCGGGTCGGGCGGCCCGAACACCTGCGCCAGTGTCTGCAGTTCGGCCGCGTCACCCACCGGCGTCCCGGTGCCGTGCGCCTCCAGCAGCCCCAGCGCGTCCGCCGCCCGCGGGTCGAGCCCGGCCTCCCGCCAGGCCCGCTCCAGCGCCCGTACCTGGCCCTCGGGCAGCGGGCTCATCAGGCTGGCGGCCCGGCCGTCACCGGCCACGCCGGTGCCGCGGATCACCGCGTAGACCCGGTCGCCGTCCCGTTCCGCGTCCGCGAGCCGCTTGAGGACCACGATCCCGGTGCCCTCGGACAGCAGCGTGCCGTCCGCGCGCCGGTCGAACGGCCGGATCCGCTCGCTCGGACTCAACGCCCTGAGCTGCGTGAACACGCTCCACAGCGTGGCGATGTGGCAGTGGTGGACGGCTCCCGCCACCACCACGTCGCACCGCCCGCCGGCCAGCAGTCCCACCGCCTGGTCCACGGCCAGCAGCGAGGAGGCGCAGGCCGCGTCGAGCGTGTACGCGGGTCCGCGCAGGTCCAGCCGGTTGGCGGTCCGGGCGGCGGTGAAGCTCGGCACCAGGCCGATGGAGGCGTCCGGCCGCTCGGGACCCAGGGCCTGCTGGAACGCGGCGCGCACCGAGGCGATGCGCTCCTCGCCGAGCTCGGGCGCGAGTTCGCGCAGCGTCTGCGCCACCTGGTGGGCCGTACGGACCCGTTGGTCGAGCCGGGCGGTGGCCACGCCCATGAAACCGCCCCGGCCCAGCACCACGCCGATCCGGGACCGGTCGGCCGGCAGCCGGGCCTCGCCACCGGCGTCTGCGATCGCCTCCGCCGTCGCGTGCAGCGCGAGCATCTGGTCGGGCTCGGCCCCGTCCACCGCCGTGGGCATGATGCCGAAGCGGGTCGGGTCGAAGGTCGCCAGGCCGTCGACGAAGCCGCCGCGCCGGCAGTAGAAGCGGTCACTGACCGCCGGGCCGGTGGCCCCGGCGGGGTCGTAGTAGACCTCGGGGTCCCAACGACCGGGCGGCACCGCGGTGATGGCGTCCGTCCCGGCGAGCAGGTTGCGGCGGAACGCGGCGAGGTCGGGGGCGCCGGGGAACACGGCGCCCATGCCGACGATCGCGGCGTCCGTGGGCCGGGGGCCGCGGCGCAGTTCAGCCACGGCGCTCGCCCCCGGCGGCGTGACCCCGTGCCGTGCCGGCCCCGGGGGCGGTGCCGGCCTCGGGGGTGCCGTTGGCGCGAGGGCCGCCGTCGTCGCCCTGCTCGGCCATGAGCACCACCTGGACGTCGGTGCCGCCGGCCAGCTCGGCGAGGAAGGCCGCGGTGCCGGCCTCGGGCTCGATCAGGGCGATGCCGCGGCGCGCGTACGCCCGTTCCAGCTCCGGCGTGACCATCCCGCCCGCCTCGGCCGCCCACGGCCCCCAGTCCACGGAGAGCACCCGGCCCGGGAAGCCGTCGCCCGCCCAGGCCCGGGCGAGCGTGTCCAAGGCGTCGTTGGCGGCGGCGTAGTCGCACTGGCCGCGGTTGCCGTAGACGCCCGCGACGCTGCCGAACAGGGCCAGGAAGCGCGGGGCGGGGGACGCGCCGTGGTCGGCGGCCGCGGCCGCGAGGTGCCGGGCGCCGGTCACCTTGGTGGCGAACACCTCGGCGAAGGCGGCCGGTTCCTTGTCCCGCAGCAGCGCGTCGCGCAGCGTTCCGGCGCCGTGCACGATCCCGTCGAGCCGGCCGTGCCGGGCGCGTACGTCGGCCACGACCGCCCGGACGGCGGCCTCGTCGGTGACGTCGGCGCGGTGGTACCGGACGGAGGCGGCGGTCCCGGCGAGGGCGTCGAGGGTGGCCCTGACCTCGCGCTCGGCCAGGATCCGCGAGGCGGCGGCCTCGATCTCGGCCGGGGCGCGCAGGCCCTGCGCGATCAGGGCGGCGCGCAGGGCCACCCGGTCCTGGGCGTGCGGGAACGGGTCTGCTTCGGCGGGGAGTTCGGTACGGCCGAGCAGCTCGATGTGACAGCCGGTGGCCCGGGCCAGGGCGAGGGCCGTTCGCGCGGTGATCCCGCGCGCACCACCGCTGAGCAGCACGACGGAGTCGGCGGACACCGGCAACGAGCCGTGCGCCGTGGGAGGTTCGGCGTCGAGGGCCTGCCGGACCAGACGCTGCCCCTCGGGCGCGTACGCGACGGCGGGCGGCCCGTCGGGGGTGAGCAGCTCGGCCAGCAGACGGGCCGCGACGCGCTCCGGGTGGTCCTTGGGATCGACGTCCACGGCGCGGACGAGCGTGCCCGGGAACTCGATCGCGGCGGTCCGGGCGAAGCCGGGCAGGCCGGCGCCGGGCAGCGGGTCGGCGCCGGTTCCGGCGGCCGTGCCGCCGACCAGGAGCAGCCAACGGGCTCCGCCGGTCAGCACCCGCTGGAGCGCGGCGAAGCCCTCGGGCAGCACGGGCTGCGACGCGGGCCGCAGGGCGCCCAGATCGACCAGGCCGTCGAGCTTGGCGGGGGTGCGGTGCGCGTCCGCCGCGGCATCGGGGTCCGGCGTGCCGTGGGCGTCGGATGCGCCCGGCGTGCCGTGCCCGCCCTCCGCGTCCGCCAGGTCGGTCAGGTCGGTCAGGTCGGTCAGATCGGGCATCAGGCCGGTCTGTTCGGCCAGTTCGGTCAGTTCGGTCAGTTCGGCCAGTTCGGTGAGGCCCAGCACCTCGGCGCCCTGCGCCCGCAGCATCTCGCCGAGCGCCAGGCCGATCCCGTGCCCGTCCTCGACGATCCCGAACCGGCGGCCGCGCAGCACGTCGTGCGGGTCCCGCGGGCCGGGGTCCCCGAGGGGGACGTCCTCGACCACGAGGCGCCGGAGCCGGGCCGGAGGCCCGGTCACCGCACGCACGCCGTCCGGCGCGGGCGGCGGCGCCTCGGGCCGGGCGCCGGTGGCGGCGGGGTGACGGGTGGTGATCCAGTCGACGATGCCGCGCAGGGTCTTCAGCCGTGCCAGCTCCTCGACCGGCGAACCGTCGGCGCCCGCTGCCGCGCCGTCGGGCAGCAGGCCGACGCGGTCGGCCAGCGCCCCGACGATCTCGACGCGTTTGATGGAGTCGATCGAGAGGTCCGCCTCCAGGTCGAGATCGGGTTCGAGCATGTCGTGGGGGTAGCCGGTCCGCCCGTGGACGATGTCCAGCACGATCTCCATGACCTCGTCGGCACGGGGCGCCGCCGGGGTCACGACCACGCCACCGCCGGCCACCGAGGCGTCGCTTGGACCGTCGGCCACGCGGTCGGCCAGGCCCTCGGTCGGGCCGCCGGTCGGGCCGTCGGCCCCGGCGCGGCCGTTGCCGTTGCCGTTGACGACCGAGGTGTGGCCCGCCGGGCCGTGGTCCGCCGGGTAGGCCCCTGGGACGGAGCCCCGGCCGCCGTCGGCCCGGGGGTGGCCGTAGCCGTTGACCGGGACCGGGGCAGGGAGTGCCGCGTAGGGCTGCGGGGCGGAGCTCATCGTGCCGTGGGCGTGGGCGTGGGCGTGGGCGTGGGCGTGGGCCTGGCCGTTGCCGTTGTCGTTGCCGTGGGGCACTGCCCGGTCGGGGAGGGCCGCGTACGGTCGCGGGGCGGGGGTCGGTGGGCCGTCCGGGGTGCCGAGGTAGCTCAGCAGTACGTCCCGCTGCGCCGCGGCCAGTTCGCGGGTGGTCCGGAGGTACTCCAGCACGACTTCCTCCCGCCGCTCGGAGCCGCCCCGGCCGCTCCCGGCCGGGGCGCCCTCGGCGGCCCCTGTCGCGCTCACCGCTGTGCCTGCCGTCATGGCCGATCCGCCTTCCGAGAGCGAGGTCGTGTCCGTCCGTGTGACCGAGTACGTGCCGAAGCCGGAGCCAGGGCCTGGGGCGACCGCCGCGTGCACGGGCGCGGCCCGGCCGGGACCCGGTCCGGCCGGACCGCCCGCTCCGCCCGTTCCGCCCGGGCCACCCGGCCCCGCCCCGGCCACCCGCTGAGCCGGTCGTAGGCCTCCGGCGAGCGGTTCGCCCGTGGCCGCGTCGCGGACCAGGTGGCCGTCGACCAGCCAGCCGGCGCGGCGCGGCGGGTGCGGCGGGAGGTGTGCGGCGCGGCCCTGGAACAGCCTGTCGGGGGTCACGGGAACACCGGCCGTCGCCAGTTCGGCCAGGGCCGTCAGGAGGCGGGGCAGGCCCGGTTCGCCGGGCACGTCCAGGGGGACCACCCGGTGGGGGCGGCCGGCCAGGATGCGGCTGACCAGCGTGGCCAGGACCCGGCCCGGGCCGGCCTCCACGAACGTCCGGACGCCGGACCCGTACATCGCCTCGATCTGCTCGACGAAGCGCACCGGCTCCGCCAGCTGACTGGCCAGCAACTCCCGTACGGCGTCCGCACGGTGCGGGTACGGCGCCGCCGTCGTGTTGGACCAGACCGGGACGGCGACGTCGGCCACCGCCGTCCCGGCCAGCTCGTCGGCGAGAGCGGCGCTCGCTCCCGCCACCACCCCGCTGTGGAACGCGCACGCCACCGGGATCCGGTCGGCGCCGGTCCCCGCGGCCCGCAGGGCCGCCACGCACGCGTCCACCGCCCCGGTCGGCCCCGACACCACGCACTGGCGCGGCGCGTTGTGGTTCGCCACCACGCACCCGGTGCGCTCCGCGACCTCCCGCACGTCCTCCGGCGCCGCCCCCACCGCGGCCATCGCCCCCGGATCGTCCCCGGCGGCCTCCAGGATCGCCGCGGCCCGCCGCCGGCTCAGCCGCAGCAGGGCCGGCAGGTCGTACGCGCCCGCCGCCCACAGCGCGGTCAGCTCCCCGTACGAGTGCCCGGCCACGCAGTCGGGCCGTACGCCGAGCTCGCCGAGCAGCAGGTGCGCGGCGGCGCCCGCCAGACCCAGGGCGGGCTGCGCCACCCGGGTGTCGGTGACGGCCACCCGCTGCGCCGTCCGCTCCTCCGGCGTGAACGCCGCCGGTGGGAACATCGCCGCGGCCGTCTCCGGCGCCTCCTCCAGCAACTGCCGCAGCGCCGGGAAGGCCACGAACAAGTCGCGCAACATGCCTGGTCGTTGACTGCCCTGGCCGGGGAAGAGGAACGCCACCCGGCCCGGGTCCGCGTCCTGCGGCCGGACGTGGACCCCGTCGCCCGCGGTGAACGCCCGGGCCCGCTCCAGCCGCCGCGCCAGCTCGTCCAGGTCGGCGGCGACCACGGCCACCTGCACCGGCCCCGGCTGGGTGGAGACCTCAGCGGCCAGGTCCCGCAGGGCCCACGGCCGTCCGGCGCTGGCGTTCTCGGCCAGCCGGCCCGCCAGCCGGGACATCGCCCGGCCCGCCGCCCGCCGGTCGGCACCGCGGAAGAAGAACAGCTCCGCGGGCCAGACAGCCAGCGCGTGACCGGGCTCGGCGGCCCCGCCGTAGCCCGCCAGTACCGCGTGGTAGTTGGTGCCTCCGAAGCCGAACGCACTGACACCCGCGACGCGTTGCTCGACCGGCACCGGCCACGGCCGGGCCACCGTGTCGAACGCGAACGGGCTCGACGCCGTCCGCCACGCCGGGTTCGGGGTCTTGAGGTTCACGGTCGGCGGCCGGACACCGGTGTGCACCGCCTGCACCGCCTTGATCAGCCCCGCCAGCCCGGCCGCGCACTTGGTGTGCCCGATCTGCGACTTCACCGAGCCCAGCGCGCACGCCCCGGCCGCAGCCCCGGCCTGCGTGAACAGGTCGGTCAGCACCGCCAGTTCGGTGCCGTCGCCGACCACCGTGCCGGTGCCGTGCGCCTCGATCAGCCCCACCTCGGCCGGGGCGATCCCGGCCCGCCGGTACGCCCGTTCCAGCGCCCGGCGCTGCCCCTCCGGCCGGGGCGCCGTCAGGCCCAAGGAGCGGCCGTCGCTTGCCGCTCCCACGCCCTTGACCACGGCGTACACCCGGTCGCCGGCCCGCTCGGCGTCGGCCAGCCGCTTCAGGACCAGCACCCCCACCCCCTCCCCGAGCGCGATCCCGTCCGCGCTCGCGTCGAACGGGCGGCACCGGCCGGACGGCGACAGCGCCCTGACCGAGGCGAAGAGCAGGTAGTCGTTCACGCCGTTGTGCAGGTCGGCGCCGCCGCACAGCACCATGTCGCTGTCCTCGTCGCGCAGTTGGCGGCAGGCCAGGTCCAAGGCCGCCAGCGACGACGCGCACGCCGCGTCGACCGTGCAGTTGGCGCCGCCGAGGTCCAGCCGGTTGGCGACCCGGCCCGCGATGACGTTGGCCAGCACCCCGGGGAAGGAGTCCTCGGTGAGCCGGGGCAACTGGGCGTCCAGCTCCGGCGGCAGCTCGCCGAGGTAGGCCGGGTGCAGGGCCCGCAGCCCGTAGGCCCCCGCCAGCTCGGTGCCGGCCTCCGCCCCGAAGACCACCGAGGTGCGGGAGCGGTCGAAGTCCCGCCCGGGGCCGTACCCGGCGTCGGCGAGCGCCCGCGCCGACATCTCCAGCGACAGCAGCTGCACCGGCTCGATCCCGGTCAGCGACGCCGGGGGGATGCCGTGCGCGAGGGCGTCGAAGGGCAGCGGGTCGAGGAAGCCGCCCCACCGCGACGGGGTCCGCTCCCCGGCCCGGGCCGGGTCCGCGTCGTAGTACAGCTCCGGGTCCCACCGCCCGGCCGGCACCTCGCCGACCGCGTCGGCCCCGGCGACGGTCCGCGCCCAGAACTCCGCCAGGCCGGGCGCGCCCGGGTACACGCACGCCATACCGA
>NZ_JAJAUY010000020.1 GCF_020532625.1 Streptomyces antimicrobicus | reverse complement strand
CCCGCGCCCCGCACACCATCAAGCTCGGCAACCCCCGGCCCCGGCTGCGGCTGGTCGGCGTCGGGCTGACCCTGGTCATGCTGGTCTTCGTGGTCCGGCTGCTCCAGGTGCAGGCCGTGGACGCCTCCGCGTACTCGGCCGAGGCCTCGAAGAACCGGTACGCCAACTACACCCTGGCCGCCGAGCGCGGGGACATCACCGATCGCAAGGGCGTCGCCCTGGCCACGAGCGTGGACGCGTACGACATCACCGCCGACCCCTCGATGTTCACGCCGAAGGAGAGCAAGGCCCCGGACGCCCCCGAGCAGGCCGCCGCCCTCCTCGCGCCGATCCTCGACAAGGACCCCGCGGAGATCGCCGACCGGCTGCGCAAGAACACCCGCTACGTCGTCCTCGCCCGCCGCCAGACCCCCCAGGTCTGGAACCAGATCAAGGACCTCAAGCGGGTCTTCGCCGAGAAGGCGCAGGCCGACAAGAAGAACAACGGCCCGGGCGCCAACGTGCTCGCCGGTGTCTTCCAGGAGCCCAGCAGCAAGCGGGTGTACCCCAACGGCACGCTCGCCGCCGGGATACTGGGCTACGTCAACGCCGAGGGCAAGGGCGCCGGAGGGCTGGAGTCCGCTCTGGACAGGAAGCTGGCCGGCAAGGACGGCGAGATCACCTACGCCCAGGCCGGCGGCCGCCAGGTGCCCACCGCCGGCTCCCGCGAGGAACCCGCCGTGCCCGGCGACGACGTCGAGCTGACCATCGACCGCGACATCCAGTGGGCCGCGCAGAGCGCCATCACCGAGCAGGTCGAGAAGTCCGGCGCCGACCGCGGCTACGTCATCGTCCAGGACACCCGCACCGGCGAGATCCTCGCGATGGCCAACGCCCCCGGCTTCGACCCCAACGACCTCACCAAGGCCCGCTCCGCCGCCATGGGCAACGCCGCCCTCCAGGACGTCTACGAGCCCGGCTCGACGGCCAAGGTGATGTCGATGGCCGCCGTGCTGGAGGAGAAGAAGGCCACCCCGCTCACCCATGTCACCGTCCCCAACCGGCTCCACCGCGGCGACCGGCTGTTCAAGGACGACGTGGACCACCCCACCTGGTACCTGACCCTCAACGGGGTGCTGGCCAAGTCCTCCAACATCGGCACGATCCTGGCCACCGGGCAGCTCGGCGGGACCCAGGGCGAGGCGAACCGGATCCTGTACTCGTACCTGACCAAGTTCGGCATCGGCCAGCCCACCGGACTCGGCTACCCCGGCGAGTCCCGCGGCATCCTGGCCGAGCCCGAGAAGTGGTCCACCTCCCAGCAGTACACGATTCCTTTCGGCCAGGGCCTGTCCCTCAACGCCGTGCAGGCGGCCAGCGTCTACTCGACCATCGCCAACGGCGGCGTGCGCATCACCCCCACCCTGGTCCGCGGCACCAAGGGCCCCGACGGCCGCTTCACACCCGCCCCGGCCCCCGCCAAGTCCCGCGTGATCAGCGAGGAGACGGCCAGGACCCTGGCCGGGATGCTGGAGTCCGTCGTGGACGACGAGGAGGGCACCGGCACCAAGGCGCGGATCCCCGGCTACCGGGTCGGCGGCAAGACCGGCACGTCCAACCGGGTGGATCCGGCCACCGGCCGCTACAAGGGCTACACCGCCTCCTTCGCCGGTTTCGCGCCCGCCGACGCCCCGCGCGTCACCGTGTACTGCGCCATCCAGAACCCCACCAAGGGCAGCTACTTCGGCGGCCAGATCTGCGGCCCCATCTACAAGAAGGTCATGGAGTTCGCCCTGAAGACCCTCCAGGTCGCCCCCACGGGAACCGCACCCGCCGGTCTGCCCGTCACCTTCGACCCGGGCCCGCAGCCCACCCAGCAGCCCACCCCGCAACCGGGTCAGTGACCACCACGAGCGTGAGGCACCAGCAGTGACAACGATCACCCCGAATCCCGGGAACCGGCCGCTCGCCGGCCCCACCGCCGGCCCGTCGGCAGCCCCCTCACTTCGCGACAGCGGCGCCACGCCCGGTACGCTCACCGCCGTGCCCCACGCTGATCAGCCCAGAACGACCCAGAACGACGCCCCGGCAACGCCGCCGGGCGCGCCGCGGCCCCGCAGCCCGCGCCCGACCCCGCTCGGCGAGCTCGCCGCCCTGCTGGGCGGCCAGGCTCCCGTGGCCGACGCGACGATCACCGGCATCACGCACGACTCCCGTGCGGTGCGTCCCGGCGACCTGTACGCGGCCCTGCCCGGCGCCCGCGTGCACGGCGCGGACTTCGCCGCCCAGGCCGCGCAGCGGGGCGCCGCCGCGGTGCTGACCGATCCGGCGGGCGCCGACCGCGCCGCCGCGACCGGCCTGCCTGTGCTCACCGTCGCCGACCCGCGCGGCCGGATGGGGGAGCTCGCCGCCGAGATCTACGGCCGGCCGGGTGAGGCACTGCTCCAGATCGGCATCACGGGCACCTCCGGCAAGACCACCACCGCCTACCTCGTCGAGGGCGGCCTGCGCGGGGCCGGCCGGGCCACCGGACTGGTCGGCACCGTCGAGATGCGCATCGGCGACGAGCGCATCAAGTCCGAGCGCACCACCCCCGAGGCCACCGACCTCCAGGCCCTGTTCGCCGTCATGCGCGAGCGCGGCGTCGAGGCCGTGGCCATGGAGGTCTCCAGCCACGCCCTGGTGCTGGGCCGGGTCGACGGCTGCGTCTTCGACGTCGCCGTCTTCAACAACCTCAGCCCGGAGCACATGGAGTTCCACTCCGACATGGAGGACTACTTCCAGGCCAAGGCCCGGTTGTTCACCCCGGCCCGGGCCCGCGTCGGCGTGGTCAACATCGACGACGAGTACGGCCGCCGGCTCGCCAAGGAGTCCGGCATCCCCGTCGTCACCTTCTCCGCCGCGGGCGACCCGGCCGCCGACTGGCGCGCCGAGGACGTGGCCAGCGGCCACATGGACTCCACCTTGACCCTGGTCGGGCCCGAGGGCCGGCGGGTGCGCGCCAAGGCCCCGCTGCCCGGCCCGTTCAACGTCGCCAACACCGTCGCGGCGATCGTCACGCTCGTCACCGCGGGCCTGGACGCGCAGGCCGCCGCCGACGGCGTCGCCGCCGTCCCGGGCGTCCCCGGCCGGCTGGAGCGGGTCGACGCGGGCCAGCCGTTCCTCGCCGTCGTCGACTACGCGCACAAGACCGACGCGGTCGTCTCCGTCCTGCGGGCGCTGCGCGAGGTCACCACCGGCAAGCTGCACGTCGTGCTCGGCTGCGGCGGCGACCGCGACACCACCAAACGCGCCCCGATGGGCGCCGCCGCCGCCCGGTACGCCGACACGGCCGTGCTGACCTCCGACAACCCGCGCTCCGAGGACCCCCTCGCGATCCTCGCGGCCATGTTCGAAGGCGCCGTCTCCGTGCCGCCCGCCGAGCGGGGCACCGTCCTCGTGGACGCCGACCGCGCCGCCGCCGTCGCGGCCGCCGTGGCCCGGGCCGAGCCCGGCGACACCGTGCTCGTCGCCGGCAAGGGCCACGAACAGGGCCAGGAGACCGCCGGCGTCGTCCGTCCCTTCGACGACCGCGCCGTCCTGCGCGCCGCCATCGAGGCCGCGCAGCGGCACGCCGACCGATTCCACGCCCCCCAGGCCGAGGTGACCACCCCGTGATCCCCCTCTCCCTCGCCGAGATCGCCGACATCACCGGCGGGCAGCTCCACGACATACCGGATCCGACCGCGCAGGTCACCGGTCCCGTCGTGATCGACTCCCGGGAGGTGGAGGACGGCAGCCTGTTCGCCGCCTTCGCCGGCGAGCGCGTCGACGGCCACGACTACGCCGCCGCCGCGGTCGCCGCCGGCGCCCGCGCGGTGCTGGCCACCCGCCCCGTCGGGGTCCCCGCCGTCGTCGTGGACGACGTGGTCGCCGCTCTCGGCGCCCTGGCCGGGGCCGTCGTCGAGCGGATCGGCACCGACGTGGTGGCCCTGACCGGCTCGGCCGGCAAGACCTCCACCAAGGACCTCATCGCCCAGGTCCTCCAGCACCACGCGCCGACCGTGTGGACGCCGGGGAACCTCAACAACGAGATCGGCCTGCCGGTCACGACCCTGCGCGCCACCGCGGAGACCCGCCACCTGGTGCTGGAGATGGGCGCCCGCGGCATCGGCCACATCCGCTACCTCACCCGGCTCACCCCGCCCCGGATCGGCCTCGTGCTCAACGTCGGCAGCGCCCACATCGGCGAGTTCGGCGGCCGCGAGGCCATCGCCCAGGCCAAGGGCGAGCTGGTCGAGGCCCTGCCGAGCGCGGCCGAGGGCGGGGTCGCCGTCCTCAACGCCGACGACCTGCTGGTGCGCGCCATGTCCGCCCGGACCAAGGCCCGTACCGTGCTGTTCGGCGAGGCCGAGGACGCCGACGTACGCGCCACCGAAGTCCGGATGACGCCCCAGGGACAGCCGTCCTTCACATTGCACACACCCACCGGGTGCAGCGACGTGACCTTGCGGCTGTACGGTGAGCACCACGTGTCGAACGCGCTCGCCGCGGCCGCCGTCGCCCATGTGCTGGGCATGTCCGTCGACGAGATCGCCACCGCGCTCTCCGCGGCGGGCACGCTGTCCCGTTGGCGGATGGAGGTCACCGAGCGGGCCGACGGCGTGACGGTCGTCAACGACGCCTACAACGCGAACCCCGAGTCCATGCGGGCCGCACTGCGCGCGCTGGCCGCGATGGGCGGCTCCGCCCAGGCGAAGGGGGGGCGTACGTGGGCGGTGCTCGGTCCCATGGCCGAGCTCGGGGACGACTCGCTGGCCGAGCACGACGCGGTCGGGCGACTTGTCGTCCGGCTCAACGTGAGCAAGCTCGTGGCAGTCGGGGGCAGGGAAGCGTCCTGGCTGCAACTGGGCGCATATAACGAGGGTTCGTGGGGTGAGGAGTCGGTGCTCGTGTCCGACGCGCAGGCGGCGGTCGACCTGTTGCGCAGTGAACTGCGCCCGGGAGACGTCGTGCTGGTGAAGGCATCCAGGTCGGCCGGTCTGGAGCGGGTCGCGCAGGCGCTGCTCGAAGGCGAGGTCGCCGGCCGATGAGGCAGATCCTGTTCGCGGGTGTCATCGGTATGTTCCTGACCGTCATCGGCACCCCGCTGCTGATCAAGCTGCTGGCCCGCAAGGGCTACGGCCAGTTCATCCGCGACGACGGTCCGCGCGGCCACCTGGGGAAGAAGGGCACGCCCACCATGGGCGGCATCTCCTTCATCCTGGCGACGCTCATCGCGTACGCCCTGACGAAGGTGCTGACCGGCAGCGAGCCGTCGTTCTCGGGTCTGCTCGTGCTCTTCCTGATGGCGGGCATGGGCCTCGTCGGCTTCCTCGACGACTACATCAAGATCGTCAAGCAGCGTTCGCTGGGTCTGCGGGCCAAGGCGAAGATGGCCGGGCAGCTGATCGTCGGCGTCGCCTTCGCGGTGCTCGCCCTGCAGTTCAAGGACATCCGCGGCAACACCCCGGCGTCCACCAAGCTGTCGTTCGTCACGGACTTCGGCTGGTCCATCGGCCCGGTGCTGTTCGTCGTCTGGGCGCTGTTCATGATCCTGGCGATGTCCAACGGCGTGAACCTGACCGACGGCCTCGACGGTCTGGCCACCGGCGCCTCCGTGATGGTCTTCGGCGCCTACACCTTCATCGGCGTCTGGCAGTTCCAGGAGTCCTGCGCCAACGCGGCCACGCTGACCAACCCGGCGGCCTGTTTCGAGGTCCGCGACCCACTCGACCTCGCGGTCGTGGCCTCCGCCCTCATGGGTGCCTGCTTCGGCTTCCTGTGGTGGAACACCTCGCCGGCCAAGATCTTCATGGGTGACACCGGCTCGCTCGCCCTCGGCGGCGCGCTCGCGGGCCTGGCCATCTGCTCCCGCACCGAGCTGCTGCTCGCGCTGCTGGGCGGCCTCTTCGTCCTCATCACCATGTCCGTGGTCATCCAGGTCGGCTCCTTCCGGCTCACCGGCAAGCGGGTCTTCCGGATGGCTCCCCTCCAGCACCACTTCGAGCTCAAGGGCTGGTCCGAGGTCCTGGTCGTGGTCCGCTTCTGGATCATCCAGGGCATGTGCGTGATCGTGGGTCTGGGTCTGTTCTACGCCGGATGGGCGGCCGACAAGTGAGCACCCCGCAGGACTGGCAGGGCCAGCGCGTCACCGTCGCCGGCCTGGGCGTGAGCGGCATCAGCGCCGCCCGCGCCCTGGCCGGCCTCGGCGCGGTCGTGACCGTCGTCGACAACGGCGACGGCGACGCCCACCGGGCCCGCGCCGCGGAGCTCGCCGAGCAGGGCATCGAGGTCCGCCTCGGCCACCTCGCCGACGGCTCCCGGGCCGGGGACGTCCTGCCGGAGGGCACCGAGCTGGTGGTGACCTCGCCGGGCTGGAAGCCCGACAGCCCGCTGTTCACGGCCGCCGCCGCGGCCGGAGTGGACGTGGTCGGCGACGTCGAGATCGCCTGGCGGCTGCGCGGCACCGACGGGCGCAAGCCCGCCGAGTGGCTCGCGATCACCGGGACCAACGGCAAGACCACCACGACGCAGATGCTGGCCTCGATCCTGGAGGCCGAGGGGCTGCGCACGGCCGCCGTCGGCAACATCGGCACGCCGATCATCGACGTGGTCCTCGGGGACGAGGAGTACGACGTCCTGGCCGTCGAGCTCTCCAGCTACCAGCTGCACTGGGCGCCCTCCGTCCGCGCCCACTCGGCCGCCGTGCTCAACCTGGCCCCCGACCACCTCGACTGGCACGGCTCCATGGAGGCGTACGCCGCCGACAAGGGCCGGATCTACGAGGGCAACACGGTCGCCTGCGTCTACAACGTCGCCGACCCCGCCACCGAGCGGCTGGTGGAGGAGGCCGACGTCGTCGAGGGCTGCCGGGCCATCGGCTTCACCCTCGGCGCCCCCGGCCCGTCCATGCTGGGCGTGGTCGACGGCATCCTGGTCGACCGGGCGTTCGTCCAGAACCGGCAGAAGAACGCCCAGGAGCTGGCGCACGTCGAGGACGTCCACCCGCCCGCCCCGCACAACATCGCCAACGCCCTGGCCGCCGCCGCCCTGGCCCGCGCCTTCGGCGTCGCACCCCGCGCGGTCCGGGACGGCCTGCGGGCCTTCCGGCCCGACGCGCACCGCATCGCGCACGTCGCCGACGTCGGCGGGGTCGCGTACGTCGACGACTCCAAGGCGACCAACACCCACGCCGCCCAGGCGTCGCTGGCCGCCTACGAGCCGGTCGTCTGGATCGCCGGCGGCCTGGCCAAGGGCGCGACCTTCGACGAGCTGGTGAAGGGCGCGGTGGGGCGGCTGCGCGGCGCGGTCCTGATCGGCGCCGACCGGGCGCTGATCCGCGACGCGCTGGCGCGACACGCGCCCGAGGTCCCGGTCGTGGACCTCGACCGGACCGACACTGAGGCGATGCTCGCCGCGGTCCGGGAAGCGGCGCGGCTCGCGGAGCCCGGCGACACCGTCCTGCTGGCACCTGCCTGTGCCTCGATGGACATGTTCGCGAACTACAACAAGCGCGGAGACGCGTTCGCCGACGCGGTGCGCCAACTGGCCGCGGAGAGCGCCTAGGTCGCCCGGGTCCAGGGCAGGGGCCCTGTCTGACCGGCTGCTCGCAGGAGTGGAGGGGAAGACACAGATGCCGGCCAAGCAAGTCCTGTCCGGGCGGCGGCCGTCCTCGGCGCGGCCGCCGGCCCGCTGGCGTCCCGTACCGAAGCCGAAGGGGCCCGCCGGACGCGGGCCCCTGGAGCAGGTGCGGCGCACGCAGCGGAAGTTGCGCCGGGCCTGGGACCGGCCCCTCACCGCGTATTACCTGATTTTCGGCAGCGCCCTGCTCATCACCGTGCTCGGTCTGGTGATGGTCTACTCGGCGTCCATGATCAAGGCGCTCCAGTTGGGCCTCGGCGACGCCTACTTCTTCAAGAAGCAGTTCGTCGCCGCCCTGCTGGGCACCGGACTGCTGCTGGTCGCCTCCCGGATGCCGGTCAAGCTGCACCGGGCGCTGTCGTACCCGGTGCTCGCCGCGACGCTGTTCCTGATGATCCTGGTGCAGGTCCCCGGGATAGGGAAGTCCATCAACGGCAACCAGAACTGGATCTCGCTCGGCGGCCCCTTCATGCTCCAGCCCAGCGAGTTCGGCAAGCTGGCGCTCATCCTGTGGGGCGCCGACCTGCTGGCCCGCAAGGGCGACAAGGGCCTGCTGAGCCAGTGGAAGCACCTCCTGGTGCCGCTGGTCCCGGTCGCCTTCCTGCTGCTCGGCCTCATCATGCTGGGCGGCGACATGGGCACCGCGATGATCCTGGGCGCCATCCTGTTCGGCCTGCTCTGGCTGGCCGGAGCGCCGACCCGGCTGTTCGTCGGGGTGCTCGCGTTCGCGGGTGTGATCGTGGCCGTGCTCATCAGGACCAGCCCGCACCGCATGGAGCGGCTCGCCTGCCTCGGCGCCACCGATCCGGGCAAAAACGACATGTGCTGGCAGGCCGTACACGGGATCTACGCCCTCGCCTCCGGCGGATGGTTCGGTTCCGGTCTGGGTGCGAGTGTGGAAAAATGGGGGCAACTACCCGAAGCCCATACCGACTTCATCTTCGCCATCACCGGGGAGGAACTGGGACTGGCGGGGACGCTGTCGGTACTCGCCCTGTTCGCGGCTCTAGGCTATGCGGGTATCCGCGTGGCCGGACGCTCGGAGGATTCCTTCGTCAGGTATGCCGCGGGAGGCGTGACCACCTGGATCACGGCGCAGGCCGTGATCAACATCGGTGCGGTGCTCGGTCTGCTGCCGATCGCCGGAGTCCCCCTCCCGCTGTTCTCCTACGGTGGTTCCGCCCTGCTGCCGACCATGTTCGCGGTCGGACTGCTCATCGCCTTCGCGCGGGAGGAGCCCGCCGCGCGCGCGGCGCTCGCGATGCGGCAGCCGAGGTTCGGCTGGAAGCGGGCGAGGCTGATTGGTAAGTCGATGAGACGGCGCGTCAGTAGGCGTCCGTCCGGAGAGCGGTGAATTTCGGTGCATGTCGTACTCGCCGGTGGGGGGACCGCCGGCCACATCGAGCCGGCGCTCGCCCTCGCGGACGCCCTGCGCAGGCATGACCCGTCCGTGGGCATCACTGCCCTCGGCACGGAGCGCGGGCTGGAGACCCGTCTGGTGCCGGAGCGGGGCTACGAGCTGGGGCTGATCCCGGCCGTGCCGCTGCCCCGCAAGCCCACCCCCGAGCTGATCACGGTCCCCGGCCGCTTGCGCGGCACCATCAAGGCGGCCGAGCAGATCCTGGAGCGCACCAAGGCCGACTGCGTCGTCGGCTTCGGCGGCTACGTGGCCCTGCCCGGCTACCTGGCCGCCAAGCGGCTCGGCGTGCCGATCGTGGTCCACGAGGCCAACGCCCGGCCGGGCCTGGCCAACAAGATCGGCTCCCGCTACGCGGACGTCGTGGCCGTCTCCACGCCCGAGAGCAAGCTGCGGGGCGCCCGCTACATCGGCATCCCGCTGCGCCGCTCCATCGCCACCCTGGACCGCGCGGCGGCCCGCCCGGAGGCCCGCGCGGCGTTCGGCCTCGACCCCAACCTGCCGACGCTGCTGGTGTCCGGCGGTTCGCAGGGCGCGCGCCGGCTCAACGAGGTCGTCCAGGCCATCGCGCCGACCCTCCAGCGCTCCGGGATCCAGATCCTGCACGCGGTCGGCCCGAAGAACGAGGTCCCGCGTGTCGACAACATGCCCGGGATGCCGCCGTACGTCCCGGTACCGTACCTGGACCGGATGGATCTGGCCTACGCCGCCGCCGACATGATGCTGTGCCGCGCGGGGGCCATGACCGTGGCCGAGCTGTCCGCCGTCGGGCTGCCCGCCGCCTACGTCCCGCTGCCGATCGGCAACGGCGAACAGCGGCTGAACGCCCAGCCGGTGGTCAAGGCCGGTGGCGGTCTGCTCGTGGACGACGCGGAGCTGACCCCCGAGTGGGTGCAGAGCCAGGTCCTGCCGGTGCTCGCCGACCGGCACCGGCTCTACGAGATGTCCCGGGCCGCCGCCGAGTTCGGCCGCCGCGACGCCGACGACCTGCTCGTCGCCATGGTGTACGAGGCGGTAGCGGCTCACCGAGCCCGCTGAGCCGGGCCAGCACACACGCAGGAGGCACCGACGTGGCCGGAGCGAAACCGACGGCGAAGCCGTCCAAGAGGTCCGGCCCGCAGGGCCCCGGTGCGCGACCGCGCCGGGGCCGGGTGCCGGCGTTGCTGGCCGCCGCCGTCGTCGTCCTGGCGGGCGGCGGCAGTTGGGTGCTGTACGGGTCCGACTGGCTGCGGGTGGAGAAGGTCACCGCCGGCGGCACCGATGTGCTCACCCCGGCGCAGGTGCTCGCCGCCGCCGAGGTGCCCGTCGGGGAGCCCCTGGTGTCGGTGGACACCGACGCGGTCGCGACCCGGCTGCGCGGCCGGCTGCCCCGCATCGATTCGGTCGATGTGGTGCGGTCCTGGCCGAACGCGATCGGGCTGAAAGTGACGGAACGCAAACCCGTCCTGCTCATCCGAAAGGGCACGGGCTTCGTCGAAGTGGACGCGTCCGGTGTGCGGTTCGACACGGTCGGACGGGCGCCCGCCGGGGTCCCCGTCCTGGAACTGTCCGCGCAGCACTCCCCGAGCGCCCGCCGCTTCGACGAGGAACGGCTGCTGCACGAGGCCGTGACGATCGCCGGCGACCTCCCCGAGGCCGTGGCCAGGCAGACCGCGCGGGTCAAGGTGTCCTCGTACGACTCGGTCGTGCTGGAGTTGGCCGGCGGGCGCAACGTGGTGTGGGGGAGTTCCGAACAGGGGGCCGCCAAGGCGCGGGCGCTGACCGCCTTGCTGAAAGCCGCGCCCAAGGCTGACCACTTCGACGTGAGCGCCCCCAGCTCCCCTGCCGTGTCCGGGAGTTGACGTCCGGTCGAACAGCGGCGCACCCTGGTTGGCCAGCGATATGGGTGATCACATAGGGTGAAAAGAAAAACGGGAGGTTCGGCGTGTTCGTTGAACACGCGCTACTTGTCGACTTAGTGTCCTGTCCGGAGAGTCCCGAGGAACAGGCACATCCCTAACCCTAAACTTAAGGGTGAGGGTTCGGGTCGGCGCGTTCGGACCGTCCCACATTTCGGCATCAGTCGGCGCACCGCAGGCCCGCGGGGCGACGACACGTAATCGAGGCGAGAGGCCTTCGACGTGGCAGCACCGCAGAACTACCTCGCAGTCATCAAGGTCATCGGTGTCGGCGGCGGTGGTGTCAATGCCATCAACCGAATGATCGAGGTCGGTCTCAAGGGCGTCGAGTTCATCGCCATCAACACCGACGCCCAGGCGCTGTTGATGAGCGACGCCGACGTCAAGCTCGACGTCGGCCGGGAACTGACCCGCGGCCTCGGCGCCGGCGCCAACCCGGCCGTCGGACGCAAGGCGGCAGAGGACCACCGCGAGGAGATCGAGGAGGTCCTCAAGGGGGCCGACATGGTCTTCGTCACCGCCGGCGAGGGCGGCGGCACCGGCACCGGCGGCGCGCCCGTCGTGGCCAACATCGCCCGCTCCCTGGGCGCCCTGACGATCGGTGTGGTCACCCGGCCCTTCACCTTCGAGGGCCGCCGTCGGGCGAACCAGGCGGAGGACGGCATCGCCGAGCTCCGCGAAGAGGTCGACACCCTCATCGTCATCCCCAACGACCGGCTGCTGTCCATCTCGGACCGCCAGGTCTCGGTGCTCGACGCCTTCAAGTCGGCCGACCAGGTGCTGCTGAGCGGCGTCCAGGGCATCACCGACCTCATCACCACCCCGGGCCTGATCAACCTCGACTTCGCCGACGTCAAGTCCGTGATGTCCGAGGCCGGCTCGGCGCTCATGGGCATCGGCTCGGCCCGCGGGGACGACCGCGCGGTGGCCGCCGCCGAGATGGCGATCTCCTCGCCGCTGCTGGAGGCCTCCATCGACGGCGCCCGCGGTGTGCTGCTGTCCATCTCCGGCGGATCCGACCTCGGTCTCTTCGAGATCAACGAGGCCGCCCAGCTGGTCAGCGAGGCCGCCCACCCCGAGGCGAACATCATCTTCGGCGCCGTCATCGACGACGCCCTCGGCGACGAGGTGCGCGTCACCGTCATCGCCGCCGGCTTCGACGGCGGCCAGCCCCCGGCCCGCCGGGACAACGTCATCGGCGCCGCGTCCACCAAGCGCGAGGAGCCCCCGGCTCCGGCCCGCACGCCCGAGCCGGTCCGGCCGGCGTTCGGCGGACTGGGCACCGTGACCCCCCGCGAGGAGCCCCCGGCCCCGGCCGAGCCGGCCCCGGTCGCCGAGGTCCCGGTCGCTCCGGCCACCACCGCCCCGCAGATCCCGACCACCCGGCCGTACCAGGACAGCCCGGCCGAGGAACTGGATGTTCCGGACTTCTTGAAGTGACGATAGGACAGCAGCACACCGTGGACGGCGCGCACTTCGCCTTCACCGACAGGTGGGGCGGGGTGAGCGCCGTTCCGTACGAGGAGCTCAACCTCGGCGGAGCGGTCGGTGACGACCCCGCCTCCGTACAGGAGAACCGGGCGCGTGCCGCCCGGTTCCTGGGCCTCGACCCGGACCGCGTCGTCTGGATGAACCAGGTGCACGGCCGGGACGTGGCCGTGGTCGACGGCCCCTGGCCGCTCGGCGCAGAGGTCCCCGCCGTCGACGCGGTGGTGACCGCCCGCCGGGGGCTCGCCCTCGCGGTCCTCACCGCCGACTGCGTACCGGTCCTGATGGCCGACCCCGTCGCCGGGGTCGCGGCCGCCGCCCACGCCGGCCGGCCCGGACTGGTCGCCGGAGTGGTCCCCGCCGCCGTGGCGGCGATGGTCTCGCTCGGCGCCGAGCCCGCCCGGATCGTGGCCCGTACCGGCCCGGCGGTCTGCGGGCGCTGCTACGAAGTGCCCGAGGAGATGCGGGCCGCGGTCGCCGAGGTGGTCCCCGCCGCGTACGGCGAGACCAGCTGGGGCACCCCCGCCGTCGACGTGGTCGCCGGGGTGCACGCGCAGCTCGCGGGGCTGGGGGTGGTGGACACCTCTTTCTCCCCCGTCTGCACGCTGGAGTCGCGGGACCACTTCTCGTACCGCCGTGACCGGGTGACCGGGCGGCTTGCCGGATATGTCTGGTTGGACCCAAGTGATGACGGATCGTAAGGCCGAACTCGCCGCGAACCTGGCGGTGGTGGAGGAGCGCATCGCGTCCGCGTGCGCCGCGGCCGGGCGGGCGCGGGACGAGGTGACGCTCATCGTCGTCACCAAGACCTACCCCGCGAGCGACGTACGTCTGCTGGCGGACCTGGGGGTCCGTCATGTGGCGGAGAATCGCGACCAGGACGCCGCGCCGAAGGCGGCGGCCTGCGCGGATCTGCCGCTCACCTGGCACTTCGTCGGTCAGTTGCAGACCAACAAGGTCCGTTCCGTGGCGGGATATGCGCATGTCGTGCAGTCCGTCGACCGGTCCCGGCTGGTGACCGCCCTCTCGGGCGCCGCGCAGAAGGCCGGCCGGGAGCTCGGGTGCCTGGTGCAGATCGCGCTCGACGCCGAGTCGGGGGAGCGGGGCGAGCGCGGCGGCGCGGCGCCCGACCTGCTCGGGGAGTTGGCGGACCAGGTGGCCGCGGCCCCCGGACTGCGGCTCGACGGCCTGATGACCGTCGCGCCCCTGGCCGGACCGTACGCGGGGCGCGAACAGGCCGCCTTCGAGCGCCTGATGGAATTGTCATCCCGCCTGCGCGCGGACCATCCGGCTGCCACGATGGTGTCGGCCGGTATGAGCTCCGACCTGGAACAGGCGGTCATGGCGGGTGCGACACATGTGCGCGTCGGTACTGCGGTACTCGGCGCGAGACCCCGGCTCGGGTAACGTCGCGAAGAAAGTCGGACCACAGCAGAAAATATGGTCATTCCCGCTGACGGGCGGGGCGGACCGCGTGGATCGTGGGCAGTTGGTGACTTTGGTGACAACGGACATCGGCGGCAGGGCGATCCACCCCAGAGCGGAGGACTCGGAGAATGGCCGGCGCGATGCGCAAGATGGCGGTCTACCTCGGCCTCGTGGAGGACGACCGGTACGACAACCCCGGATACGACCCCGATGACGAGTTCGAGCCCGAACCGGAACCCGAGCGGGTCCGGGAGCGGGACCGCCGGCCCCAGCCGGTGCACCAACCGCCCGTAACGGACGAACCGGTACGAGCCGTTCAGCCTCCCGCGCAGCGCGACCCCGTTCCGTTGTCGGTAGAAAACGGACGACCCGCCCGAATCGCCCCCGTGGCATCCATCACACCTGAACGCCCGAACCTGGAGAAGAACGCCCCCGTGATCATGCCCAAGGTCGTGTCCGAGCGGGAGCCGTACCGCATCACGACGCTTCACCCCCGGACCTACAACGAGGCCCGTACCATCGGGGAACACTTCCGTGAGGGCACTCCGGTGATCATGAACCTGACCGAGATGGACGACACGGACGCCAAGCGTCTGGTCGACTTCGCGGCCGGTCTCGTGTTCGGTCTGCACGGCAGCATTGAGCGCGTGACACAGAAGGTGTTTCTGCTGTCTCCTGCTAACGTCGATGTCACGGCGGAGGACAAGGCCCGCATTGCGGAGGGCGGGTTCTTCAACCAGAGCTGAACCGGATCACGAGGGCAAGGGGAGAGGGAAGCACGGGATGGGCGTCGCACTGCAGGTGGTCTACATCGCTTTGGTGTGCTTCCTCATCGTGCTGATCTTCCGGCTGGTCATGGACTACGTCTTCCAGTTCGCGCGGTCATGGCAACCCGGGAAGGCGATGGTGGTCGTTCTTGAGGCCACCTACACTGTCACCGATCCACCGCTGAAGCTTCTGCGGCGGTTCATCCCGCCGCTACGCCTCGGGGGCGTGGCACTCGACCTGTCCTTCTTCGTTCTGATGATCATCGTTTACATCTTGATCAGTCTCGTGAGCACAGCTGCGAGAAGCGTGTGAACGATTTGGTCTTGCCGACTGCCGACGACTACGTAGAGGTGAAGAAGACATGCCGCTGACCCCCGAGGACGTGCGGAACAAGCAGTTCACGACCGTCCGCCTCCGAGAAGGCTACGACGAGGACGAGGTCGATGCCTTTCTCGACGAGGTCGAGGCCGAACTGACGCGCCTGCTGCGCGAGAACGAGGACCTGCGGGCGAAGCTGGCCGCCGCGACGCGCGCCGCCGCCCAGAACCAGCAGCAGCAGGGTATGCGCAAGCCGGAGCCGCAGGACCAGCGCGGTCCGGGCGCCCCGGTGCCGGCCGCCATATCCGGCCCGCCGCAGCAGCCCCAGATGGGTCCGCCGCAGCTGCCGGGCGGCGCGCCCCAGCTGCCGGCCGGTCCCGGTGGTCACGGTCCGCAGGGTCACGGTCCCCAGGGCCCCGGCCCGATGGGCGGCCCCATGCAGCACAGCATGGGTGGTCAGAACCAGCTCGGCCAGCCGATGGGTCAGCCCATGGGGCAGCCCATGGGTCAGCAGATGCAGCCGATGGGCCAGCCCATGGGCATGCCGCAGCAGGGCCCCGGTGGCGACAGCGCCGCGCGCGTCCTCTCCCTCGCCCAGCAGACCGCCGACCAGGCGATCGCGGAGGCCCGTTCCGAGGCCAACAAGATCGTCGGCGAGGCCCGTTCGCGCGCCGAGGGCCTGGAGCGCGACGCGCGCGCCAAGGCCGACGCCCTGGAGCGGGACGCCCAGGAGAAGCACCGCGTCGCGATGGGCTCCCTGGAGTCCGCCCGCGCCACGCTGGAGCGCAAGGTCGAGGACCTGCGGGGCTTCGAGCGCGAGTACCGGACGCGTCTGAAGTCCTACCTGGAGTCGCAGCTGCGCCAGCTGGAGACCCAGGCCGACGACTCCCTCGCCCCGCCGCGCACTCCGGCCACCGCCTCGCTGCCGCCGTCCCCGGCGCCGTCGATGGCCCCGGCCGGTGCCATGGGCCACAGCATGGGCGGCCCGTCCCCGATGGGTGCCCCGTCCCCGATGGGCGGCGGTCCCTCCTACGGTGGCCAGCAGCAGATGTCCCCGGCGATGACCCAGCCGATGGCTCCGGTCCGGCCGGCCGCGCCGCAGCCGATGCAGCAGGCGCCCTCGCCGATGCGGGGCTTCCTGATCGACGAGGACGACAACTGATCGACCGATCGATCCTCGGTCGACCTTCTGGGCCGGGCCCGGTTCCCTGCGGGGTACCGGGCCCGGCCCATGTCCGTCACCGGGAGCCCGACCCCGGGTCCGGCCAGAGCGAGCCGACGCGGGCGCTCCCGGTGGGCGTGAGGACGTAGTCGGCGGGTCCGGAGCCGGTGAGCCGGAACGTGCTCATGGTGTCCGGGCCGGTGAAGCAGAAGACGGTGCCGTCGGCCGGGTCGAAGCACAGGGCCGCCGTGCCGTCCGGGGCGGGCCCCAGCCGGCGGGAACCGGAATCGGTCCGGTGCACGTGCAGCGCGGTGGGCGTGGCGTGCAGGACGGACCCGTCGGGCAGCGGGGCCGCGCCCCTGACCGGGCGGTCGGCGTCGTGCGGCCACCACGCGGGCCGGTGGACGGTCAGGGTCACGGGCTCGCCGGGCCGCCCGACGATGTGCTGTTCGCCACAGGGGGAGTGGTGGACCCAGTGCAGACGGTCGGGCGCCTCGGCGAACATCAGGGTCATCCGGGTCCGGTCGCGCACCGGGATCTGGTGGCGCACCTCGGGGAAGGCCTTCTCCCACGGCTGACGCGCAGGAACGTCAGATGTCCATTGCGCACCTTTTCCGGTATTTCTGCGACATGCATAAACGTCCCCGTTCTCGGCCAGGAAAAAGGCCCGCTCCGCTCCGGATCCGACAATGGCCGCCCCTTTGATCCGCTGTTCCATGGGCCGATCCTTTCGGAACGCACGACGGCCCGGCAGCCCCCGAAAGGGTTGCCGGGCCGTGCGGGACGTGCTGACGCCTTTTACGCCTTGCGCAGGCGGAAGGCCAGGCCGAGGGCCTCGTCCGTGAACGTGTCGCCGTAGCTGTCGTCGGCCGCGCCCGAGGCGAAGTCCGTGGCCAGGACCTCGTCCGCGATCAGCGCCGCGTGGTCGGTCAGGGCCGCGGTCAGCTCGGCGTCCGAGGCGGTCCAGCGCAGGGCGATGCGGTCCGCGACGTCCAGGCCGGAGTTCTTCCGGGCCTCCTGGATCAGCCGGATCGCGTCACGGGCCAGGCCCGCCAGCCGCAGCTCCGGGGTGATCTCCAGGTCCAGGGCCACCGTGGCGCCCGAGTCGGAGGCGACGGACCAGCCCTCGCGCGGGGTCTCGGTGATGATGACCTCCTCCGGGGAGAGGGTCACCGTCTCGCCGTTCACCTCGACCGTGGCCTCGCCGGAGCGCAGCGCCAGCGACAGCGCCGCCGCGTCGGCCGCGGCCACCGCCTTCGCCACGTCCTGCACGCCCTTGCCGAACCGCTTGCCCAGCGCGCGGAAGTTGGCCTTGGCGGTGGTGTCGACCAGCGAACCGCCGACCTCCGACAGCGAGGCCAGCGAGGAGACGTTCAGCTCCTCGGTGATCTGCGCCTGCAGTTCGGGCGAGAGCGCCTCGAAGCCGGCCGCCGCGACCAGCGCCCGCGACAGGGGCTGCCGGGTCTTCACGCCCGACTCGGCGCGGGTGGCGCGGCCCAGCTCCACCAGGCGGCGGACCAGCAGCATCTGCTGCGACAGCACCGGGTCCACCAGCGCCGCGTCGGCCTGCGGCCACGACGACAGGTGCACGGACTCCGGCGCCTCCGGCGTGACCGGCACGACCATGTCCTGCCACACCCGCTCGGTGATGAACGGGGTCAGCGGGGCCATCAGCCGGGTGACCGTCTCCACCACGTCGTGCAGGGTGCGCAGCGCCGCCGCGTCGCCCTGCCAGAACCGCCGACGCGAGCGCCGCACGTACCAGTTGGACAGGTCGTCCACGAAGGCCGACAGCAGCTTGCCCGCGCGCTGGGTGTCGTAGGCCTCCATCGCCTCGGTGACCTCGGTGACCAGCACGCCGAGCTCCGACAGCAGCCAGCGGTCCAGCACCGTACGGTCGGCCGGGGCCGGATCGGCCGCCGACGGCGCCCAGTTGGCGGTGCGCGCGTACAGGGCCTGGAAGGCGACGGTGTTCCAGTACGTCAGCAGGGTCTTGCGGACGACCTCCTGGATCGTGCCGTGGCCCACGCGCCGCGCCGCCCACGGGGAACCGCCGGCCGCCATGAACCACCGCACCGCGTCGGCGCCGTGCTGGTCCATCAGCGGGATCGGCTGGAGGATGTTGCCCAGGTGCTTGGACATCTTGCGGCCGTCCTCGGCGAGGATGTGGCCGAGGCAGACGACGTTCTCGTACGAGGACTTGTCGAAGACCAGGGTGCCGACCGCCATCAGCGTGTAGAACCAGCCGCGGGTCTGGTCGATGGCCTCCGAGATGAACTGCGCCGGGTAGCGCGTCTCGAAGAGCTCCTTGTTCTTGTACGGGTAGCCGTACTGCGCGAACGGCATCGAGCCCGAGTCGTACCAGGCGTCGATGACCTCGGGCACGCGCACCGCGGTGTGCGCGCAGCCGGCGCCGGTGCAGGGGAAGGTGACCTCGTCGATGAACGGGCGGTGCGGGTCCAGGCCCGAGTGGTCCTGGCCGGACAGCTCCGACAGCTCCGCGCGCGAGCCGACACAGGTCAGGTGGCCGTCCTCGCAGCGCCAGATCGGCAGCGGGGTGCCCCAGTAGCGGTTGCGGGACAGCGCCCAGTCGATGTTGTTGTTCAGCCAGTCGCCGAACCGGCCCTGCTTGACCGACTCCGGGTACCAGTTGGTCTTCTCGTTCTCCCGCAGCATCGCGTCCTTGACGGCGGTGGTGCGGATGTACCAGGACGGCTGCGCGTAGTAGAGCAGCGCGGTGTGGCAGCGCCAGCAGTGCGGGTAGCTGTGCTCGTAGGCGATGTGCTTGAAGAGCAGGCCGCGGGCGTCGAGGTCGGCGGTCAGCTTCTCGTCGGCCTTCTTGAAGAAGACGCCGCCCACCAGCGGGACCTCCTCGCCGAAGGTGCCGTCCGGGCGGACCGGGTTCACCACGGGCAGGCCGTAGGCGCGGCAGACGGCGAGGTCGTCGGCGCCGAAGGCCGGGGCCTGGTGGACCAGACCGGTGCCGTCCTCGGTGGTGACGTACTCGGCGTTGACCACGAAGTGGGCCGGGGCCTCGAAGGGGACCAGCTCGAACGGGCGCCGGTAGGTCCAGCGCTCCATCTCCTTGCCGGTGAAGCTCCGGCCGGTGGCCTCCCAGCCCTCGCCGAGCGCCTTCTCCAGCAGCGGCTGCGCCACGACGATCTTCTCGGTGCCGTCGGTGGCGACGACGTACGTGACCTCGGGGTGCGCGGCCACGGCGGTGTTGGAGACCAGGGTCCAGGGGGTGGTCGTCCAGACCAGCAGCGAGGCCTCGCCGGCCAGCGGGCCGGAGGTCAGCGGGAAGCGGACGTAGACCGAGGGGTCGACGACCGTCTCGTAGCCCTGGGCGAGCTCGTGGTCGGACAGGCCGGTGCCGCAGCGGGGGCACCAGGGGGCGACGCGGTGGTCCTGGACCAGCAGGCCCTTGTCGAAGATCTGCTTCAGCGACCACCACACGGACTCGACGTACTCCGGGTCCATGGTCCGGTAGGCGTCGTCCAGGTCCACCCAGTAGCCCATGCGGGTGGTCAGCTCGGCGAAGGCGTCGGTGTGGCGGGTCACGGACTCGCGGCACTTGGCGTTGAACTCGGCGATGCCGTACGCCTCGATGTCCTGCTTGCCGTTGAAGCCGAGCTCCTTCTCGACGGCGAGCTCCACGGGCAGGCCGTGACAGTCCCAGCCGGCCTTGCGGGCGACGTGGTAGCCGCGCATGGTGCGGAAGCGCGGGAAGACGTCCTTGAAGACGCGGGCCTCGATGTGGTGGGCGCCGGGCATGCCGTTGGCGGTCGGGGGGCCCTCGTAGAAGACCCACTCCGGGCGGCCCTCGGACTGCTCCAGGGTCTTGGCGAAGGTCTTGTTGTCCTGCCAGAACTCCAGGACGGCGTGTTCCAGGGCGGGCAGGTCCACCTGGGCGGGTACCGGGCGGTACTGCGGCGGGTTCGGCTGCGTACTCATCGGCTGTGGTCTTCCTCCGGCGGTGTCGGGTCCGTCCGGAGGGACGAGAGGCCGCATTCCTGCGCGGCTCCCGCGGTACCACCCTCCTTGGCCGCCGGACGGGTCCGGTGGCCCCCTCATTAGGGCTGCGAGCCGGTTCTACTGGCCCTCGGCGGGTGCCTGGGCGTTCTTCCGGCGGCTCCGGGGTGATGCTTCACGTCGCGCTCGCCCCCGGGCTCTCACCGTCCCCGGGTCGCTCCTGGCTGCGTCCGACGCTACTCGTCCCCATCCATGCCTTTCGCTGGGCCCAGTGTACGGGCCGGGGCGGAGCTCGGCAGACCGGTTTTCGCGGGGCGCCGGGGTGGTGCGTGCGGGGCGTGCGGGTGACCCGGACGGTCAGATGCGCCCGTACGGGCTCCGGCATGCCCCGGGTGGCGGATTACCGGGCGCGGAGCTGGGCACAACGGATGCAGGTTGGCCTCTGCGGGTGCGCGCCCCGTTGCCGCGGGGTGGGAGTCGATTTATCGTCCCAGCACGATTCGCGAGCAAGATCACAATATGTGAAGGGGCCGCGGCCATGGTGGCGAAGAAGACGGCATCCACAAGATCGACGACCACCAAGGCCTCCGGCGGGGGCTCGAAGGCCTCGGCCGGGGCCACGGCTGACAAGAAGGCGGCGAGCAAGGTGACCACCACGGCCGAGAAGGCCCCCGCCAAGAAGGCGACCTCGCCCAAGGCCGCCCCCGGCGCCGCCACGAGAACCGCGCCGAAGGCCGCGGCCGGGACCAGGACGGCCGCCGGGAAGACGACGAAGAAGGCCGCGACGAAGAAGGCCGCGGTCAAGAAGGCCGTGGCCAAGAAGTCCGCAGCGACCAAGGCCGTGGCCAAGAAGTCCCCGGCGACCAAGACCGTGGCCAAGAAGGCCGCGGCGGCCAAGGCCGCGACCAAGAAGGCTCCGGCGAAGAAGGTCGCTGCCGAGAAGGCTCCGGCCAAGAAGGCTCCGGCGAAGAAGGCCGCTGCCGAGAAGGCTCCGGCCAGGAAGGCGGTCGTGGCCAAGAAGGCGGCCGCCGAGAAGGCCCCGGTCAAGGCTGCCGTCAAGAAGGCGGCCAAGAAGGCGGCCGAGAAGGCCGTGGCCGGGCCGGGCGGCGCGGCTGCGGCGCTGGCCGAGCCGGTGCTGCCCGAGGTCGTGACCGGGGCGGTGGCGGCCCGCAAGACGCTGGCGCACGCGCCGGCCACGCACGCGGCCGACTTCGCCGAGGTCCACGACCTCGCGGTCACCGGCGGCACCGCCGCCCGCAAGACCCTGGCCCACGCCCCCGAGCCGCCGCCGGCCAAGGCCGGCAGGGCCACGGCGGCGTGGGCGGCGGCCCCCAAGGCGGCCGCCCGGACGGCCCCGGCCAAGAAGCCGGCCGGCAGGAAGGCACCGGCCAGGAGCACCAGGACGGTCAAGGCGACGGCCAACGCCAAGGAGGCCGAGGCCGAGGGGGCGGCGTCCGCCGCCGAGGGGTCCACCGAACAGACGGGAGCGGGGAACGTGGTAGCCAAGAAGAACACCGGTTCGGGCACGTCGAGGAAGGCCGCCGCGGCCGCGAGCAGCGGCCTGCCCAAGACGCGCGCGGTCCTCTCGGTCCCGCCCGGCGAGCTCGCCGTACGCGAGGGCGAGGAGCCCTGGACCGCGCAGGAGGTGGCCGAGGCCCGCACCGAGCTGCAGGCCGAGGTCGACCGGCTGCGCGCCGAGCTGCACGCCTCGGAGGAGGCCATCTCCGGCCTCATGCGCGACTCCGGGGACGGCGCCGGCGACGACCAGGCCGACACCGGCACCAAGAACATCACCCGCGAGCACGAACTGGCCCTCGCCTCGAACGCCCGCGAGATGCTGGAGCAGACCGAGCGGGCCCTGGAACGGCTGGACGCGGGGACCTACGGCCTGTGCGAGAGCTGCGGCCGACCCATCGGCAAGGCCAGGATGCAGGCCTTCCCGCGAGCCACCTTGTGCGTGGAGTGCAAGCAGAAGCAGGAGCGGCGACACTGACCCCGGCCGTCTGACGTACCCTCGTCCTCAGTTGTCGAGCTAGTTCGAGGGACTCACGTGGCAGAGGCGGAGCGCATCATCGATACGCCGGAGGTCGGGGACGACACGCAGCCGCAGCCGGTGACCGCGGAGCCCAGGGGGCGCCGGCGGATCACGGCGCTGCTCGTGGTGGCCCTGCTGGCGTACCTCCTCGACCTCGGCAGCAAGATGCTGGTGGTCGCCAAGCTGGAGCACCAGCCGCCGATCCGGATCGTCGGGGACCTGCTGAAGTTCGAGGCGATCCGCAACCCGGGTGCCGCCTTCGGCTTCGGCGAGGCCTTCACGATCATCTTCACCATCATCGCGGCCACCGTGATCGTGGTGATCGTACGGCTGGCCCGCAAGCTCTACAGCCTGCCCTGGGCCATCGCCCTCGGCCTGCTGCTCGGTGGTGCGCTCGGCAATCTGACCGACCGGATCTTCCGCTCGCCCGGCGTCTTCCGCGGGGCCGTCGTGGACTTCATCGCGCCCTCGCACTTCGCCGTCTTCAACCTCGCCGACTCGGCGATCGTGTGCGGCGGCATCCTGATCGTGCTGCTGTCGTTCCGCGGTCTGGACCCGGACGGCACCGTCCACAAGGACTGACCGCGAGGACCGACGAGGGACGACGGGCGCCGGCGAGGGCCTGCGGGCCGCGGCCAGGGCCGGCGCGGGACGGGGCCGGCGGGGAAGTCCGGCATACTCGACGGGTGAGTACGATTCCCGAGATCCGCACCCTGCCCGTTCCCGACGGCCTCGAAGGCGAGCGCGTCGACGCCGCCATCGCCCGTATGTTCGGATTTTCCCGGACCAAGGCCGCCGAGCTCGCCGCCTCGGGCAAGGTCTCGGTCGACGGCAGCGTCGTCGGGAAGTCCGAGCGCGTGCACGGCGGCGCCTGGCTGGAGGTCGAGATGCCCGCGCCGCCGCGGCCCGTCGAGATCGTCGCCGAGCCCGTCGAGGGCATGGAGATCGTCCACGACGACGAGGACATCGTCGTGATCATGAAGCCGGTGGGTGTCGCCGCCCACCCCAGCCCCGGCTGGACCGGCACCACCGTCATCGGCGGCCTGGCCGCCGCCGGCTACCGGATCTCCACCTCCGGCGCCGCCGAGCGCCAGGGCATCGTGCACCGCCTCGACGTCGGCACCTCCGGCCTGATGGTCGTCGCCAAGTCCGAGCGCGCGTACACCTCGCTCAAGCACCAGTTCCGCGAGCGCATCGTGGACAAGCGCTACCACACCCTGGTCCAGGGCCACCCGGACCCGATGAGCGGCACCATCGACGCGCCCATCGGCCGCCACCCCAGCGCCGACTACAAGTGGGCCGTCACCTCCGACGGCAAGCCCTCGATCACCCACTACGACCTGATCGAGGCCTTCCGCGCCGCCTCGCTGCTCGACATCAAGCTGGAGACCGGCCGCACGCACCAGATCCGCGTGCACATGTCCGCCCACCGGCACCCCTGCGTCGGCGACCTCACCTACGGCGCCGACCCGACCATCGCCAAGCGGCTGAAGCTGACCCGCCAGTGGCTGCACGCGGTCCGGCTCGGCTTCGAGCACCCGGCGGACGGCCGGTGGGTGGAGTTCGAGAGCGGTTACCCGGCCGACCTCCAGCACGCCCTGGACGTCATCCGGGCGGAGAGCGAGTGACCGCCCCCTACGGGATCCGGGTGGCCCGCAGCGAGGCGGACCGCGCGGCGTGCTTCGCCGTCCGCACCGAGGTCTTCGTCGTCGAGCAGCGGGTGCCGGAGTCGATCGAGTACGACGCCTACGACGCCGGGGCGGTGCACGTCCTGGCCGTGGACCGCGACGGCAGCCCGATCGGCACCGGCCGGCTGCTGCACGGCGCGCCCGCCGAGGCCAAGACGGGCTCGGCCGGGGTCGGCTCGCTCGGCCGGCTGGCCGTGCTCAGGTCCGCCCGGGGCACCGGCGTGGGCGCCGCCCTCGTCCGGGCGATCGAGGCGGAGGCGGCCCGGCTGGGCCTGACCGCCGTGGACCTGGGCGCGCAGGTCCACGCCCTGGGCTTCTACGAGGCGCTCGGCTACGTGGCGTACGGCCCGGAGTTCGAGGAGGCGGGCATCGCCCACCGCGCCATGCGCCGCACCCTGACCCCGTAGCCGGGCCTTACCCCCGTACGAGGGCGGACCTGGCACCCTGGGGCGGATGGATCAGCTCGCCCTGTTCTTCGTGCTGCTGCTCGGCGCCGTGGTCACCGTGCCGCTCGGCGACCGGCTCCGGCTGCCCGCGCCGGTCCTGATGACCCTCGGCGGGATGGTGCTGGCGCTGGTGCCGGCGGTGCCCAACGTCGACTTCCCGCCCGAGCTCATCCTGCCGCTGGTGCTCCCGCCGCTGCTGTACGCCTCCGCCCAGCGGACCTCCTGGCGGCAGTTCGCCGCCAACCTCCGGCCCATCCTGCTGCTCGCCGTGGCGCTGGTCTTCGTCACCACCGCCGCCGTCGCCGCGGTCGCCCACGCCGTGGTGCCCGGTCTGCCGATCGCCGCGGCCGTCGCCCTCGGCGCGCTGGTGGCCCCGCCCGACCCGGTCGCGGCCACCGCCGTCGCCGGCTCGCTCGGGCTGCCCCGGCGGCTGGTGTCGATCTTGGAGGGCGAGGGGCTCTTCAACGACGTGACGGCCATCGTGCTCTACCACGTGGCGGTGGCCGCCGCCGTCAGCGGCACCTTCTCCTGGCCGGACGCGCTCGCCGACTTCGTGCTCTCGGCCGTGGTCGCCGTGGTGGTCGGACTCGCCCTCGGCTGGGCCACGAACGCGCTGATGGGGCGGCTGGGCGACGCCGCGCTGCAGATCGGGCTGACCCTGCTCGTCCCGTTCGTGGCGTACGCCGTGGCCGAGGAGCTGGGCGGCTCGGGCGTGCTCGCCGTGCTGACCACGGCGCTGTTCCTGGCGGAGTACGCCAACGACGCCGACGACGTGCTGGGCCGGCTGGCCGGGCACACCTTCTGGGAGGTCGTCGACATGCTCGTCACGGGTGTGGCGTTCGGCCTCATCGGCCTGGAGCTGCACCACGTCTTCGGCACCGCGGAGGGCCGCGCGTGGGCCATGACCGGCTGGGCGGCGGCGGTGGTGGCCACCGTGGTCGGGGTGCGGCTGGTGTGGCTGCTGCCCGCCTCGTGGCTGGCCCGCCGGCTGCACACCCGGCGCGACTACGCCGAGGAGATCCCGCTCAGCTGGCGGGAGAGCGTGATCATGTGGTGGTCCGGCATGCGCGGGGTCGCCTCGGTGGCCCTGGCCCTCGCCCTGCCGTACACGGTCGACGGCGGCGCGCCCTACCCGGACCGGGACGAGGCGGTCTTCATCGCGTTCGCCGTCATCATGACCACCCTGGTCGTCCAGGGCCTGACCCTGCCCTGGCTGGTGCGCCGGCTCGGCGTGGTCGCCGACACCGGCGCCGAGCAGGCCTTCCGGCGGGAGCTGGCGCTGCGGGCCGCCAAGGCCGCCAAGCGCAGGCTGAAGGAGATCGAGCAGGTCGAGGACCTCCCCGAGGACCTGCTGGAGCAGCTCCACCGCCGGGCGTACGACGTCGGCGCCCGGATCAGCCCCGACCTGGTCGACGAGGAGCGCCGCGAGGCGTACGCCGGGCGGGTCCGGCGGCTGCGCCACATCCAGCGCATCCAGCGCGAGATGATGTCCGCCGCCCGCCACGAGGTGCTCGCCGCCCGCAGCGAGCCCGGCGCCGACCCCGAGATCGTGGACCGGGTCCTGCGGCACCTGGACGTGCGCAGCCTGCGGCTGTGAGCTCAGCCGGCGGGTCCGGTCCCGCTGACCGGCGCCGCGGCGTCGTCGGCCGCGGGTGGCGGGAGGGCGCGGGAGAGCGCGACGCGCGGCAGGGCGTACGGATGCTCCGCGCAGAGCCAGCCGATGAGCTGCTCGCGCACCGCGCAGCGCACCGTCCACAGGTCGTCGCCGTCCCCGGCCGAGACCACCGCGCGCACCTCCATGGTGTGCGGGCCGGTGTCGGTCACCGCCAGGGTGCCGGTGCGGCCGTCCCACTCCGGGATCGCGGCCAGGACCTGCGTGAGCCGCTCCCGCATCAGCGCCACCGGGGCGGTGTGGTCCAGGTGCAGGAACACCGTGCCGGTCATCTGCGCGCCGCCGCGCGACCAGTTCTCGTACGGCTTGCCGGTGAAGTAGGAGACCGGCATGGTGATGCGCCGCTCGTCCCAGGTCCGGACGGTCAGGAAGGTCAGGGTGATCTCCTCGACCCGCCCCCACTCCTTGTCCACCACGACCGTGTCCCCGATCCGGACGGTGTCGCCGAAGGCGATCTGCAGGCCGGCGAAGACGTTGCCGAGCGTGGACTGCGCGGCGATGCCCGCCACGATGCCCAGCAGTCCGGCGGAGGCCAGGACCGAGGCGCCCGCCGTCCGCATCGTGGGGAAGGTCAGCAGCATCGCCGCCAGCGCCACCACCACGACCACCGCCATCACCACCCGGTGGATCAGCGTCACCTGGGTCCGCACCCGGCGGACCCGGGCCTCGTCCGGGGTGGCGGCCGCCCACCGCACGTAGACCGTGTCCACGGCGGCGTTCACGACGCGCACCAGCAGCCAGGCCGCGGCGGCGATCAGGACCAGGGTCAGGGCGTGCCCGACCGCCGCGCCGTGCCGGGGCAGCAGTCCGGACTGCCGGTACGACCCGCGCAGCAGCGCGGTGCCGAGCACCAGTTGGAACGGCACCCGGCAGCGGCGCAGCAGTCCCCACAGCGGGGTCTCGCTGTGTGCGGCGTCCACCCGGCGCAGCACCAGGTCGAGCAGCCGGCCGACGAGCAGGGTGAGTACGACCGTCCCACCGATCACGATCAGCGGGCGCAGTACGGTCTCCATCTCCATGCCTGTGAACGTAACCGAAGGGGGTCGGCGGAAACTGGCACGATGGGAGGCATGGACATCATGCTCTTCCATTCGACGTACGGGCTGCGGCCCGCAGTGCAGGACGCGGCCGCCCGGCTGCGCGCCGCCGGGCACACGGTCGTGGTGCCGGACCTGTTCGAGGGACGCACCTTCGACACCGTCGAGGAGGGCATGGCGTTCCGGGACGAGGTCGGCCGGGACGAACTGCTGAAGCGGGCGGTCCTGGCCGCCGCCCCGTACTCCGACCGGGGGCTGGTGTACGCGGGCTTCTCGTTCGGCGGCTCCGTGGCCCAGCAGCTCGCCCTCGCCGACGAGAAGACGCGCGGGCTGCTCCTGCTGCACGGCACGGCCGACATCGCCGACGACACGGCGGTGGACGAACTGCCCGTCCAGCTGCACGTGGCCGACCCGGACCCGTTCGAGCCGCACGACTGGCTGACCGCCTGGTACCTGCGGATGCGGCGGGCCGGGGCGGACGTGGAGGTGCACCGCTACCCCGGAGCCGGTCACCTGTTCACGGATCCGGAGCTCGCGGACTTCGACAAGGAGGCCGCGGAGCAGGCCTGGGCGGCGGCGCTGGCCTTCCTCGACAGCCTGTAAGGAGCCTCGGCCGCAGGACGCCGAAGGGCACGGCCCGGCGCGCGCCGGACCGTGCCCCTGTCTGCACCGCCGAGCCGCTCCAGCGGCCCGAAGGGCACTCAGCCCGCGCGGTAGGCGCTCCACATGGTCTTCATGCGGGAGACCTGGCCGGCGGTGAACTGGTACATGCACGCGTCGTACGTGTAGTCCATGAAGTTGTGGATCGGGTCCACGCCCGCCTTGCTGGCGCAGGAGTCGCGGCCGGTCGGGCACTCGTACGCGGCGCTCTTCTCGGCCGGGGTGTCGGAGACGGAGTCACCGCTTCCGTTGCAGCCGCCCTGGAAGGTGTGGTACAGGCCCATCCAGTGGCCGACCTCGTGGGTGGCGGTGTCGCCCTCGTTGTAGTTGGCGGCCGCGCCGCCGGGCAGCGAGGAGTCGAGCAGGACGACGCCGTCCATCTTGGGCTGCGAGGCGTAGGAGCTCGGGAAGGTCGCCCAGCCGAGCAGGCCGCCGCCGAGGTTGGCCGTGTAGATGTTCAGCGCGTTGGCGCCGCCCTTGCGCAGGGCGTTCTTCATGTCCTTCTCGGCCTGGCTGCCGCTGCCGACGTTGTACCAGGTCGAGTTGTCCGTGTAGTCGGTGGAGACCAGCTGGAACTGGTAGCCCGAGTCCACGTTGCCGGTGCCCTGGCCGGCGTACGCGGCGTTCAGGACGGCGATCTGGTTGTTGATGTCGGTGGCCGTCAGCTTGCCGGTCGTGCCGGAGTGGATGACGTGGAAGTACACCGGGATGGTGGTCGCCGTGGCGCCGGTCGCACCGGCCATGCGCAGCCCGTCCAGCTTCTGGGGGGTGAGCTGGGAGAGCTTCTTCTTCAGGTCGGCGTCCATGGCCTGGACCTGAGCCTCGGTCACCTCGTTGGGCTCGGCGGCGTGGCCGCCCTGCGGCTTGGCGACACGGGCGTTGGCGGAAGCCCCGGACTCGGCGCACTGCTCGGCGCCCGTGGGGGCGGCCGCGACGGTGGCGGGCGCGGAGAGCGGGGCGAACGTCAGGGCGCCGGTCAGTGCGGCAGCGCCCAGCAGACGGCGGCGGAGCAGGGGGGATATGCGGGCAGAAGCGCGCACGTGGAACTCCTCGCAAGCGTGGTGGGGGCGGAGGGTTTTCCTCACGCTGGCGCGAAGCTTATGTGTGTATGACATGCGCTGGTCAAGGCTTGTGCGTAAAAGATTTGTTGCCGAAGACGCACAAGGGGCACCTGGTGTTTGCCCAGATGCCCCTTCGAGCCGAAGAATTGACACTCCGTCAGTAAATGATCACACCGGGCGGTAGACCCGCTCCACCTTCTGGGTGCCGTTCAGCGTGCGGTACGACCGGCTCCACGCCGAGGTGGCGTTCTGCTGGGTCTTGTCCGACACGACGTAGTAGTCCATCTGGGACGCCTGGGCCGTCACGTCCAGCACGCCGTAGCCGTGCGCGTCCATGTCGAGCCACTTCACGTGCCAGTTGGCCGCCTTGACGGCCGCCTCGGCGACCAGGGAGGCGGTGTCGGCCGGCACGTGCAGGAGGTCGTCGATGTTGTCGGAGGTCACCGACGTCACGACGAACTCGGTGGCGGCCGTGCCCGATCCCGGGTACGTCGCCATGTTCATCGGCACCTCGTTGGCCCAGGCCATGTGGATGTCGCCGGTGAGGAACACCGTGTTCCGGATGCCCCGGTCCTTGAGGTGGTTCAGCAGCTCCTTGCGGTCGTCGGTGTACCCGTCCCACTGGTCCACGTTGACCGCGAGCCCGCCCTCGGGCAGGCCGAGCAGCTTGGCCAGCGGGCCCAGCAGGTGCGCGGGCAGCGAGCCGAAGGCCACCGGCGAGATCATCACCGACGTGCCGACCAGCTTCCAGGTGGCGTCGGACGAGGCCAGCCCCGACTTGAGCCAGTCGAGCTGGGCGCGGCCGGTGATGGTGCGCTCGGGGTCGTCCACCGAGCCGTTGCCGAACTTGGTCTGCTGCGAGCGGAAGCTGCGCAGGTCGAGCAGGTGCAGATCGGCCAGGTTGCCGAAACGCAGCCGGCGGTAGACGGTGCCCGCGACGGAGGGGCGCACCGGCATCCACTCGAAGTAGGCCTGCTTGGCGGCGGCTGCCCGGGCCGCCCACTCGCCCTCGCCGCCCGCGGTGTGGTTCTCGGCGCCGCCCGACCAGGCGTCGTTGGCGAACTCGTGGTCGTCCCAGATCGCCACGACCGGGTGGGCGGCGTGCAGGGCCTGGAGGTCGGGGTCCGTCTTGTAGCGGCCGTGCCGGATGCGGTAGTCGGCCAGGGTGGTGATCTCGTGGCGGGGCTCGTGCTGGCGTACGGCGTACTTCGCCTCGGGGTACCCGCCGCTCTGGTACTCGTAGATGTAGTCGCCCAGGTGCAGGACCGCGTCCAGGTCGGTGCGGGCGGCCAGGTGGCGGTAGGCGGAGAAGTAGCCCGACTCCCAGTTGGCGCAGGAGACCACGCCGAAGCGGACTCCCGGCGTGCTCGCGTCGTGCGCGGCGGTGGTGCGGGTGCGCCCGACCGGCGAGACGGTGCCGCCCGCGGTGAACCGGTAGAAGTAGGTGGTCTGCGGGCGCAGTCCGCGCACGTCGGCCTTGACGGTGTGGTCGGTGGCCGCGCCGGCGGTCACGGTGCCCCGCGCGACGATCCGGGTGAAGCCCTTGTCCTCGGCGACCTCCCAGGCCACTTCGGTGTCCGGGCCCTTGCCCGAGCCGGGCAGGGCGTCGGCGGTGGGGGTCACCCGGGTCCACAGCAGGACGCCGTCGGGCAGCGGGTCGCCCGAGGCGGTGCCGTGCAGGAACGCGGGCGCGGTCGCGGCCGCGTGGGCGGGCCCCGCCAGGGCGGCGGCGAGCGGGGCGAGCGCGGCGGTGGCGGCGGCGGCCTTGACGACCGAACGGCGGCGCGGCGACGCGCTGGGTGAAGAAGGGAGTTGACTGGTCACGACCAAGAACATTACTGACCGGTACGGTTCCAGGAACACCCCCGTGCAGGCGACGGGCGGGCGAACTCCAGGAGTTCGCCCGCCCGTTGGTCCGGACCTGGGAAATCGGCCCAGGTCAGCCCTGCAGCGCCTTGTCGATCGCCTCGGTGAACGCCTGCGCGGTCGACGGGGTCTCGATCTTCTTCCCGTCCATCTTCAAGGTCGGGGTGCCCGTCACGCCCGACTTGTTGAAGGCCTTGGACATCTCCAGCGCCCAGCGGTCGTAGGTGCCGTTCTCGACGGCCGCCTTGAACTCGGCGTTGCCCTTCAGGGCCGGGACCTGGTCGGCGATCTTGAGCAGGTAGTCGTCCTTGGCGAACTTGTCGTCCGTCTCGCTCGGGTGGTTCTCCGCGGAGTACAGGGCGTTCTTGTACGCCAGGAACGCGTCGGGGCCGACGTTCAGCGCGGCGCCCAGGGCGCTCAGCGCGTTCTTCGAACCCTCGCCCTTGGCGGCGTTGTCGATGAAGGTCGCGCCGACGTACTGCAGCTTGAACTTGCCGGCTTCCACGTCCTTCTTGACCTGCTCGCCGACCGCCTGCTCGAACGCGGCGCACGCCGGGCAGCGCGAGTCCTCGTACAGCTCCAGCGTCTTCTTCGCCTCCGGCTTGCCGATGACGACGGTGGTGCCGTTCTCGCCCTCGGTGTTCTTCGGCTTGACCAGCTCCGCCGTGGCGGCCTTCTCCCAGTGGCCCGGCTCGTTCGCCTTGACGACGGCGAAGGCGATGCCGCCGGCCAGGGCCAGACCGGCGACGACCGAGACGCCGGCGACGAGCTGGCGGCGGACCTTGGCCTTCTTCGCCTGGGCCTCGCGCTCGGCGCGCAGCCGCTCGCGGGCGGCCGCCTTGTTGGCCTGGCTGTTACGTGCGCTCATGGTGGTTCTCCGTGGGGTGCTCTGACGGTGGAAAAAAGGGGGGACTGTCCTACGCGGGGGCCCGGCCGAGGCCGAGCACCCCCGCGGGCGGTCCCCGCCGCCCCACGGAGTGGGCGGGGAAACGGGTGCGCGGCCGCGGCGCCGCCGAGGTGCCCCGCGCCGCGCGCGGCGCCGGCCGGACCGCCGGGGCGACCGCCGCCACGGCCAGCCGCAGCGGCCGGAACGCGAAGGCGGCCACCGCCCGCAGCACCTGCCCGAGCGCCCGCTCGCCGTGCCGCAGCCACAGCGCCGCCAGCAGCCCGACCGAGACGTGCGCCCCCAGCAGCAGCCAGGGGGTCCACGGGCCGGGGGAGGTGAGCAGCGCCGCCGCGTCGGCGGGCCCCGCGACGTCGGACAGCGGTCCGCCGACCGGGGCGCCGCCGCACAGCTCCTCCAGGCCGATGGCGCGCAGCGGGCCGGAGACCGGCCCGCCCGCCGGCCCGTAGCAGACGTGCTGGCCGGAGGTGAACACCGTGTCGGCGGCCAGCTCCAGCGGGACCAGGGCCCCGGCGATCGGGCCGAAGCCGCGCTCCCGGCCGGCCAGCGCGAAGGCGATCACGAAGACCCCGGCGAAGGCGCCGGTGACCAGCGCGGGCGGCAGCGGCACCCGGGACATCAGGACGTGCGACCCGGCCGAGAGCAGCACGACCACCGCGCTGAACAGCGCGGCCCGCAACGCCCTGAGCCCGGTCCCTGATATGTCCATCGCCGCGAGTGTGCCACGGGAGCCTGTGAATCCGTGCCCCAGGTCCCGCACCGGCGGCCGCATCCGGCCGGGAACCGGCCCCGGCGGCGCCTGCCGCAACGGCCGGCTCAGCGGACGAGCCGGCCGTTGCGGAAGAGGTCCACGAAGATCTGGTGGTCGGCGCGGGCCCGCGCCCCGTACGCGTGGGCGAAGTCGACCAGCAGCGGGGCGAAGCCCTCCTCGTCGGCGGCGATCGCCGCGTGGATGGCGCGCTCGGTGGAGAACGGGACCAGCGACTGGCCGCTCTGGTCCTCGTCGGCACAGGCGTGCATGGTCGCCGTGGCCCGGCCGAGGTCGGCGACCACGGCCGCGATCGCCTCCGGGTCGTCGAGGTCCGACCAGTCCAGGTCGACCGCGTAGGGCGAGACCTCCGCCACCAGCTGGCCGGCCCCGTCGAGCTCGGTCCAGCCCAGCCACGGGTCGGCGTGCGCCTGCAGGGCCCGCTGGGAGATCACCGTGCGGTGGCCCTCGTGCCGGAAGTACTCCCGCACCGCCCGGTCGGTGACGTGCCGGGACACGGCCGGGGTCTGGGCCTGCTTGACGTAGATCACGACGTCGTTCTCCAGGGCGTCGCTGTGCCCCTCCAGCAGGATGTTGTACGAGGGCAGGCCGGCCGAGCCGATGCCCACGCCCCGGCGGCCGACCACGTCCTTGACCCGGTAGGAGTCCGGGCGCACCAGGGACTCCTCCGGCAGGGTCTCCAGGTACCCGTCGAAGGCGGCGAGCACCTTGTAGCGGGTGGCCGCGTCCAGCTCGACCGCGCCGCCGCCGGCCGAGAAGCGGCGCTCGTGGTCGCGGATCTCCGTCATCGAGTCCAGCAGCGCGAAGCGGGTCCGCGAGCGGGCCGCGCGCAGGGCGTCCAGGAGGGCGCCCTCGGCGGTGTCCAGGGTGAAGGAGGACAGCTCGGACCCGTCACCGTGCTCGGCGCCGGTGGCCAGGTGGTGGATCCGCTCCCGGTAGGCGGCCGCGTAGACGCGCACCAGGCCGCTGATCTGCTCGTCGCTGAGCGCCTTGGTGTAGCCGATCAGGGCGATCGAGGCCGCGAAGCGCTTGAGGTCCCAGGTGAAGGGGCCGACGTAGGCCTCGTCGAAGTCGTTGACGTTGAAGATCAGCCGGCCGTGGGAGTCCATGTACGTGCCGAAGTTCTCGGCGTGCAGATCGCCGTGGATCCACACCCGGCCCGTCCGGTCGTCCAGGTACGGGCCGCCGTGGCGCTCCCGCTCCAGGTCGGCGTAGAAGAGGCAGGCCGTGCCCCGGTAGAAGGCGAAGGCCGAGGCCGCCATCTTGCGGAACTTGACCTGGAAGGCGGCGGGGTCGGCCGCGAGCAGCTCGCCGAATGCGGTGTCGAACACATCGAGTATCTGCTCGGCGCGCTGCTCGTTCGTCGTCTCGGGGACCGCCATGGCGGGTGCCTCCTGGTGCACGGGCTGGTACAGGTTCTGACCGGCGGGACGCCGGTGGAGGTTCTCCTGGTTCTGCAACGGCCCGACCGTACCGCTCGGTGCCCCGGCTCTGTCACTCGTGGGACGTAGGATTCGAAGCTGCCCCGCCTCCCGGCCACCGACCACCCCAGGAGTCCGCCGCCGTGACCAAGACGCCGTTCACGCACCTGCACGTCCACACCCAGTACTCGCTGCTGGACGGTGCCGCGCGGCTGAAGGACATGTTCGCAGCCTGCAATGAAATGGGCATGACGCACATCGCCATGTCCGACCACGGCAACCTGCACGGGGCGTACGACTTCTTCCACAGCGCCCAGAAGGCCGGCGTCACCCCGATCATCGGCATCGAGGCGTACGTCGCCCCCGAGTCCCGGCGCAACAAGCGCAGGATCACCTGGGGCCAGCCGCACCAGAAGCGGGACGACGTCTCCGGTTCCGGTGGTTACACCCACAAGACGATCTGGGCGGCGAACAACACCGGCCTGCACAACCTCTTCCGGCTGTCCTCCGACGCCTACGCCGAGGGCTGGCTGACCAAGTGGCCCCGGATGGACAAGGAGACCATCGCCCAGTGGTCCGAGGGCCTGATCGCCTCCACCGGCTGCCCCTCCGGCGAGGTGCAGACGCGGCTGCGCCTGGGTCAGTTCGACGAGGCGATCAAGGCGGCCTCCGACTACAAGGACATCTTCGGCGAGGGCCGGTACTTCCTGGAGCTGATGGACCACGGCATCGAGATCGAGCGCCGGGTCCGCGACGGCCTGCTGGAGATCGGCAAGAAGCTCGGCATCCCGCCGCTGGTGACGAACGACTCCCACTACACCTACGCCCACGAGGCCGGCGCGCACGACGCGCTGCTGTGCATCCAGACCGGCAAGAACCTCTCCGACCCGGACCGCTTCAAGTTCGACGGCACCGGCTACTACCTGAAGTCCACGGAGGAGATGTACGCCATCGACTCCTCCGACGCCTGGCAGGAGGGCTGCGCCAACACCCGGCTGGTGGCGGAGCAGGTCGACACCGAGGGCATGTTCACCTTCCGCAACCTGATGCCGAAGTTCGACATCCCGGAGGGCTACACCGAGGTCACCTGGTTCCGCGAGGAGACCATGCGGGGCATGCACCGCCGCTTCCCCGGCGGCATCCCCGAGGACCGCATGAAGCAGGTCGAGTACGAGATGGACACGATCATCTCGATGGGCTTCCCGGGATACTTCCTCGTGGTCGCCGACTTCATCATGTGGGCCAAGAACCAGGGCATCGCGGTCGGCCCCGGCCGAGGCTCCGCGGCCGGCTCGATCGTCGCCTACGCCCTCGGCATCACCGACCTCGACCCGATCCCCCACGGCCTGATCTTCGAGCGGTTCCTCAACCCCGAGCGCATCTCGATGCCCGACGTCGACATCGACTTCGACGAGCGCCGGCGCGTCGAGGTGATCAGGTACGTGACCGAGAAGTACGGCGCCGACAAGGTCGCCATGATCGGCACCTACGGCACCATCAAGGCCAAGAACGCGATCAAGGACTCGGCGCGCGTCCTGGGTTACCCGTACGCCATGGGCGACCGGATCACCAAGGCCATGCCCGCCGACGTCCTCGGCAAGGGCATCCCGCTGTCCGGCATCACCGACCCCAGCCACCCGCGGTACTCCGAGGCGGGCGAGGTCCGGGCGATGTACGAGAACGAGCCGGACGTGAAGAAGGTCATCGACACCGCCCGCGGTGTGGAGGGCCTGGTCCGCCAGATGGGCGTGCACGCCGCCGGTGTGATCATGTCCAGCGAGAAGATCACCGACCACGTGCCCGTCTGGGTGCGGCACACGGACGGCGTGACCATCACCCAGTGGGACTACCCGAGCTGCGAGGCGCTCGGCCTGCTGAAGATGGACTTCCTGGGCCTGCGCAACCTCACGATCATGGACGACGCCGTCAAGATGGTGAAGGCCAACAAGGGGATCGACATCGACCTCCTGGCCCTCCCGCTCGACGACCCCAAGACCTTCGAGCTGCTCCAGCGCGGTGACACCCTCGGCGTCTTCCAGTTCGACGGCGGCCCCATGCGCTCGCTGCTGCGCCTGATGAAGCCCGACAACTTCGAAGACATCTCCGCCGTGTCCGCCCTGTACCGGCCGGGCCCGATGGGCATGAACTCCCACACGAACTACGCGCTGCGCAAGAACAAGCAGCAGGAGATCACCCCCATCCACCCGGAGCTGGAGGAGCCGCTGCGGGAGGTCCTGGACGTCACCTACGGCCTGATCGTCTACCAGGAGCAGGTGCAGAAGGCCGCCCAGATCATCGCCGGCTACTCGCTCGGCGAGGCCGACATCCTGCGCCGCGTCATGGGCAAGAAGAAGCCCGAGGAGCTGGCCAAGAACTTCACGATCTTCCAGGCCGGCGCCCGGAAGAACGGCTACTCCGACGAAGCCATCCAGGCGCTGTGGGACGTGCTGGTCCCGTTCGCCGGCTACGCCTTCAACAAGGCGCACTCCGCCGCGTACGGCCTGGTGTCGTACTGGACGGCGTACCTGAAGGCCAACCACCCGGCCGAGTACATGGCCGGCCTGCTGACCTCGGTCAAGGACGACAAGGACAAGTCCGCGGTCTACCTGAACGAGTGCCGCCGCATGGGCATCAAGGTGCTCCCGCCGAACGTGAACGAGTCGGAGTCGAACTTCGCCGCCCAGGGCGACGACGTGATCCTCTTCGGCCTCACCGCCGTGCGCAACGTCGGCCAGAACGTCGTGGACTCGATCATCAAGACCAGGAAGTCGAAGGGGAAGTACAGCTCCTTCCCCGACTTCCTGGACAAGGTCGAGGCCGTGGTCTGCAACAAGCGGACCATCGAGTCGCTGATCAAGGCCGGCGCCTTCGACGAGATGGGCCACACCCGCAAGGGCCTGGTCGCCCAGCACGAACCGATGATCGACAACGTGGTCTCGGTCAAGCGCAAGGAGGCCGAGGGGCAGTTCGACCTGTTCGGCGGCATGGGGGACGAGGAGAGCAGCGAGCCGGGCTTCGGACTCGACGTGGAGTTCTCCGACGTGGAGTGGGAGAAGTCCTACCTGCTCGCCCAGGAGCGCGAGATGCTCGGCCTCTACGTCTCCGACCATCCGCTGTTCGGGCTGGAGCACGTGCTGTCGGACAAGACGGACGCGGGGATCTCCCAGCTCACCGGCGGTGAGCACGCCGACGGCGCGGTCGTCACCATCGGCGGCATCATCTCGGGTCTCCAGCGCAAGATGACCAAGCAGGGCAACGCCTGGGCGATCGCCACGGTGGAGGACCTGGCCGGCTCGATCGAGTGCATGTTCTTCCCGGCCACCTACCAGCTGGTCTCCACCCAGTTGGTCGAGGACGCCGTCGTCTTCGTCAAGGGGCGCCTGGACAAGCGCGAGGACGTGCCCCGGCTGGTCGCGATGGAGCTGATGGTCCCCGACCTGTCGTCCGCGGGCACGAACGCGCCGGTGGTCCTCACCATCCCCACCGTCAAGGTCACTCCTCCGATGGTCACCCGGCTCGGCGAGATCCTCAGCCACCACAAGGGCAACACCGAGGTCCGGATCAAGCTCCAGGGGCCGCGCTCGACCACCGTGCTGCGGCTGGACCGGCACCGGGTGCAGCCCGACCCGGCCCTGTTCGGCGACCTGAAGGTGCTGCTCGGGCCCTCCTGCCTGGCGGGCTGAACGCACGGGACGCCCCCGGCCGGTGCCGGGGGCGTCCTGCGTCGAGCGTCGTTGCGGAGCCGGCCTCAGTTGTGGCCGAACCTCTTCTCCTTGCGCTTGTGCGCCATGTCCATCGGGCTCGGGCCCGAGGAGTGACTCTCGGACGAGGTCTCCGACTGACCCTTGCTCATGTCCTGCTGAGACCGGGGCTGCTGCTTCTGGGAGGGCTGCTGGCGGTTCTTGTTCTTGGCCATGGGGGAGCCTCCTGGGAAGGTTGTAGGGGCCAGGGCCGCCTTCACCCTCACATACCGCCCCGGAGCGCGCATTTTGGATCTTTACCGCGCGTAGCAGGTGGAACCCTTGGTTCCGCCACGCCGGTGATCGAGTTCCGGCCGCCGACACCCCGGCGTTCGGGCAGACTCGGGGGCAACCAAGACCGCTCCCCGAAAGAGGGTGGATCGCGTGGACCGCTGCGTCGTCCTGGTGGACGCCGGCTATCTGCTGGGCGCCGCCGCCAGTCTGCTCGCCGGGGAGCCCTCCCGCTCCCGCATCACCGTCGACCACGCCGCCCTCATCCAGGGCCTGCGCGAGCGGGCCGAGGCCGACACCGAGCAGCCGCTGCTGCGCATCTACTGGTTCGACGGGGCACCCGACCGGGTGCCCCAGCCCGAGCACCGGCGGCTGCGCGTGATGTCCCGGGTCACCGTCCGGCTGGGTGCCCTGACCCGCAGCGACGGCCGCTGGGCCCAGAAGGGCGTGGACGCGGCCATGCACGCCGAGCTCACCGAACTCGCGCGCAACCGGGCCTGCTCCGACGTCGTCCTGGTCACCGGCGACGGGGACCTCCTGCCGGGGCTGATGTCGGCCAAGGAGCACGGCGTCGCCGTGCACCTGTGGGCCGTCCAGGCCGCCGACGGCGACTACAACCAGTCCGAGGACCTGGTGGCCGAGGCCGACGAACGGCGGGTCCTGGACCGGGCCTGGATCACCCGGGCCGTCCGGGCCAAGGACCTGAGCGGACTGTGCCCGCCCCCGCCCGCGCCCCGGCCCGAGATCGCGGCCATCCTGTCGGCCCCGCTGCCGGAAGCGGCCCTCGCCGAGGCCGCGCGCAACGGCTCGGTGCCGGTCGGACCCGGCGTCACCGGCGTACCGGTGGGGCCGCCCCGGAGCACCGCCCCGGACGACGGACCGGGCGACCCGGCCACCCCGGCGCCGGCCCCGGGCCCCGGCAGCAGAGTGCCCACCCCCAAGGACCTGGCCGGCCTGCGCGCGCCCGGCACCGGAGCCGCGCCCGCCCCCGCGCCGACCGCCGCCGGCAGCGCCCTGCGGTGGTCCTCCGACAAGGGCTGGATCGACCGGCCCGGCCCGCTCGGCGAACCGGCCGAGACCGCCTCCCTGCCGACCCTGGCCCAGCTGACCAGCGCGGAGCAGCGCTGGGCCGACCGGGAGGAGGACATCACCACCGTCGGCGGCGACCCCTTCGAGGTCGGCCAGGTGTTCGCCCGGCGCTGGATGGAACGCCTGCCGGAGACCGGCCACCTGCAGAAACTGGCCACCCTCTACCCGCGCATCCCGCACCGGATCGACGGCGAGCTGCTGCGCTACGCCGCCCGGTTCGGCCTGCTCGCGCACAAGGACGACCAGATCGACGAACACGACCGGTACGCCATCCGGGCCGGCTTCTGGCGGGAGATCGACGTCCGGGCCGCGGCAGATCACGTGGCCGCCGCACCGGGCGTCCCGGCCACCCCGGCGGCCGGGGAGGCGCCGTAACCCCGTAGGCTGCTCCCTCGTGAGTACGGGCACAGCACAGGCGGGGCACACCGCGGCAGGAGCCACGGGCGACGCTGTCTGCGTGGTGCGTGACCTGGTCAAGACCTACCCCGCGGTGCGGGCCGGGCGCGGCGCGCCGGCCCTGCCGGAGACCCGGGCGACCGACGGGATCTCCCTGGACGTCCGGCGCGGCGAGATCTTCGGCCTGCTCGGCCCGAACGGGGCCGGCAAGTCCACCCTGGTACGCCAGCTGACCGGCCTGCTGCGGCCCGACTCCGGCACGGTCGAGCTCCTCGGCCACGACCTCGTGCGCCACCCCGAGCGGGCGGCCCGGCTGCTGGCCTACCTCGGGCAGGAGTCCACCGCCCTGGACGAGCTCACGGTGGCCCTGGCCGCCGAGACCACCGGGCGGCTGCGGGGCCTGCGGGCCCGCGAGGCGCGGGCCGCGCGGGACGAGGTCCTGGAGGAGCTGGCCCTGACGCCGCTCGCCCACAAGCCCCTGAAGAAGCTGTCCGGCGGCCAGCGCCGGCTCGCCTGCTTCGCGGCGGCCCTGGTCGGCGAGCGCCCCGTGCTCGTCCTGGACGAGCCCACGACCGGCATGGACCCGGTGGCCCGGCGCGCGGTGTGGTCCGCCGTGGACCGGCGGCGCGCGCAGTGCGGGGCCACGGTGCTGCTGGTCACCCACAACGTGATCGAGGCGGAGACGGTCCTGGACCGGGTCGCCGTCGTGGACCGCGGCAAGGTCATCGCCTGCGACACCCCGGCCGGGCTGAAGGCCCTGGTCTCCGACGAGGTCCGGCTGGACCTGGTGTGGCGCCAGGCGCCGCCGCTGGACGTCCCCGAGGTCGCCGCCCTGCGGCCGAAGGCCACCGAGGCGGGCCGCCGCTGGCTGCTCCGCCTGCCCCAGGACCAGGCCCGCGCGGCGGTCGCCGCGGTGACCGGCGGCCCCGCCTTCGCCGCCCTGGACGACTTCACCCTGGCCACGCCGAGCCTGGAGGACGTCTACCTGGCCCTCGGCGGCCGGACGAAGGGTTTGGTAAGGACATGACCGACCAGTGCGTGGCCCCGGCGGCGCCCCTGGCGCCCCGGGCGCGGCTGTGGCCCGCGCTCGGGGCCGTCTACCGGGCGCAGCTGTCGCGGGCCCGGGTGGCGCGGATCCCGCTGCTGTTCGTGGCCACCTTCCAGTCCGTCGGGATCATGGTCCTGATGCGGGGCGTGGTGGACGGCGGGTCCGAGGCGCGGGCCGTCGTCGCCGGCTCCTCCGTGCTCGTCGTCGCCTTCGTCGCGCTGAACCTGCTCGCCCAGTACTTCGGCCAGCTCAGGGCCGGCGGCGGCCTCGACCACTACGCCACCCTGCCGGTGCCGCCCGCCTCCGTGGTGCTCGGCGCGGCGGCCGCCTACGCCTCCTTCACCCTGCCCGGGACCCTCGTCACCGCCGTCTTCGGCTGCCTGCTCTTCGGCCTGCCCATGGGCGGTCTGTGGATCCTGCTGCTGGTGGTCCCGCTGGCCGGCGCCGCCCTGGCCGGGCTCGGCGCCGCCCTCGGACTGCTCGCCCCGCGCCAGGAACTGGCCACGCTCGCCGGTCAGCTCGGCATGTCCGCCGCGCTGCTGCTCGGCGTCCTGCCGCCCGAGCGGATGCCCGAACTCGTCGTGCGGGCCCGCGACCTGCTGCCCTCCACCTACGGCGTGGAGGCCTTCGCCCGGACCTTCGCCGCCTCGCCCGACTGGGGCGCGGTCGCCCTGGACCTCGCCGTCTGCGGGGCCGTCGGCGTGCTCTCGCTGGCCCTCGCCACCTGGGCGTACCGCCGGGCGGCGGTCCGCTGACGCCCCGCCCGGCGCCACCTGGCACGATGTGGGGGTGACCGAAGCCGTGACCCCGCCGCAGCCGTCCCCCGCCGCACCCGAGCCGACGCCCGAGCAGAACCCCGGGCGGATCACGGCGGCCGACGTCCGCGACGGCGCGGCCGTGGCCCTCGCCGTCGGGGTCTGCGGCCTCCTGCTCGGGGTGCTGTGGGCGTGGCTCGCCCCGCGCATGCGGTTCGTCTCCAACGGACAGGCCGTCTTCCTGGCCGACACCGAGAGCGAGGCCCGCATCGGGGCCGACGGCACCTTCCTGCTGCTCGGCGCCGGCCTGGGCCTGCTCAGCGCGGTCGCCGTCTTCCTGTGGCGCCGCCGCGGCGGGGTCCCGCTGGTCGTCGGGCTGGCCCTGGGCTCGGTCTTCGCCTCGTTGCTCGGCTGGCGCCTGGGGATGCGGCTCGGCCCGTCCCGCGACCTCGCCGCGGCCGCCGCCGAGGCGGGCAAGGGCGTCCCCTTCGACGCGCCGCTGCAGCTGCTGGCGTACGGCGTGCTGCTGGCCTGGCCGATGGTGGCGGTCGCCGCCCACCTGGCCATGACGGCCCTGTGGACCCCGCGCGACCCGGCGCCCGGCCACGAGCTGCCGCCGTACGGCGCCGGCTACCCGCCGCCGCATGTGCACGGCGGCCCGGTCCCGGCGGACAGCGAGCCCCCGCGCTGATCGGGGCGGGCGGGGCGGCGCCCGCCCGGCCGTCAGCCGCGGGCGATCGGGGCCAGCACGGCACCCGTCAGGGCCGCCAGGTCCGTCGGGGCCAGCTCGACCTCCAGCCCCCGCCGCCCCGCCGAGACGCACACCGTCGCCAGGTCCGCCGCCGAGGCGTCCAGGACCGTACGCAGCCGCTTGCGCTGGCCGAGCGGGGAGATGCCGCCGCGGACGTAGCCGGTGGTGCGCTCCGCCAGCGCCGGGTCCGCCATCGCGGCCCGCTTGCCGCCGACCGCCGAGGCCAGCGCCTTGAGGTCCAGCGAACCCGACACCGGCACCACCGCCACGGTCAGTTCGCCGTCCACGTCCGCGACCAGCGTCTTGAAGACCTGCGCGGGGGAGACCCCGAGGGCCTCGGCCGCCTCCTGCCCGTAGCTGGGGTGGGCCGGGTCGTGCGCGTAGGAGTGCACCGTGTGGGCGACCCCCGCCGCCGTGACCGCGGTCAGCGCGGGCGTGCCCGCCGCGGCCTGTCGCTTCTTCGCCATCCGAGGCTCTCGCTCCCGTCGGTCCGGCCGGGGCCGGGACCCGGCCGCAAGCCGGGTCCGGGTCAGGGCCGGTCAGGTCAGTTGGGGTGGGTCGGGGTCCGGGTCAGGTCCGTCATCGGCAGCGACGGCAGGTGCCGGATCACGGCGGTCTCGGCCCGCAGCAGCTTCAGCTCCTCCGCCAGCCGGGTCGCCGTGTCCGGCGCCTGGAGCAGCCGCTGCTTCGACGGGACGTCCAGCACGGCCGCCGCCGCGACCAGGTACGACACCACACTCGGCTCGTCCGGCAGCTCCGAGGCCGACGCCAGCGAGCGCTCCCGCGCCCCGGCCAGCCGCTGCTGGTAGGCGCGGAAGGCCCGCAGCACCCCCTCGGCCAGCGCGCCCGCGCCGTCGCCGGGATCCTCGGCGAGCTCCTCCAGCTCGGCCGTCAGGAACGGCCCGGACGCGTCCACCGACAGCAGCCGCACCCGGGTGGTGCCGGTGGCCAGCACCTCGAAGCTGCCGTCCTCGCGCTCCCGGATGGTCGCGGCGTCCGCGATGCAGCCCACCCGGTGGAACGCCTGGATGGGGTCGGGGCCGAAGCCGGCCGCGGGCCCCTTCTCCGGCAGGGCGGTCTGGTCGGGCATCCCCGGCGCCGTCGGCGCCACCTCACGGCCGTCGCGGATCGCGACGACGGCGAACCGGCGGGGTTCCTCGTCGCCCGTCCGCAGCAACTCGCGCATCATGGCGCGATAACGCTCCTCGAAGACGTTCAGCGGGAGCACGAGTCCCGGGAACAGCACCGAGTTCAGCGGGAACAGGGGCAGGCGAACGGTGGTCACGACGCACAGGGTAATGGGCCCGCGACCCGCCGAGCCCCTCGCGGTCTACCCCCGGCGCAGCAGCCGGGACGCCCCCGCCGCCACCGTCGTCGCCAGGATCCACCCCAGCATGACCAGGGCCGAGCCCGCCCACTGCCACGGTCCGGTCAGCCGCCAGAACCCCTGCTGGCCGAGGTCGACCACCGGCAGCAGCAGGTCGAGGGCGAACAGCGTCGGGTTCCACTCGGGCGACTCGCCCGGCTTGATCGCGGAGGGCCGGTGGCCGGAGAACAGCAGCGCCCCCGCCGCCCACAGCACCGCCATCCACATGGCCGCCCGGCCGGGCCGGTACCCGTAGGCCACCGTCCAGTCCTGGAGGTACCCCCACAGCTTGGCCGCCGGTGGCAGCGTGCGCCGGCGGCGGCGCTGCTTGGCCAGCAGCACCTCCCGGGCGTCGGCGTCCTCGCCGCTGGCCCGCAGCACGCTCGCCAGCCGCTCGTAGGGCTCCGGCGAGTACTCCGGCGTCGCCGCCTCCAGCCAGGCCAGCCGGCGGCCCAGCGGGAAGTGGCCGCGCGGGGCGAGGTTCTCGTAGACGAACCCCTCGATCGACAGCCGGCCCGGACCCGGCCAGCTCGTCGACAGGTCGACCAGCTTGACCACCTTCGCCCCGGACACCACCACCCGGCCGCGCTCCGGCCCCTCCCCGACGAAGCGGAACTCGGGGGTCTGGATCCGCCGCAGCGACACCTCCTGGTCCTCGTCGAGCACGAACCGGGCCCCGTAGAAGTCGACCGCGTCCCCGAACCGCCCGTCGTCCAGCCGCAGCCCGCCCCGGCACTCGAACGGCCGGACCCGCCCGCCCCGGACCGGCGCCGGGGTCTGGCCCAGCCCGAACGGGGGAGTGGAGGTCGGGTCGCCGCCGGTCGCGTCCAGGGCGACCGAGGTCAGGTACAGGGTCCGCTCGACGGTCAGCTGCGGCGCGTTCAGCGCACGCCGGCCGTACGGATTGGCCAGCCGCGCCCCGCGCAGGCTCATCGACACCCCGACCTTCGCCCCGCGCAGGCTGACCTCGCCGTGCGTGGTCAGCAGCTCGGCCTGGAAGTCCTGGGCCACCGACATCCCGTCGGCCGACAGCGCCTTGCCCTTGCTGTCGCGCTCCAGCACGGCCTGGCTGATCAGCAGGTCCGTGCCGATCTGCGCGTCCGTCAGGCGGATCCCGCGCGCCACCCGGCAGCGCGGCAGGTGCAGGTCGCCCTCGGTGTGCAGCCTGGCCGCGTCCAGCCGGGGGATCGCACAGCTGATCATGCGCAGGGTGCCGAACCGGGTCTCGGAGAGCTGCACCTCGCGGTCGAAGCGGCAGGACTGGAGTTCGACGTACGGGTCGACGGTGCCGCCCGAGAGGTCCAGCCGACCGGTGATCCGGGCCCCGCGCAGCTTCAGCGAGGACACCCGGCCCGGCAGCGGCGGCGGGCCGTGGAGCAGCAGCAGGCCCACAACGTCCGCGCGGACGGTGCGCTCCGGGCCCCAGACCCGGTCCGACATCGGGTCGTCCTGCGCCGGGATCCGGCTGCTGAGATCGCATACGCGACCGAACCGGAAGGCCTCCCACATCCGCCGCTCGGCATCCGTCAGGTCCGCCGGCTGCACGTCGGTGCGCACCTCGGTCATGGCGGTCCCCCCTCCGCTCGTCACCCCGTGTACTCGAACGCTAATGCCCGGCAGTGACAGCCGGGGCGCGTATCAGCCAGTGATACGGAGAGACGGTGGTGGGAGGCGGTCTGAGAGAATTGGGGCGTGATCTCTCGTATCGACCTGCGCGGTGACGCCCTCCCCGAGGGCGGCGCCCTGCGCGACCTGCTGCCCCGTGCCGAGTTCGACGTGGAAGCCGCCCTGGAGAAGGTGCGGCCCATCTGCGAGGACGTCCATCATCGGGGCACGGCGGCGCTGATCGAGTACGCGCAGAAGTTCGACGGGGTCACCCTGGAGCAGGTACGGGTGCCCGTCCGGGCCCTGCACGACGCCCTGGAGCAGCTGGACCCCGCGGTCCGCGCGGCCCTGGAGGAGTCGATCCGGCGCGCCCGGACCGTCCACGCCCAGCAGCGCCGCGCCGAGCACACCACCCAGGTGGTCCCCGGCGGCACCGTGACCGAGAAGTGGGTCCCGGTCGGACGCGTCGGCCTGTACGCCCCCGGCGGCCGGTCCGTGTACCCCTCGTCCGTGGTGATGAACGTGGTCCCCGCCCAGGAGGCCGGCGTCGAGTCCGTCGCGCTCGCCTCCCCGCCGCAGGCGGAGTTCGGCGGCCTGCCGCACCCGACCATCCTGGCCGCGTGCGCGCTGCTCGGCGTGGACGAGGTGTACGCCGCCGGCGGCGCCCAGGCGGTGGCGATGTTCGCGTACGGGACCGAGGAGTGCGCCCCGACGAACATGGTGACGGGCCCCGGCAACGTCTGGGTGGCCGCCGCCAAGCGCTACTTCACCGGGAAGATCGGCATCGACACCGAGGCCGGCCCGACCGAGATCGCGATCCTCGCGGACTCCACCGCCGACCCGGTGCACGTCGCCGCCGACCTGATCAGCCAGGCCGAGCACGACCCGCTGGCCGCCGCCGTCCTGGTCACCGACTCCGAGGAGCTGGCCAAGGCCGTCGAGACCGAGCTGGAGACCCAGGTCGCCGCCACCAAGCACGTCGAGGACCGCATCAAGCCGGCCCTGGCCGGCAAGCAGTCCGCGATCGTCCTGGTCGACGACCTGGAGGCGGGCCTGCGCGTGGTCGACGCGTACGGCGCCGAGCACCTGGAGGTCCAGACCGCCGACGCCGCCGCGTGGGCCGCCCGGGTCCGCAACGCCGGCGCGATCTTCGTCGGCCCCTGGGCCCCGGTCTCCCTCGGCGACTACTGCGCCGGCTCCAACCACGTCCTGCCCACCGGCGGCTGCGCCTGCCACTCCTCGGGCCTGTCCGTGCAGTCCTTCCTGCGCGGCATCCACATCGTCGACTACACGCGCGACGCCCTCGCCGAGGTCACCCACCACGTGGTGACGCTGGCCGAGGCCGAGGACCTGCCGGCGCACGGCGCGGCCCTCAAGGCCCGCTTCGGATGGAAGGTGCCGACGGCATGACCGGTTTCGGCCTCGACGACCTCCCCCTGCGCGACGAGCTGCGCGGCAAGTCCCCGTACGGCGCCCCCCAGCTCGACGTGCCCGTGCAGCTGAACACCAACGAGAACCCGTACGAGCTGCCCGAGCCGCTCGTACGGCGGATCGCCGAGCGCGTCGCCGAGGCGGCCCGCACCCTCAACCGCTACCCCGACCGGGACGCGGTGGAGCTGCGCACCGAGCTCGCCGCGTACCTGACCCGCACCGGCAAGCACCCGGTCGGCAAGGAGAACGTCTGGGCGGCCAACGGCTCCAACGAGGTCCTCCAGCAGCTGCTGCAGGCCTTCGGCGGGCCCGGCCGCACCGCGATCGGCTTCGAGCCCTCGTACTCCATGCACGCGCTCATCGCCCGCGGCACCGGCACCGGCTGGATCTCCGGTCCCCGCCGGGAGGACTTCACGATCGACGTGGCCGCGGCCCGGCGGGCCATCGCCGAGCACGCGCCCGACGTCGTCTTCATCACCTCCCCGAACAACCCCACCGGCACCGCCGTCGACGCGGGGACGGTCCTCGCCCTGTACGAGGCCGCGCAGGCCGCCAAGCCCTCGCTGGTGGTCGTGGACGAGGCGTACGTGGAGTTCTCCCACCGGGACTCCCTGCTGCCCCTCATCGAGGGCCGGCCGAACCTGGTGGTCTCCCGGACCATGTCCAAGGCCTTCGGCGCGGCCGGCCTGCGCCTGGGCTACCTCGCCGCCCACCCGGCCGTCGTGGACGCCGTCCAGCTGGTGCGCCTGCCGTACCACCTGTCGGCCGTCACCCAGGCCACGGCCCTGGCCGCGCTGGAGCACACCGACACCCTGCTCGGCTACGTCGAGCAGCTCAAGGCCGAGCGCGACCGGCTGGTCGCCGAACTGCGCGCCATCGGCTACGAGGTGACCGAGTCCGACGCGAACTTCGTGCAGTTCGGGCGGTTCGAGGACTCGCACACCGCCTGGCAGCGGATCCTCGACCAGGGCGTCCTGGTCCGGGACAACGGCGTACCGGGGTGGCTGCGGGTCACCGCCGGCACCCCGCAGGAGAACGACGCGTTCCTGGAAGCGGTTCGCGCACTGAAGAAGGAGCAGCAGGCATGAGCCGCATCGGACGGGTGGAACGCACCACCAAGGAGACCTCGGTCCTGGTCGAGATAGACCTCGACGGCACCGGCAAGGTCGACGTGTCGACCGGCGTCGGCTTCTACGACCACATGCTCGACCAGCTCGGCCGCCACGGCCTGTTCGACCTGACCGTCAAGACCGACGGCGACCTGCACATCGACTCGCACCACACCATCGAGGACACCGCCCTGGCCCTGGGCGCCGCCTTCAAGCAGGCCCTCGGCGACAAGGTCGGCATCTACCGCTTCGGCAACTGCACCGTGCCGCTGGACGAGTCCCTCGCCCAGGTCACCGTCGACCTCTCCGGCCGCCCGTACCTCGTGCACACCGAGCCCGAGAACATGGCGCCGATGATCGGCGCGTACGACACGACGATGACGCGGCACATCCTGGAGTCCTTCGTCGCGCAGGCGCAGATCGCCCTGCACGTCCACGTCCCGTACGGCCGCAACGCGCACCACATCGTGGAGTGCCAGTTCAAGGCGCTGGCCCGGGCCCTGCGCTACGCCAGCGAGCGCGACCCGCGGGCCGCCGGCATCCTGCCCTCGACGAAGGGCGCCCTGTAGTCGTGAACGGCCTGTCCACCGTCCTGATCGTCGTCGGCCTGTTCCTGGCCGGCGGCGTCTACTCCTTCCACAAGCAGCAGCTGCCCAAGTCGGTGGTCCTGCTGCTCGCCATCGGCTCCGCGATGTGTCTGGTCGCCGGGGTCCTGCGCATCCGAGGAATCTGGGAATGAGCAAGAAAGTAGTCGTCTTCGACTACGGCTTCGGCAACGTCCGCTCCGCCGAACGCGCCCTCGCACGGGTCGGCGCGGACGTGGAGATCACCCGCGACTACGACCAGGCGATGGACGCCGACGGCCTCCTGGTCCCCGGCGTCGGCGCCTTCGCCGCCTGCATGCAGGGCCTCAAGGCCGCGCGCGGCGACTGGATCGTCGGCCGCCGGCTCTCCGGCGGCCGTCCGGTCCTGGGCATCTGCGTCGGCATGCAGATCCTCTTCGAGCGGGGCATCGAGCACGGCGTGGAGACCGAGGGCCTCGACGAGTGGCCCGGCACGGTCGAGCCGCTGCGCGCCCCGGTCGTCCCGCACATGGGCTGGAACACCGTCCGCGCCCCCGAGGACAGCCAGGCCTTCGCCGGGCTGGACGCCGACGCCCGCTTCTACTTCGTCCACTCCTACGCCGTGCGGGACTGGACCCTGGAGATCGGCAACCCCAACATCCGGGCCCCCAAGGTCACCTGGGCCACGCACGGCGAGCCGTTCGTCGCCGCCGTCGAGAACGGCGCCCTGTGGGCGACGCAGTTCCACCCGGAGAAGTCCGGGGACGCCGGCGCCCAGCTCCTCACCAACTGGATCGAGACCCTGTGATGACCGCGACCGCGAAGACGCTCGAACTCCTGCCCGCCGTGGACGTCCGCGACGGCCAGGCGGTCCGCCTCGTGCACGGCGAGTCCGGCACCGAGACCTCCTACGGCTCCCCGCTCCAGGCGGCCCTGGCCTGGCAGTCCGCCGGCGCCGAGTGGCTGCACCTGGTCGACCTCGACGCCGCCTTCGGCACCGGGGACAACCGCGCCCTGGTCGCCGAGATCACCCGGGCCATGGACATCAAGGTGGAACTGTCCGGCGGCATCCGCGACGACGCCACGCTCGCCGCCGCCCTGGCCACCGGCTGCACCCGGGTCAACCTGGGCACCGCCGCGCTGGAGACCCCCGAGTGGGTCGCCAAGGTCATCGCCGAGCACGGCGACAGGATCGCCGTCGGCCTGGACGTCGTCGGCACCACCCTCAAGGGCCGCGGCTGGACCAGCGAGGGCGGCGACCTCTACGAGACCCTGGCCCGGCTGGACTCCGAGGGCTGCGCCCGGTACGTCGTCACCGACATCGGCAAGGACGGCACCCTGACCGGCCCCAACCTGGAGCTGCTGCGGAGCGTCTGCGCCGCCACCGACAAGCCGGTCGTCGCCTCCGGCGGCGTCTCCTCGCTGGACGACCTGCGGGCGCTGTCCGGGCTGGTCGGCGAGGGCGTCGAGGGCGCGATCGTCGGCAAGGCGCTGTACGCCAAGGCCTTCACCCTTCAGGAGGCGCTGGAGGTGGTCTCCGCATGAGCGCGCCCGACAACGGCGTCCGGCGGATCTCCTCCGGCGGCCCCTGGGAGGACGTGATCGCCTACTCCCGCGCGGTCGAGCTGCCCGGCGGCCTGGTGCTGGTCTCCGGCTGCACCTCCGTGGTCGACGGGGCCGTGGCCTACGGCAACCCGTACGAGCAGACGATCAACGCCTTCAACGTGGCCCTCGGGGCCCTCGCCCAGGTCGGACTGGGCGCGGAGCACGTGGTCCGCACCCGGATGTACCTCACCCACGCCCGGGACGTCGACGAGGTGGGCCGCGCCCACAAGGAGCTCTTCGACGCGGCCCGCCCGGCCAGCACGATGGTGATCGTGGCCGGGCTGGTCGACCCCAACCTGGTCGTCGAGGTCGAGGTCGAGGCGTACCGAGGAGGTGCGGCATGACGCTGGCGGTACGGGTGATCCCCTGCCTGGACGTGGACAACGGCCGGGTGGTCAAGGGCGTCAACTTCCAGAACCTGCGCGACGCCGGTGACCCGGTGGAGATGGCCAAGCTCTACGACGCCGAGGGCGCCGACGAGCTCACCTTCCTGGACATCACCGCCTCCTCCGGGGACCGAGAGACCACCTACGACGTGGTGCGCCGCACCGCCGAGCAGGTGTTCATCCCGCTCACCGTGGGCGGCGGCGTCCGCACCGCCGAGGACGTGGACAAGCTGCTGCGGGCCGGCGCCGACAAGGTCGGGGTGAACACGGCGGCCATCGCCCGCCCGGAGCTGATCCAGGAGATCGCCGAGCGGTTCGGCCGGCAGGTGCTGGTCCTGTCGGTCGACGCCCGCCGCACGCCGTCGGGCTCGTTCGAGGTCACCACGCACGGCGGCCGCCGGGGCACCGGCATCGACGCCGTCGAGTGGGCGCACCGGGCGGCCGAGCTGGGCGCCGGGGAGATCCTGCTGAACTCGATGGACGCCGACGGCACCAAGGACGGCTACGACATCGAGATGATCGCGGCGGTCCGCAAGCACGTGAGCGTCCCGGTGATCGCCTCGGGCGGCGCCGGCAGGCTCGGCGACTTCGCGCCGGCGGTCGCCGCCGGCGCGGACGCGGTGCTGGCGGCCTCCGTCTTCCACTTCGGCGACCTGCGCATCGGCCAGGTCAAGGACGCCCTGCGCGAGGCCGGCCACCCGGTGCGCTGACCCCGGGGCCGCCGCTCAGGCGGGGCCCAGCAGGGCGATGATCCCGTTGACCAGGTCCACGACGGGCTGGCCGAGGGCCGCGGTGGTGGCCGCGACCCCGGCCACCCGCCGCAGCGCCCGCCGGCGCTCCGGGACGGGGCGGGCGGCGGAAGCGATCACGGGCAGGGCCTCGGCGAGCTCCTCCTGGTCCTCGGCCGCGATCTCGTCCCGGTGCTGCCTCAGCAGCTCCAGGAGCTGCTCGACGGCCGCCCGCTGGTCGTCGGGCAGCTCCCGCGACACCGGCGGGGACCAGTGGTGCTGGATGCCGACGTTGTGGTGCCCGCCGTGCAGGTTGACCACGTCTCCGTAGTGGTACGAGCTGCCCTCGGCCGTCACTTGGCCACCCCCGTGTGCCCCGACCCGCCGTAGATGTTCACGCTGTCCCCCAGGTGGTAGTTCTTCGGATTGATGCTCAACCGCTCGACCCGTACGGAGAACTCCGTCTCCGGATGTTCGATGGCGTGCACGATCAGCCCGACCAGCTGCCGCAGCTGCTCCTTCTCCGGCAGGGTCACCAGCGCCGTGGAGGGACCGGAGGTCTCCACGCCGAGGGCGTGCCGGGAGGGGGTGGCGAGCCGGGCGACCAGCGTGATGACCAGGCCGATCGCCGCCATGCCGCCGATGATCCACAGCCCGTCGGCGTTCTCGTCGCGCTCGGAGTACGACGAGGTGCTCTCGTTCGCGGTCTGCAGCAGCACGAACACCACCACCGTCCCGCCCAGCCACTTGAGGAACGACACGAACGCCCCCCACCGGTCGGGACGCAGGGTGAAGGTGTGCACCCGGGCGATGTTGTGCAGCGGGTACGCCGCCTCGCCCACCCACAGCAGCCGCCTGCTCACCTCCAGCTGCACCCCGTCGTGGGACCGCATCGGCGGCGGCACCGGCGGAGGCGGCGGTGCCGCAGGAGGCGGAGCGGCCGGAGGTCTGGACGGAGGTGGCGGTGTGACCGGAGTGGATTCCATGGCGCCCCCGTAACGCGCTCGACTGGCGTGAACCGGACGACCCATTAAGCAGGCCAGGGCGGGGCCGGACAAGCGTGCGTTCAGGCCAACTCCGGCCGCGACCGCAAAAGGTGGGGGGCGCCAGGCCCAGCCGAACCCGACGATCACGGGGTCCTCCGCGTCACCACCGGCCGGGCAGCGACGCGCCGGCTCTTGAGGCCGTCATACGTCGGCCGCGAAGCGGCTCAGTCCCACCACAGCGACCAGACCGTCGATCGGACCATGCCGTCGCCGGCGGTCCACGGGTCCTGCACGGTGTCGTGGCAGTAGCCCAGCAACTCCGTGGCCGCCTGCGCCGCTGCCCGAGGATCCAACGGCGGTCTGTCGACGACCAGCTCCAGGTACGCACCCTGGGCGAGGAAGAGCTGGGCGAGCCCCGGCCCCAGATGCCTTCCTCACCGGACGCCCAGTGCGACACCCCTGGCAGCGGCTGCGCGAGCACCGGGCACACCCGCGCCACTCGTCCCACACGCCACGCACCCGGTTCCGGGCCACCGACACGCCGACCACCTCGACGCCTGCAGCGGTAGTGGCCCGCTGCAGAAGCGCCGAGGGCAAGCGTGCGCGCAAGAGGTGAAAAAGCTCGTCGGCGGAAAGGCGCGGCCGAGGGAGGAACGTGTTCATGATGTCCGGACCCTACGGTCCGCCCCCTCACGACGCACTCCGACCGTTCCTAGATCCCCAGCCTGGCCGTGGTCAGCCGGGCCACGGCCTCCTTGTCGCCGTCCAGTTCCACCGCGGCGGCGTCCTGGCGGCCGAAGCAGAACAGGGTCAGCTCGCCGGGCTCACCGGTCACCGTGACCACCGGGGTGCCCTTGTGCGCCACCACCGTCTGGCCGTCGGGGCGGCGCAGCACCAGGCCCACCGGCGAGCGCCGGCCGGTCAGCCGGGCCAGCTTCTCCAGCCGGGACCACAGCGCGGCCGAGAAGACCGGGTCCAGCTCGCGCGGCGTCCAGTCGGGCTGGGCCCGGCGCACGTCCTCGGCGTGGACGTAGAACTCCACCGCGTTCGCCGCCTCGTCGATCTGCTTCAGCGCGTACGGCGACAGCCGCGGCGGCCCGGTGCGGATCAGCTGGATCAGCTCCTCGTACGGCTTGGCCGCGTACTGCGCCATCGCCTGGTCCAGCCGGGTCTTGAGCACGTTCAGCAGCAGCCCGCCGGCCGCGTCCGGGCGCCGCTCGCGCACCACCACGTGCGCGGCGAGATCACGGCAGGTCCAGCCCTGGCACAGCGTGGGCGCCTCCGGCCCGGCCGCCTCCAACAGGTCCGCCAGCAGCAGGCGTTCGCGCTTCGCATGGGTCGACATGCCGGCAAGCCTACGTCCGGGGACCCGCCGCTGCGTGCCCATCAGGCGGACAGCGGCCCGTCGCGCCCCCGTGATCGCGGCACAATGGCCCTCATGAGTACGTCCCCCCGCCCCAGCGGGCCCCGCAGCGCCCTCGACCCGGCCATCGCCGCCCGCCTCAAGCGTTCCCCGGACGGCCTGGTGCCCGCCATCGCCCAGCAGTACGACACCGGCGAGGTGCTCATGCTCGGCTGGATGGACGACGAGGCGCTGCACCGCACCCTGACCACCGGCCGCTGCACCTACTGGTCCCGCAGCCGCGGGGAGTACTGGGTCAAGGGGGACACGTCCGGCCACGTCCAGCACGTGAAGTCCGTCGCCCTCGACTGCGACGCCGACACCGTGCTCGTGAAGGTCGACCAGGTCGGCGCGGCCTGCCACACCGGGGCCCGCACCTGCTTCGACGCCGACGTCCTCCCGCTGACCGCCGACGCCGAATAGGTAGGCCCCACCCCATGGATCTCGAGACGTTCCGCAAACTCGCGGCCGACCGCCGTGTCATCCCCGTCAGCCGCAAGCTGCTGGCGGACGGGGACACCCCCGTCGGGCTCTACCGCAAGCTGGCCGCCGAACGCCCCGGCACCTTCCTGCTGGAGTCCGCCGAGAACGGGCGCTCCTGGTCCCGCTACTCCTTCATCGGGGTCCGGTCCGACGCCACCTTGACCGTCCGGGACGGCCAGGCCCACTGGATCGGCACCGCCCCCGTCGGCGTCCCCACCGACGGCGACCCGCTCGACGCCCTGCGGGCCACCGTGCAGGCGCTGCACACCCCGCGCGACCTGGCCGGGTTCTTCGACGGGGTGGTGCCCCCGTTCACCGGCGGCATGGTCGGCTACCTCGGTTACGACATCGTCCGCCGCCTGGAGCGCATCGGCGACCACGGCCGTGACGACCTGCGGCTCCCCGAGCTGACCATGCTCCTCACCTCCGACCTGGCGGTCCTCGACCACTGGGACGGCACGGTCCTGCTGATCGCCAACGCGATCAACCACAACGCCCTCGACACCGGGGTCGACGAGGCCTACGCCGACGCGGTGGCCCGGCTCGACGCCATGGAGGCCGACCTCGCGCGGCCCGCCCCGTACACCCCGACGCCGCTGCCGGCCTCCGAGCTGCCGGAGTTCAGCGCGCTGTGGGGCGGCGAGGCCTATCAGGCGGCCGTGGAGGACATCAAGGAGCGCATCCGCGCCGGCGAGGCCTTCCAGGTGGTGCCCTCGCAGCGGTTCGAGACCCCCTGCGCGGCCTCCGCGCTGGACGTCTACCGGGTCCTGCGGGCCACCAACCCGTCCCCCTACATGTACCTCTTCCGCTTCGAGAACGGCTTCGACGTCGTCGGCTCCAGCCCCGAGGCGCTGGTGAAGGTCGAGGACGGGCGGGCCATGGTGCACCCCATCGCCGGCACCCGGCACCGCGGCGCCACCCCGCAGGAGGACCACGACCTCGCCGAGGAGCTGCTCGCCGACCCCAAGGAGCGCGCCGAGCACCTGATGCTGGTCGACCTCGGCCGCAACGACCTGGGCCGGGTCTGCGAGCCGGGCTCCGTCGAGGTGGTCGACTTCATGTCGATCGAGCGGTACTCGCACGTCATGCACATCGTCTCCACCGTGACCGGCCGGATCGCGGAGGGCAAGACGGCCTTCGACGTGCTCACGGCCTGCTTCCCCGCCGGCACCCTCTCCGGCGCGCCCAAGCCGCGGGCCATGCAGATCATCGAGGAGCTGGAGCCCTCCCGCCGCGGTCTGTACGGCGGCTGCGTCGGCTACCTCGACTTCGCGGGGGACTCCGACACCGCCATCGCCATCCGCACCGCGCTGCTGCGCGACGGCACGGCGTACGTCCAGGCCGGCGCCGGTGTGGTCGCCGACTCCCGGCCGGAGGCGGAGGACCAGGAGTGCCGCAACAAGGCGGCCGCGGTGCTGCGCGCCGTCGGCGCCGCCAACCGGCTGCACGGCGCCTGAACCACCCGCCCGCGTCCGGCGCCCGGGCCCGTTCGGGTGCCGGGCGTCCGCCCGGGGCCGCCCCCGGCGGACACCGGGCCGGGGCCTGGGGGGACACTGGGTACGTGAGCGCCGTACCCCCACCCCGAACCGATGACTCCCGGCCCGCCGCCGCCCGCTCCGGGCGGCGCAGCGTGGCCGCCGCCCTGCTGCTCGGCGCCCTCGGCGCCACCGTGGTCCTGCTGGCCTCGGGGCGCACCTGGGCCCGTGGCACCGCCGACGTCGGCGGCGGCTCGTTGCCGCTCGCGGCCGACGGCCGGATGGTGACCGGGGTGCCGGCGGCCCTGGCGATCGTGGGGCTCGCGGCCCTGGTCGCCGTCTTCGCCGTGCGCGGCAAGGGCCGGCTGCTGGTGGCCGGCCTGCTGGCGCTCAGCGGGCTCGGCGCGGCGGTGGCGGCCGTCGCCGGGGCCTCGGACCGGCAGGCGCTGGACCACGAGGCGGCCCGTACGACCGCCGACGCGGCCGCCACGGTGGCCGGACTCACCCATACGGCGTGGCCGTACGTCACGGCCTGCGGCGCCGTCCTGATCCTGGCCTCCGGGCTGCTGGCCCTGCGCTTCGGCCGGTCCTGGCCCGCCATGGGCGGGCGCTACGAGCGGGCCGGCGGGCCGCGCACCGGGCGGCCGGCCCCCGTGGACCCGGACCGGCCCGAGGACCTGTGGAAGGCCCTGGACCGCGGCGAGGACCCCACCCGCCGCGGCGAGGGGCCCACCCACTGACGACCGTCACCGCAGGGTGCGGAAGAATGTTTTCCGAGCGTTCCACACAGCGCGCGTTCGACAGAGCAACGAGGAGCTATTCATGGCGGGCAGCAACCACGGACACACCCCGGCCGCCTGGACCGGTGTCATCATCGCCTTCATCGGTTTCTGCGTCTCCGGCGCCTTCATGGTGCTGGCGAACCCGCTCGGGTTCTGGGCGGGCCTGGTCGTCGTCGCCCTCGGTGGTGTCGTCGGCCTGGCGATGAAGGCCGCGGGCATGGGTGCCAAGAAGCCCGTCCACGACGACCTCGCCAAGGCCATCGCCGCCACGAAGGCCGCGCAGGCCTGACGGCTCGCGTGAGGATCACGGACGGCTCGCGTACGGGCGTTCGTACGAAGTCGCCCAGGAGGCGCGGCCCGGTCGGGCCGCGCCTTTCGTGCCGTACGGGGAGAATCAGCGCGTGACCGACCCTCGTCCCGCTCGCGGTGCCGCCCCCGGTGCCGCCGCCCCCGGTCCCACCGCTCCCGGTGCCGCCGCGGCCCCGCCCGGCCGGGCCCGGCGGCTGGCCGCCCCGGCCCTGACCGCCGCGGCCGTGGCCGGCGCGTTCGCCTACGTGGGCCTGGTCGATCCGAACGAACCCGGCCACTACCCGGTCTGTCCGATGTTCCGGCTGACCGGAATCCTGTGCCCCGGATGCGGCGGACTGCGCAGCGCGCACGCGTTCGCCCACGGCGATCCGGTCACGGCCCTCGGGGACAACGCGCTCGCCGTCACGGCGTACGTCGCCTTCGCCGGCTACCTCGTCCTGTGGCTGGTTCGTGCCGCCCAGGGCCGCCCGGCACCGCGTCCGGCGCTGCGGCCCTGGCACTGGTGGGTGCTGGGCGGTGCGGCCCTGGCCTTCACCGTCGTCCGGAACCTGCCCGTCGGATCGGCCCTGGCTCCCTGAGCCTCGTAGGAACCTCCGATTCCGAATGTCCAGCCAGTGGGACGCCGTCAACCACGTGCGGAGCGCGACGCCCCACGCGGATACGATGTGACTGCTGACCTTGAACCAGCCGACCGACCCGGAAGGGGGCCGCTCGCGTGAGTGTGCTCGACGAGATCATCGAAGGGGTCCGCGAAGACCTTGCCGAACGGCAGGCCCGCGTGAGCCTCGACGAGCTCAAGGAGCGTGCCGCCAAGGCGCCCCAGGCCAAGGACGGCGTCGCGGCCCTGCGGGGCGACGGCGTCAAGGTGATCTGTGAGGTCAAGCGGTCCAGCCCGTCCAAGGGCGCGCTGGCCGCGATCGCCGACCCGGCCGGGCTCGCCGCCGACTACGAGGCGGGCGGCGCGGCCGTCATCTCCGTCCTGACCGAGCAGCGCCGCTTCGGCGGCTCGCTGGCGGACCTGGAGGCCGTCCGCGCCCGCGTGGACATCCCGATCCTCCGCAAGGACTTCATCGTCACCGCGTACCAGCTGTGGGAGGCCCGTGCCTACGGCGCCGACCTCGCGCTGCTGATCGTGGCCGCCCTGGAGCAGGAGGCCCTCGTCTCCCTCATCGAGCGCGCCGAGTCCATCGGGCTCACCCCGCTCGTCGAGGTCCACGACGAGGAGGAGGTCGAGCGCGCGGTGGCCGCCGGCGCCCGGATCATCGGGGTCAACGCCCGCAACCTCAAGACCCTGGAGGTGGACCGCTCGACCTTCGAGCGCGTCGTTCCCGAGATCCCCGCGGGGATCGTCAAGGTCGCCGAGTCCGGCATCCGCGGCCCGCACGACCTGATCGCCTACGCCAACGAGGGCGCCGACGCCGTCCTGGTCGGCGAGTCCCTGGTCACCGGCCGTGACCCGAAGTCGGCCGTGGCCGACCTCGTCGCCGCCGGCGCCCACCCCGCCCTGCGGCACGGGCGGAGCTGAGACCGGTCGTGTCCGCCTCCCACCGCACCCGCCGCCGCACCCCGGGCGCCCTGCGCCCGGGGCCGGTCGGCGCGCGTACGGTGGCGGTGGCGGCCGGCCGCGACCCGCACGCCCCGCTCGCCCGCGGCTGCAAGCCGCGCGGCTGCCGGGCCCCGGCCCGGCGCGTGCTCGGCCGCCGCGTGCGGTACGTGATCGGCTCCGAGCCCGGCCAGGTCAACGGCATGCGATGGCGCCGCGGAGCCGCGCGGTAGCCGTCCCCCGCCCGCACCCGGTGCAGCCGCGCTGCAGCGGGGCGCGAGGGCCGCGGGACCTACGGCGCAATACGGTGCATCCAACCGTCGCTTCCGTAGGAGTACTGGCATGTCCAGCGAGTTCTTCATTCCGGACCCTGAGGGTCACGTTCCCGACGCCGCGGGCTACTTCGGCGACTTCGGCGGCAAGTTCATCCCCGAGGCGCTCGTCGCCGCCGTGGACGAGGTCGCCGTCGAGTACGACAAGGCCAAGGACGATCCGTCGTTCGTCGCCGAACTGGGCGACCTCCTGGTCAACTACACCGGCCGGCCCAGCGCCCTGACGGAGGTCCCGCGGTTCGCCGAGCACGCGGGCGGCGCGCGGATCTTCCTCAAGCGCGAGGACCTCAACCACACCGGCTCGCACAAGATCAACAACGTGCTGGGCCAGGCGCTGCTGACCAAGCGCATGGGCAAGACCCGCGTGATCGCCGAGACCGGAGCCGGCCAGCACGGCGTGGCCACCGCCACCGCCTGCGCCCTCTTCGGCCTCGACTGCACCATCTACATGGGCGAGATCGACACCCAGCGCCAGGCCCTCAACGTGGCCCGGATGCGGATGCTGGGCGCCGAGGTCGTGGCCGTGAAGTCCGGCTCGCGCACCCTGAAGGACGCCATCAACGAGGCGTTCCGCGACTGGGTCGCCAACGTCGACCGCACCCACTACCTCTTCGGCACCGTCGCCGGCCCGCACCCCTTCCCCGCGATGGTCCGCGACTTCCACCGGGTCATCGGCGTCGAGGCCCGCCGGCAGATCCTGGAGCGCGCCGGGCGCCTGCCCGACGCCGTCGCCGCCTGCGTCGGCGGCGGGTCCAACGCCATCGGCCTGTTCCACGCCTTCATCCCGGACACCGACGTCCGCCTGGTCGGCTTCGAGCCCGCCGGGCACGGCGTGGAGACCGGCGAGCACGCCGCCACCCTGACCGCCGGCGAGCCCGGCATCCTGCACGGCTCCCGCTCCTACGTCCTGCAGGACGAGGAGGGCCAGATCACCGAGCCGTACTCGATCTCGGCCGGCCTGGACTACCCGGGCATCGGCCCGGAGCACGCCTACCTCAAGAGCACCGGCCGCGGCGAGTACCGCGCGGTCACCGACGACGCCGCCATGCAGGCGCTGCGGCTGCTCTCGCGCACCGAGGGCATCATCCCCGCCATCGAGTCCGCGCACGCCCTCGCGGGCGCCCTCGACCTCGGCCGGGAACTGGGCAAGGACGGTCTGCTGATCGTCAACCTGTCCGGCCGCGGCGACAAGGACATGGACACCGCCGCCCGCTACTTCGGGCTGTACGACGGCGCTGCCGAGGGGGAGAGCAAGTGAGCGGGAACATCCAGCTGCTGAGCGACACGCTCGCCAAGGCCAAGTCCGAGAACCGCGCGGCCCTGGTCGCCTACCTCCCGGCCGGCTTCCCCACCGTCGAGGGCGGCATCGAGGCGGTCAAGGCCGTCCTCGCCGGCGGCGCCGACATCGTCGAGGTCGGCCTGCCCCACTCGGACCCGGTGCTCGACGGACCGGTCATCCAGACCGCCGACGACATCGCCCTGCGCGGCGGCGTCAAGATCGCCGACGTGCTGCGCACGGTCCGCGAGGCCCACGCCGCCACCGGCGCCCCGGTGCTGGTGATGACGTACTGGAACCCCATCGACCGCTACGGCGTCGAGCGCTTCACCGCCGAGCTGGCGGCGGCCGGCGGCGCCGGCTGCATCCTGCCCGACCTGCCGGTCCAGGAGTCCGCGCTGTGGCGCGAGCACGCCGAGAAGCACGGCCTGGCCACCGTCTTCGTCGTCGCCCCCTCCAGCAAGGACGAGCGCCTGGCGACCATCACCGCGGCCGGTACCGGCTTCGTCTACGCCGCCTCGCTGATGGGCGTCACCGGCACCCGCGCCTCCGTCGGCGCACAGGCCCGGGAACTGGTCGAGCGCACCCGCCGGACCACCGACACCCCGGTCTGCGTGGGCCTGGGCGTCTCCAACGCCGAGCAGGCCAAGGAGGTGGCCGGCTTCGCCGACGGGGTGATCGTCGGCTCCGCCTTCGTCAAGCTGCTGCTCGACGCGCCGGACCTGCCGACCGGGCTGGAGGCCGTACGGGCGCTGGCCGGCGAGCTCGCCGAGGGCGTCCGCCGCTGACGTACGACTGTTCCCCCCGGGAGGTTCTGTAGTCCGATCGGGTGGAAGTGGGAGCGGGGAGGCACGCGAGTGCCTCCCCGTTTCGTTTGCGGGACGTGAACGAGAAGAACCACGGTGCGAACCGCGAAGCGAAACGATCGGCCCGGGAGCGGCTCCAGCAGCAGCGCGAGCGGGAGAAGGCCCGGGACAAGCGGCGCCGGACCCTGATCGTGGCCGGGGCCGTCGTCGGCGTCCTGGGCCTGGCGGCCGTCGTCGGCGTGATCGCGGCGAACACCGGCAAGGACGGCGCCGCCGAAGCCGGTCCGGTCGTCGCCCCCTCCGGCGCCACGGGCAAGGACGCCCTGGCCATCCGGACCGGCAAGGACGGGGCCCCGTCCACGCTGGTGGTCTGGGAGGACTTCCGCTGCCCGGCCTGCAAGGTCTTCGAGGACACCTACCGCACGACGGTCCACGAGCTGGAGGCCAAGGGCCAGCTCAAGGTCGAGTACCACCTGGTCACCCTGATCGACGGCAACATGGGCGGCAGCGGCTCCCTGAAGGCGGCGAACGCGGCCGCCTGCGCCCAGGACGCCGGCAAGTTCTCCGCGTACCACGACGTCCTCTTCCAGAACCAGCCGCCCGAGACCGACGACGCCTACGCCAAGGACGCCAAGCTGATCGAGCTCGCCCGCAAGGTGGACGGACTGGTCACCCCCACGTTCGAGAAGTGCGTGGCGGACGGGGTGCACAACGCCTGGGTCGGCAAGTCGTACGAGGCCTTCCGCACCGGCAAGTTCCGGGGCACCCCCACCGTGCTGCTCAACGGCAAGGACGTCTTCGGCGACCAGGCCGATCCGCTCACCCCGCAGAAGCTCAAGGCGAAGGTCGAGGCGGCCGCCAAGGCGGGCGGCAGCTGACGTTTTGGTTTCAGCTTGCCGGGCGGGTTGCGGTGGCCACCGCCCGGCAAGGTAGCGTCGGTCCTGCCATGACACTTGCCTACATCCCCAGCCCGTCGACCGGCGTGGTCCACCTCGGACCGATCCCGCTGCGCGGCTACGCGTTCTGCATCATCCTCGGCGTCTTCGTCGCCGTCTGGCTCGGCAACAAGCGTTGGATCGCGCGCGGCGGCAAGCCGGGCACGGTCGCGGACATCGCCGTGTGGGCGGTCCCGTTCGGCCTGGTCGGCGGTCGCCTCTACCACGTGGTCACCGACTACCAGCTCTACTTCGGCGAGGGCCGCAACTGGGTCGACGCCTTCAAGATCTGGGAGGGCGGCCTCGGCATCTGGGGCGCCATCGCGCTCGGTGCGGTCGGCGCGTGGATCGGCTGCCGCCGCCGGGGCATCCCGCTCCCGGCCTGGGCGGACGCCCTGGCCCCCGGCATCGCGCTGGCCCAGGCGATCGGCCGCTGGGGCAACTGGTTCAACCAGGAGCTGTACGGCCGCGCCACCGACGTGCCCTGGGCGCTGAAGATCACCGACGGGCCGAACCGGGTCGCGGGCACCTACCACCCGACGTTCCTGTACGAGTCCCTGTGGTGCGTCGGCGTCGCGCTGCTGGTCATCTGGGCCGACCGCCGCTTCAAGCTGGGCCACGGCCGGGCGTTCGCGCTGTACGTGGCCGCGTACTGCGCCGGCCGCGGCTGGATCGAGTACATGCGCGTGGACGAGGCGCACCACGTCCTGGGCCTGCGCCTGAACGTCTGGACGGCCATCGTGGTCTTCGTCCTGGCGGTGACCTACTTCATCCTGTCGGCCAGGCTGCGCCCGGGCCGCGAAACCGTGGTCGAACCGGACCGCGACCCCCGGCCGACGGAGCCGGCGGACGGGACGAAGGCCGGGGCGAAGGCGGGGGCGAAGGCCGAGCCGGAGACCGAGGCCGGGGCCAAGGCCGCGCCGCAGCCGGCGCAGGACAAGCTCAAGAAGTCCTGACGGGCATCACGCAGGGGGCGTCGCGCGCAGCGGCGCCCCCTTCGCCGTGCCGCTACCGGGCGAGCTGACCGGCCCGCTCCGCCAGGAGCAGCGTCCGGTGGGCGGCGCCGACCACGGCCGGGTCGACGAAACGCCCGTCGGGCAGCGCCTGAGCGCCCGGCACCGCCTCGGCCGCGGTCACGATCTCCTCGGCGGCGGACACCTCCTCGGGCGCGGGCAGATAGGCCCGCTCGATCACCGGCAGCTGCCGCGGATGGATCGCGGCCCGACCCAGGAACCCCAGCGCCCGCCCGTGCGCGCAGGACGCCGCCAGCGCCTCCAGGTCCCGGACGTCGGGGAACACCGACTGCGCGGGCGGGGCCAGCCCCGCCGCCCGGGCCGCCGTCACCACCCGCGAGCGCGGCCAGTCCAGGCCCGCGTCCGCCGACACCCCCAGGTCCGCCCGCAGGTCCGCCTCGCCCAGCGTCAGCCCGCGCAGGGCCGGGTGCGCGCGGGCGATGTCGTACGCCCGCTCCACGCCCAGCGCCGACTCCAGCAGCGCGTACAGCGCCACCCCGCCCGAGCGGTCGGCCGCCGCGACGACCTGCTCCGGCCCGGTCACCTTCGGCAGCCGCAGGCCCGCGAGCCCGCGCAGCCCGGCCAACGCGGACAGGTCCGCCCCGGCCCACGGCGAGTCCAGGGCGTTCACCCGCACGTGCACCGGCACCGGCGGCCGGTCCGCCAGCAGCTGCGCCGTCGCCGCGCGGGCGTACTCCTTGCGGGAGGCCGGCACCGCGTCCTCCAGGTCCACGATCACCGCGTCGGCGCCCGCGGCGAGCGCCTTGGCGACCACCTCGGGCCGGTCGCCGGGCGCGTACAGCCAGGTCAGGATCACAGGACCCGGTCCTTGCGCAGGGCGGTGACCTCCGCCTCGGACAGGCCGAGCTCGGCGAGCACCGCGTCGGTGTCCGCGCCGTGCGGGCGGCCGGCCCAGCGGATCCCGCCGGGGGTCCCGGACAGCCGGAACAGCACGTTCTGCATCCGCAGCGGCCCGAGCTCGGGATCGTCGACCTCGGTCACCGTGCCCAGCGCGGCGAACTGCGGGTCGGCCAGCACGTCCCGGACGTCGTAGACCGGTGCCACGGCCGCCTGGGCCTCCTCGAAGGCGCCGACGACCTCCTCCGCCTTGTGGCGGGCGATCCACGCGCCGACCGCCTCGTCCAGCACGTGCGCGTGGGCCGCCCGGCCCGAGCCCGTCGCGAACCACGGCTCCCGCGCCAGCTCCGGCCGCCCCACCAACCGCACCACCCGCTCGGCCACCGAGGTCGCCGAGGCGGAGACGGCCAGCCAGCGGTCGTCGGCGGAGCGGTAGGTGTTGCGGGGGGCGTTGTTCGGGGACCGGTTGCCGGTGCGCGGCTGGACGTAGCCGAGCTGGTCGTACCACAGCGGCTGGGGCCCGAGCACGGTGAGCACCGGCTCGATGATCGCCAGGTCCACGACCTGGCCGTGCCCGGTGCGCTCACGGCCGGCCAGCGCGGTCATCACGGCGTAGGCGGCGGTGAGCGCGGCGATGGAGTCGGCGAGCCCGAAGGGCGGCAGGGTCGGCGGCCCGTCCGGCTCGCCGGTGAGCGCGGCGAAGCCGCTCATCGCCTCGGCGAGGGTGCCGAAGCCGGGGCGGTGGGCGTACGGGCCGCTCTGCCCGAAGCCGGTCACCCGGGCCAGGACCAGGCGGGGGTTGGCCGCGCTCAGCTCCTCCCAGCCCAGGCCCCAGCGCTCCAGGGTGCCCGGGCGGAAGTTCTCGATCACCACGTCCGCCCCCGCGGCCAGCCGCAGCAGCACGTCCCGGCCGCCGGGCGCGGACAGGTCCAGGGTGATCGTGCGCTTGTTCCGCCCGAGCAGCTTCCACCACAGGCCGACGCCGTCCTTGGCGGGGCCGTGGCCCCGGGAGGGGTCCGGCCGGTCCGGGTGCTCGACCTTGACCACCTCGGCGCCGAAGTCGCCGAGCAGGGTCGCCGCCAGCGGACCGGCGAAGAGCGTGGCGAGGTCCAGCACCCGCAGCCCGGCGAGCGGGCCGGCCGGCGGCGGGGCGTCGGGAGTGCCGGAGGAGGGGGCGGAGGCCGGGGAGGCGGAGGAGACAGGGGAGGCGGGGGAGGCAGAGGAGGCGGGGGAGGTCGGGGAGGCGGCGCCGGAGCTCGTCATGACGCGTCGCCGACCCGCGCGGCCCAGGCGGCGTCGACCTCGGCCCGGGCGGGCATCGAGGCCTGGGCGCCGGGCCGCTGGACGGACAGCGAGGCCGCCGCACAGGCCCAGCCCAGCGCCTCCCGCTCCGGCCGGCCCTCGCCGAGGGCGACGGCGAGCGCGCCCACGAACGTGTCGCCGGCGGCGGTGGTGTCCACCGCCCGCACCCGGGGCGCGGGCACGGTGAACGGCTCCCGGCCGCGCGCCGCGTACAGCACACCGGCGGAGCCGAGCGTGACGGCCACCGCGGGCACCTCCTGCAGCAGGGCCTCGGCGGCCTGACGCACGTCGGTGAGGCCGGTGAGGGCCGCCGCCTCGTGCTCGTTGGGCACCAGCAGATCGGTGGCGGCCAGCAGCCCGGGCGGCAGCGGCTGGGCGGGCGCCGGGGTCAGCACCGTCCGCACGCCGTGGGCGCGGGCGGCCCGGGCCCCCGCGCCGACCACCTCCAGCGGCACCTCCAGCTGGAGCAGCAGCGTGTCGGCGGCGGCGATCCGGGCCTCGTCGCCGTCCTCCAGGGCGGTCAGGCGGGCGTTGGCGCCGGGCACGACGACGATGCTGTTGCCGCCCTCGTCGTCCACGGTGATGTGGGCGGTGCCGCTGGCGCCCTCGACGGTGCGCAGGGCGGCCGTGTCGACCCCGGCGGCACCGAGGGACGAGCGCAGCCGCAGCCCGAACTCGTCGGCGCCGACCGCCCCGATCATCGCCACCCGGCCGCCGCACCGGGCGGCGGCCACGGCCTGGTTGGCCCCCTTGCCGCCGGGGACCGTGCGGAACTCCCGGCCGGTCACGGTCTCGCCGAGGCGGGGCGCCTTGGCGACGTAGGCGACGAGGTCCATGTTCGTACTGCCGAGCACGGCGATGGCCGTCATGAGCGGGCTGCCTCCTGTGCGGTGAGGTGGGCGAGGGTGTCGAAGCCGATGCCGTCGAAGCCGGCCACGGTGGTCGCCAGCCGGTTCTTCAGGGGCGCGGTCCAGCGCTCGGGGATCCGGGCCGGGGAGCCGGCCAGCAGGCCGGCGAGGGAACCGGCCGTGGCGCCGTTGGAGTCGGTGTCCCAGCCGCCCGACACGGCCCGGCACACCGACCCGGTGAAGTCGCCGTCGGCGTGGGTGAGGGCGGCGGCGAGCAGGGCGGTGTTGGGCACGGCGTGCACCCAGTGGTAGTGCCCGTAACAGGCGTGCAGCCGGTCCACGACGGTGTCGAAGCCGGCGGGACCGGCGGGGGCCCGCTCGGCGGCGTCGATGCCCGAGCGGACCGCCTCGGCCAGGCGCGAGCGGGACGGCACGACGGCGAGGCCGGCCCGCAGCGCGGTGTGCACGTCGCCGTCGCCGCCCGCGGCCGCGGCCAGGGCGGCGGCGGCGAACGCGGCGGCGTGGACGCCGGCGGCGGTGTGCGTGAGGGCGGCGTCGCGGCAGGCCTGCGCGGCGGCGCGGGCGGGGTCGCCGGGATTGGTCCAGCCGTGCACGTCGGCGCGGATGAGAGCGCCGATCCACTCGCGGAACGGATTGCGGTGGCGGGCGGTGAGCGGGGGTTCGAGGCCGAGCAGCAGGTTGCGGTACGCGATCCGCTCGGCGGTGAACGCCCGCCCGGCGGGCAGCTCGTCCAGCCAGAGCCGGGCGACGTCGGCGGTGGTGAAGTCCTTGCCGTGGCGCTGGAGCAGGAGGAGGTTCAGCAGGGCGTAGTCGAGATCGTCGTCCTCGGGCGTGCCGTCGAGGTTCTCGGCGAGGGAGGTGGCGGCGGACCGCCGGTTCCACGGATGCGCCGCCAGCACCTCCGCGGGGACCCCGCGGGCGGTGAACCAGTCGTCGAGCGGCCAGTTCCCGGCGGCCCGCGCCAACGCCCGCACCCCGTCGAGCCCCACCTTCTCCACCGGCTTGCCGAGCACGCACCCGACGGCCCGCCCGAGCCAGGCGGCCTCCAGCCGGGCCACGAGCTCCTCGTACGCCCCGGCGTCCTCCCGGCGGGCGGGGACGGCCGGCAGACCGCGGCGGCCGGGAAGGGCGGTCGGGTCGGGGAGGTGGTCCGGCTCGTCCGGTTGCAGCGGTGACGGGACGGCGTCCAGCTCGTCCAGCAGGTCCAGGGCCAAGGCGCGCAGCGCCGGCGGGGCCGGCTCGGGGGAGGCCCCGCCGCTGCCGGGCGCCGGGCCGCCGCCGGCGGCGACCCACCGTGCCCACACCCGCGCCGCCGCCTCGCCCCGCCCGTCCTCGCGGGCCTGCCGGACCTCGTGCCCGAGCAGGTCCTCGGGCTGGACCCAGGTCATCCGCACGGGCGCGGTGCCGGTGGTCATCGGGGGTCCGCCAGGGCCGCGAAGGCCGCCGCGTGGGCGGCGTGGCGGGTGCGGTCGAGGGCGAAGACCTCGCGCGCGACGGCGGCCAGTGCCGCCGCCGGCGCGTGCAGGTCCAGCCGGCTCGCCTCGGCGACCTGCTTCGCCCAGGTGGCGGGCACGGCGTCGGCGCCGCCCAGCGCCCCGGCCAGCGCCCCCGCCATCGTCGCGATCGAGTCGCAGTCCCGTCCGTAGTTCACCGCTCCCAGCACCGCCCCCTCGTACCGGCCGTCCGCCACGAGCAACATCCCGAGCGCCACCGGAAGTTCCTCGACGGCGTGCAGCCGGGAGGGGCGGCGCGCGCCGAGCGACGGGTTCCGGTAGTCCGGCCCCACCGTGTCGTACGGTGCGACGGCCGCCCGCAGCGGCCCCAGCGCCGACTCCACGTCCCGGTACCGCGCCGCCGCCTCCGCGACCGCCTCGATCGCCGCGCGGGTGCCGTCCTTGGCCAGCGACAGGGCGGTGTCCACCACGGACGCCGCCGTGGCGTCCGGCGCGCAGGCCGCCGCCACGGCAGCCGCGAACACCCCCGCGGCCTCGCGGCCGTACGACGACTGGTGGGCGCCGGCGATGTCGAGGGCCTCGGCGTAGGCTCCGGCCGGATTGCCGGCGTTGACGACGCCGACCGGGGCCATGTACATCGCCGCGCCGCAGTTGACGATGTTTCCGGTGCCGGCCTCCCGCGGGTCCACGTGCCCGTAGTGCAGCCGGGCGACCAGCCACTTCTCGGCGAGGAAGATCCGTTGGAGCGGCAGTGCCTCCGCCTCCAGCTCCGGGATCCACCGGGGGGTCGTCATGAGGTCGGGGACGAGGTGCTCGGCGACGGCGTAGGCGTCGAGGTGGTCGCGGACCCGTTCGTAGACGCGGACCAGGGCGTGGGTCATCAACGTGTCGTCGGTGACGTGCCCGTCGCCCTTGTGGTACGGCGCGATGGGGCGGGCCGTGCGCCAGTCCTCGTGCCACGGGCCGACGATGCCGTGCACGCGGCCGCCGTGCCGTTCCACGATCTGGTCGGGGGACCAGCCCTCCACCGGTCCGCCGAGCGCGTCGCCGACGGCGGCACCGACGAGGCAGCCGGCCGCGCGGTCCTCCAGAGTGAGCGTCATGTCCGAATCATCCCTTGGGTGAGGTCAGTTCCGAGCGAGCGAGCAGCCCGGCGAGTTCGACGAGGTCGGTGCCGGCGAGGCGGGGCAGGGCGCAGCCGGAGAGGGTGCGGCAGGCCTCGCGCCAGGCCGCGGGGATCGCCGCCCCGCCACCGAGCGCGCCGGTGAGCGCCCCGGCCAGCGCGGGGGCGGAGTCCGCGACCCGCGACAGGCAGGCGGCGGCCGGGACGGCACCGGCGACGTCGCCCCGGGCGGCGGTGGCCAGGGCCAGGGCGACGGGCACGGTCTCGGCGGCGGCGATGCCGTAGCTGTAGACGTGGTCGACGATCTCGTGCTCCAGCACCGGCACGCGCGAGAACGCGGGGCCCCC
>NZ_JAJAUY010000002.1 GCF_020532625.1 Streptomyces antimicrobicus | reverse complement strand
GGTCCGGCCGCACGTGATCCGCACGGCGACGCTGGCGCTGGAGACGTCCGACGCCCAGCGGGCGCTGGCGGCGGCCCGGACGGCGGCGGAGGGCGCCGGCGGGTACGTCGGCGACGAGAGCACCGAACGCGCCAAGGGCGGCGCCGTGACCTCGACGATGACCCTGCGGGTGCCGAGCGAGCGCTTCGACGCGGTGCTGGCGGCCCTGGAGGGCACCGGAACGCTGCGCAGCCGCAAGGTCGAGGCGCAGGACGTGACCGAGAAGGTCACCGACGTGGATAGCCGGGTGCGGTCCGCGCAGGCCAGTGTGGCGCGGGTGCGGGAGATGATGGAGAAGGCGTCCGCGCTCAGCGACGTGGTGATGCTGGAGGGCGAGTTGAGCCGGCGTCAGTCGGATCTGGAGTCCCTGCTGGCGCAGCAGACCGCCCTGAAGGACAGGACCTCCCTGGGCACGATCACGCTGCGGGTGTCGGAGCCGGCGCAGCCGTCCGCCGAACGCAAGAAGTCCGAGCCGGGCTTCGCGGACGCGCTGAAGGGGGCCCTCCACGTCCTCGGGGCCGTCCTGAGGTGGCTGGTCGTGGCCGCCGGGGCGGTCCTGCCGTTCGCGGTGCTGGCGGGCCTGGCGGTGCTGGCCCGCCGGGCGTACCGCCGGCTGCGCCCGCGACCGGCGGCTCCCGCCGCTCCGGCCGCTCCCACCGCTCCCGCCGCTCCGGCCGCTCCCGCCGCTCCCGCCGCTCCGGCGGCTCCGGCAGCGGCGCCCCCGGCGGCTGCGGTGCCGGACGGCAGCAGGGCCGGCGAGGAGGCCTGACCGGGCCGCCGTACCCGCGGACCGGGGGCGGCGGCCGGGGCCGGGCCCGGGTGCGCTCTGGCGCGAAACAGCCGGAGCGCGCACCGGAGCGGCCCCGGACCGGCCGTCCCCTCGTAGCCTGTCGATCATCGCGGCGCTGTGGCCGCGGTGCGGTGACCGACGAGAGGCGGGGTGCGATGGAGCGGCTGGTGGTCGTGGGTGGGGACGCGGCGGGGATGTCCGCGGCGTCACAGGCCAGGCGGCTGAAGGGTCCGGCGGAACTGGAGATCGTCGCGTTCGAACGGTCGCACTTCACGTCGTACTCCGCCTGCGGGATCCCGTACTGGATCGGCGGCGGGGTCCCCGAGCGCGACGACCTGATCGCCCGCACCCCCGAGGAGCACCGGGCGCGGGGCATCGACCTGCGGATGCGCACCGAGGTGGTGGAGCTGGACGTGGCCGGCCACCGGGTGCGCTCGCGGGACCTGGAGTCGGGGGACGAGACCTGGACGGAGTACGACCGGCTGGTCCTGGCCACCGGGGCCCGCCCGGTGCGCCCGCGGATGCCGGGCATCGACGCGGCGGGCGTGCACGGCGTGCAGACCCTGGACGACGGCCAGGCCCTGCTGGAGACGCTGGAGCGGACCCCGGGCCGCCGGGCGGTGGTGGTCGGCGCCGGCTACATCGGCGTGGAGATGGCCGAGGCGCTGGTCGACCGGGACTACGAAGTGACGGTTCTGCACCGCGGTGAGCAGCCCATGGCCACCCTGGACCCGGACATGGGCACCCTGGTGCACCGCGCGATGAACGGCATGGGCATCCGTACGGTGGCCGGCGCGGAGGTCACCGCCGTTCGCACGGACGCCGAGGGCCGGGCCAGCGCCGTGGTGACGGCGGACGGGCGGACGTATCCGGCCGACGTGGTGGTGCTCGGCATCGGTGTGGAACCGAGGACCGAGCTGGCCCGGGCGGCCGGGCTGCCGCTGGGCGACTCCGGTGGTCTGCTGACCGACCTGTCGATGCGCGTACGGGGGCACGCGGACATCTGGGCGGGCGGGGACTGCGTGGAGGTGCTGGACCTGGTCGCGGGGCGGACCCGGCACATTCCGCTGGGCACGCACGCCAACAAGCACGGGCAGGTGATCGGCTCCGGGGTGGGCGGCGGCTACGCCACCTTCCCGGGGGTCGTCGGCACCGCGGTCAGCAAGGTGTGCGACCTGGAGATCGCCCGGACGGGCCTGCGCGAGAAGGACGCGCTGGCGGTCGGGCTGCGGTTCGTGACGGCGACGATCGTGTCGACGAACACGGCCGGCTACTACCCGGGGGCGGCCGGGATGACGGTGAAGATGCTCGCGGAGCGGCGGACCGGGCGGCTGCTCGGCGTGCAGATCGTGGGCGGGGCGGGCGCGGCCAAGCGGGTCGACGTCGCGGCGGTGGCGCTGACGGCGGGCATGACGGTCGAACAGGTCGTCGCCCTGGACCTGGGCTACGCCCCGCCCTTCTCGCCGGTGTGGGACCCGGTCCTGGTGGCGGCCCGCAAGGCCGCCTCGGCGGTCCGCTCGGCGGGCCACTGACCACGCCGGCAGCCCGGCGCCCGGGCCTTCGGGGGTCTCGCCCCCGAAGGCCCGGGCGGGCGCGGGCTCAGGCCCGGGTCGCGGTGTGGACGTAGTCCACCAGGCGGGTCAGGGCGTCCGGGTCCGTGGTCGGCAGCACGCCGTGGCCGAGGTTGAAGACGTGGCCCTCCAGGCCGGCGGCCGCCGCCAGCACCTCGTCCGTCTTGGCCCGCACCGCTTCCTCGGTGGAGAACAGGACCGCCGGGTCCAGGTTGCCCTGGAGCGCCTTGCCGGGCCCCACCCGCCGCGCGGCCTCGTCCAGCGGCACCCGCCAGTCCACGCCGACGACGTCCGCGCCGGCCTCGCCCATCAGGCCGAGCAGCTCGCCCGTGCCGACGCCGAAGTGGATGCGCGGGACGCCGTAGGAGGCGACCGAGTCGAAGACCTTGGCCGACGCCGGCATGACCGAGCGGCGGTAGTCCGCCGGGGCCAGCGCGCCGACCCAGGAGTCGAAGAGCTGGACGGCCGAGGCGCCCGCCTCGATCTGGACCTTCAGGAAGGCGGAGGTGATCTCCGCCAGGCGGTCGAGCAGGTCGGCCCACAGCTGCGGGTCGCCGTACATCAGCGCCTTGGTGTGCTCGTGGTTGCGCGAGGGACCGCCCTCGACCAGGTAGCTCGCGAGGGTGAACGGCGCCCCGGCGAAGCCGATCAACGGCGTGCCGCCCAGTTCACCCGTGAGCATGCCGATCGCCTCGGTGACGTATGCGACGTCCTCCGGGGTGAGGTCGCGCAGCTGTGCGAGGTCCTCGCGGCGGCGGATCGGCTGGGCCACGACCGGGCCGATGCCGGGCTTGATGTCCAGGTCGACGCCGATGGCCTTGAGCGGCACCACGATGTCGGAGAAGAAGATCGCCGCGTCCACCTTGTGGCGGCGCACCGGCTGCAGCGTGATCTCCGTGACCAGGTCGGGCCGCATGCAGGACTCCAGCATCGCGGTGCCCTCGCGGACCTGCCGGTACTCGGGCAGGGACCGCCCGGCCTGCCGCATGAACCACACCGGGGTGTGCGGCACCGGCTCCCGTCGGCACGCCTTCAGGAAGGCGGAGTCGTACGTCTGGCTCGGCTGGTTCGGCGCGGGCGTCGCGCCGGCGCGGGCGGAGCCTCGGTCGAGGGGAAGGTCGTAGGCGCTCACGCGCCAAATCTTCGCACGTATGAAGAAGTGGGCCCCCCGGGGCGGGTGTCCTTGCGCTGAACGGGGCCTTCTTCCGCCTAGTCTTCCCCGCATGGCTGCGGCTCAGGGACGATTTTCAGATGGCGCTGACGGCGGGGACAGCGCACGGGAGGGCCGGGAGGCTTCCGTCCCGCTCCCGTTCCGGCGGGCGGTCGAGGGCTTGAAGAAGGCCCGGCTGCGGTCCGCGGTCGAGCTGGAGCCGACCAGACCGCCCCAGCGGCTCGCGCCGTACGCGTACGCGCTGGAGGCGACGGTCGTCCAGGACGACGAGGACCTCGCCGACGGCAAACTGATCCTGCTGCACGACCCGGCCGGCCACGAGGCCTGGCGCAGCACGTTCCGGCTGGTGACGCTGGTGCGCGCGGAGCTGGAGCCGGAGATGGCGGGCGACCCGCTGCTGCCGGAGGTGTGCTGGTCGTGGCTGACCGGGGCGCTGGAGGCGCGCGGGCTGGCGTACGGGGAGCCGAGCGGCACCGTGACGATGGCGGGCTCGCACTACTTCGGGGGGCTGCAGGAGCGGCGGCCGTCGACGCAGATCGAGATCAGGGCCTCGTGGAGCCCGCGGGAGGGGGTGGGCGGGGTGCCGGACACCGCGGCCCACCTGACGGCGTGGTGCGAGCTGCTGTGCCAGGTGGCGGGGCTCCCGCCGGCCGGTCCGGCGGACGGCGGCGTGGTGTCCCTGCCGCTGCCGCAGCGCCGCGGCCCGCACCATCCCTAGACCCTGCTCCTCGCCCCCCACTCCCCCGCCCCGCCCGTCCGCCGCGCCGTCCCTGACACGCCGTCCGGTGACCCTGCGTCAGGGTCCGGGCAAGGCGTGCGTGCGGGTTCTGATCACCCGTGGGCGGTACGCGATCGTTCGCGGATCGATCGCCCGTCCGAATTGCCCGAATTGTTACTCACCAAATCGTGATCATTCCCTAAAGCCGGGCGGGTGACGTGCCGAAGGAGTGGTCAGTGACCATCCGCACGGTGCGCACCGGCTCCTTCCCCAGCCGGACGTCCCGCCACTCCCCCCAGGAGGCCTGGTGTCCGTTCTTCTTGAGCAGCCCGCAAGCCTGGTCGCCTACCGCCCGAACAAGCCGACCGCCATGGTCGTCGTGGCCGACCCCCGTGTCCGCTCCACCGTGACCCGCCACCTGTGGGCCCTCGGGGTGCGGGACGTGATCGAGGCGTCGTCCATCGCGGAGGCCCGTCCCCGTGTCGGCAGCCCGCGCGACATCTGCGTGGCCGACGTCCACCTGCCCGACGGCTCCGGCCTCACGCTCCTGTCCGAGACCCGTGCCGCCGGCTGGCCCAACGGGCTGGCCCTGTCCGCCGCCGACGACATCGGCGCCGTCCGCAACGCCCTCGCGGGCGGGGTGAAGGGCTACGTCGTCACCGGCACCCGGACCAACATCGGGCTGCCCTCCCGGCCCGGCGCCGCACCCATCGGTGCCGCGGCCGCCCGCATGCACCGCCGCCCCCCGGGTGCCCCGAGCCACCCGGGCGGCTACCGCGAGCTCTCCGGACGCGAGGTCGAGGTCCTGCGCCTCGTCGCGGAGGGCCAGTCCAACAAGGCCATCGGTGTCTCGATGGGCCTGTCCGCCCTGACCGTGAAGTCCCACCTCGCCCGGATCGCCCGCAAGCTGGGCACCGGCGACCGGGCCGGGATGGTGGCCGTGGCGCTGCGGACCGGGATCATCCACTGAACCCGGCCCGCGGCCCCCGGATAGCCCGTCCCGGACACCTCGGACAAGCCGGGCGGAGGTCGCGCCCCGGCTGACAGCGCCCGTCGACGGAACGTTCCGGCGACGGGCGCGTCGTGCGCACGGATACCCTTGAGCGGTGACCGACGCCCAAGAGACCGCAGCACACCTGCGCACCACCACCGGGGGCGGCCCCCCGGACGACGTCGTTGTTCCGTCCGATGGGCAACCGATCCCCTTGTTGGAGCCCCGCGAGGGAATCCCCGCGGTGGTCGCCGACGAAGAGGCCCTCGCCCGGGTGGTCGCGGCCTTCGCCGCGGGCACCGGCCCGGTGGCCGTGGACGCCGAACGCGCCTCCGGATACCGCTACGGCCAGCGCGCGTACCTCGTCCAGCTGCGCCGCGAGGGCGCCGGCTCCGCGCTGATCGACCCCGTGGGGTGCCCCGACCTGTCCGCGCTCGGCGAGGCCCTGTCCGGCACCGAGTGGATCCTGCACGCCGCCACCCAGGACCTGCCGTGCCTGCGGGACATAGGCATGGTGCCGACCTCGCTGTTCGACACGGAGCTGGCCGGCCGGCTGGCCGGCTTCCCCCGGGTCGGACTCGGCGCGATGGTCGAGAGCGTGCTCGGCTACGCGCTGGAGAAGGGCCATTCCGCCGTGGACTGGTCCACCCGCCCGCTGCCGGAACCCTGGCTGCGCTACGCCGCGCTCGACGTGGAGCTGCTGGTGGACCTGCGCGACGCCCTGGAGAAGGAGCTCGACCGGCAGGGCAAGCTGGAGTGGGCCCGGCAGGAGTTCGCGGCCATCGCCGCGGCGCCGCCCGCCCCGCCGCGCAAGGACCCCTGGCGCCGGACGTCGGGCATGCACAAGGTGCGCCGCCGCCGGCAGATGGCCGTGGTGCGGGAGCTGTGGGAGGCCCGCGACCGGATCGCCCAGCGGCGGGACGTCTCCCCGGGCAAGGTGCTCGGCGACGCCGCGATCGTGGAGGCGGCACTCGCCCTGCCCGCGAACGTGCACGCGCTGGCGGCGCTGCCCGGCTACGGGCAGCGGATGGGCCGGCGGCAGCTGGAGCAGTGGATGGCCGCGGTGGACCGGGCCCGGGCGCTGCCCGAGAACGCGCTGCCGCAGCCCGGCGCGACCCCGGCCGGTCCCCCGCCGCCGCGGTCCTGGGCCGACAAGGACCCGGCGGCCGCGGCCCGGCTGGCGGCGGCGCGGGCCGCCGTGACCGCGCTGGCGGAGGAGCTGAACCTGCCGCAGGAGAACCTGATCACCCCGGACACCGTGCGCCGGCTGTGCTGGGAGCCGCCGTCCCCGGTCTCCGCCGCGTCCGTGGCGGAGGCCCTCACCGGCTACGGCGCCCGCCCCTGGCAGGTCGAGCTCGCGACCCCGGCCCTGCTCACAGCCCTGGCGGCCACGGCCTGACCCGGCTCCCCCGCCCGGCCTCCGGCCCCCCGGCTCCGCGCCGGGGGGCCGGGGCACGCCCGGCGACCGCGTGCCCGGCCCCTCCGGGTGTCCGCGCGACCACGTGTCCGCGCGACCACGTGTCCGACCGACCGCATGCCCGGCCCACCGCCGCCGCGATATTCCGGTGACCGCCGCGCCCCCGCGCGCCTACCGTCGGCGGCATGACCGTCACCGTGCCGCCCTCCCCCACGGCCACCGGCCGCTGGCCCGCGATCGCCGCCGCCTGCGTCACCGTCGTCCTGTGGGCCTCCGCCTTCGTCTCGATCCGCAGCGCCGGCGCGTCCTACTCGCCCGGCGCCCTCGCGCTCGGCCGGCTGCTGACCGCGAGCCTCGTGCTCGGCGCCGTCTGCCTGGTGCGGCGGGTCGGACTGCCGCCCCGCGCGGCCTGGCGCGGGATCGTGACCTCCGGCCTGCTCTGGTTCGGCGGCTACATGGTGCTGCTGAACTGGGGCGAGCGGGAGGTGGACGCCGGCACGGCGGCCATGGTGGTCAACATCGGCCCGGTGCTGATCGCCCTGCTCGGCGCCCGGCTGCTCGGCGAGGGCCTGCCCCGCCCGCTGCTGCTCGGGATGGCCGTCTCCTTCGCCGGCGCGGTGGTCGTGGGCCTGTCCACCTCCGGCGGCGGCCACGCCTCCCCGCTGGGCGTGGTGCTGTGCCTGCTCGCCGCCGTGTCGTACGCCGCCGGCGTGGTCGCGCAGAAGCCGGCCCTGGCCCATGCCGGCGCGCTCCAGGTGACGACGTACGGCTGCTTCGTCGGCACCCTCGCCTGCCTGCCGTTCGCGGGCCGGCTGCTCGACGAGGTCGGGCGGGCCCCGCTCGGCGCCTCCCTGAACATGGTCTACCTGGGCCTCTTCCCCACCGCGCTGGCGTTCACCACCTGGGCGTTCGCCCTGGCGCGCACCACGGCGGGCCGGATGGGCGCCACCACGTACGTGGTCCCGGCCCTGGTCGTGCTGATGTCGTGGCTCGCGCTGGACGAGGTACCGGCGCTGCTCACCCTGGCCGGTGGCGCGCTGTGCCTGGCCGGGGTGGCGGTGTCCCGGCACGTGCCCCGCGGCGGCCGGGGCCCGGGCGGAGTGTGACCTTCGCCGCTGTTGGGGGCAGGGGTGTGCACATTGGTTACCCGCAAGTAGCATGGGCCGGGTGAGCGCGCGCTCAGCCGACGCCGGCTGGTACGGCGCGCCGCGCAGCAGTAGTGCACACCCGCACCCTGGAGGAGAGCCATCGTGCCTCGTACCGTCAGGGACGTCGTCTTCGTCGACGGCGTCCGCACCCCGTTCGGCAAGGCGGGCCCGAAGGGCATCTACCACGAGACCCGCGCCGACGACCTCGTCGTGAAGGCGATCCGGGAGCTGCTGCGCCGCAACCCGGGCCTCGACCCCAAGAAGATCGACGAGGTCGCGATCGCCGCCACCACGCAGATCGGCGACCAGGGCCTGACGCTCGGCCGTACGGCCGGCATCCTCGCCGGGCTGCCGCAGTCCGTCCCGGGCTACTCCATCGACCGCATGTGCGCCGGCGCCCTGACCGCCGTCACCTCGGTCGCCGGCTCCGTCGCCTTCGGCGCCTACGACGTCGCGATCGCCGGTGGTGTCGAGCACATGGGCCGTCACCCCATGGGCGAGGGCGTGGACCCGAACCCGCGCTTCGTCTCCGAGAAGCTCGTCGACGAGTCCGCCCTGTTCATGGGCATGACCGCCGAGAACCTGCACGACCGCTACCCGACCATCACCAAGCAGCGCGCCGACGAGTACGCCGTGCGCTCGCAGGAGAAGGCCGCCAAGGCGTACGCGGACGGCAAGATCCAGCAGGACCTGGTGCCGATCTCGGTCCGCCGCACCAACCCCGAGGCCGGCGAGACCGGCTGGGGCCTGGTCACCGCCGACGAGCCGATGCGCCCGGGCACGACCCTGGAGAACCTCGCGGGCCTGAAGACGCCGTTCCGCGTCCACGGCCGGGTCACCGCCGGCAACGCGGCCGGCCTGAACGACGGCGCCACCGCCTCGCTCATCGCCTCCGAGGACTTCGCGCGCGAGAACGGCCTGCCGGTCAAGATGCGCCTGGTCTCCTACGCCTTCGCCGGCGTCGAGCCCGAGGTCATGGGCTACGGCCCGATCCCGGCCACCGAGAAGGCGCTGGCCCAGGCGGGCCTGTCCATCTCCGACATCGGCCTGTTCGAGATCAACGAGGCCTTCGCGGTCCAGGTCCTCGCGTTCCTGGAGCACTACGGCATCGCCGACGACGACACCCGCGTCAACCAGTACGGCGGCGCCATCGCGTTCGGCCACCCGCTCGCCTCCTCCGGTGTCCGTCTGATGACGCAGCTGGCCCGCCAGTTCGAGGAGCAGCCGGAGGTCCGCTACGGCCTGACCACCATGTGCGTCGGCTTCGGCATGGGCGCCACGGTCATCTGGGAGAACCCGCACCACAAGGACGCCGGAGGCGACAAGTGAGCACCACCGCTGAGCTTCTCAAGGGCGCGGCCGAGCTGTTCCCGGACGAGGTCGTCACCCAGGCCCACGTCCGCCACCTCGACCTGCCGTTCGGCGCCGGGCGCTTCGCGCTGATCACGCTGGACAACGGCTTCGACCACACCAAGCCGACCACCTTCGGCCCGCAGTCGCTGGCGAACCTGAACGCCGCCCTGGACCAGGTCGAGGCCGAGGCCGCGAGCGGTGCCGTCGTCGGCGTCGGCATCACCGGCAAGCCGTTCATCTTCGCCGTCGGCGCCGACCTCAAGGGCGTCGAGCTGCTGAAGAACCACGACGAGGCCCTGGCCATCGGCAAGGGCGGCCACGACGTGTTCAAGCGTCTGGCCGCGCTCGCCGTCCCCACCTTCGCCTACTACAACGGCGCGGCGATGGGCGGCGGTGTCGAGGTCGGTCTGCACTGCACCTACCGCACCGTCTCCAAGGCGCTGCCGGCCTTCTCGCTCCCCGAGGTCTTCCTGGGCCTGGTCCCGGGCTGGGGCGGCTGCACGATCCTGCCGAACCTGATCGGCGCGGAGAAGGCGGTCTCGGTGATCATCGAGAACTCGCTGAACCAGAACAAGCAGCTGCGGGGCAAGCAGGTCTTCGAGCTCGGCATCGCCGACGCGCTGTTCGAGGGCGCCGACTTCCTGGAGCAGTCCCTGCTGTGGACCGCCAAGGTCCTCAAGGGCGACATCACCGTCGAGCGTCCCGAGATCGACCGCGGCGAGGCCTGGGACCAGGCCGTCGCCAAGGGCCGGTTCGTCGCCGACTCCAAGGTGCACGGCGCGGCCCCGGCGGCGTACCGCGCGCTGGACATCATCGCGGCGTCCAAGGACGGCGACCTGCAGAAGGGCTTCGACGCCGAGGACCAGGCCCTGGCCGACCTCATCATGGGCGGCGAGCTGCGCTCCGGCATCTACGCCTTCAACCTGGTGCAGAAGCGCGCCAAGCGCCCGGCCGGTGCCCCGGACAAGAACCTGGCCCGCCCGGTCACCAAGGTCGGCGTCGTCGGCGCGGGCCTGATGGCCTCGCAGCTGGCGCTGCTGTTCCTGCGCCGCCTGGAGGTGCCGGTGGTCCTCACCGACATCGACCAGGAGCGCGTCGACAAGGGCGTGGGCTACGTCCACGCCGAGATCGACAAGCTGCTCGGCAAGGGCCGCATCAACCAGGACAAGGCCAACCGCCTCAAGGCCCTGGTGACCGGTGTCCTGGACAAGGCCGAGGGCTTCGCGGACGCGGACTTCGTCATCGAGGCCGTGTTCGAGGAGATGACGGTCAAGCAGAAGGTGTTCGCGGAGGTCGAGGCGGTCGCCCCGGCGCACGCGATCCTCGCCACCAACACCTCCTCGCTGTCGGTGTCGGAGATGGCGTCCAAGCTCCAGCACCCGGAGCGCGTGGTCGGCTTCCACTTCTTCAACCCGGTCGCGATCCTGCCGCTGCTGGAGATCGTCCGCGGCGAGCAGACCGACGACGCCTCGCTGGCCACGGCCTTCGCCGTCGCCAAGAAGCTGAAGAAGACCGCGGTCCTGACCAAGGACGCCCCGGCGTTCGTCGTGAACCGCATCCTGACCCGCTTCATGGGCGAGATCCAGAACGTCATCGACGAGGGCACCCCGGTGGCCACCGCCGAGAAGGCTGTCGAGCCGCTCGGCCTGCCGATGTCGCCGCTGGTCCTGCTGGAGCTGGTCGGCCCGGCCATCGGCCTGCACGTCTCCGAGACCCTGAACCGCGCCTTCCCGGAGCGCTTCACGGTCTCCCCGAACCTCAAGCGGGTGGTGGAGGCCGGCAAGCGCGGCTTCTACGTCTACGACTCCGGCAAGCCGGAGCTGGACCCCGAGGTCGCCGCGCTCCTGCAGCAGGGCGACACCGTCCTGACGGAGGAGCAGGTGCGCGCCCGCGTCCTGGACGCGGTGGCGCAGGAGATCGGCCTGATGCTGGAGGAGGGTGTCGTGGCCGAGGCCCAGGACATCGACCTCTGCCTGATCACGGGCGCCGGCTGGCCCTTCCACCTGGGCGGCATCACGCCGTACCTGGACCGCGAGGGCGTCTCGGAGCGCGTCAACGGCAAGCGCTTCCTCGCCCCGGGCGTCGCCAGCGTCCCGGCGTGACCCACGCCTGAAAGGGCCCGCCCCCGCACCGGTGACCGGTGCGGGGGCGGGCCCTTTGTGCGCCACCTCGGCCGGCTACTGGCGGAAGCGGAACGTGCCCTGGTAGAGCTCGTGGTCGGACTCCGGGAAGCGGGTGGTGCGGGCGGCGGGGGCCGTGAAGTGCTCCTCGGTGGCGAAGATGTAGTCGATCTTGCGCCCGTCGGCGGCGGTCGGGGCCCCGTTGCGGCAGCGCGAGACCTGCTTCGGGTCGCACCGCACCCCGCCCGCCGCGCCGAGCCGGAACCACGCCTTGTCGGTCTCGTCCGCCTCGGTGAACCGGCCCGTCGGCTCCCCGGGGTCCTTCTCCCCGCGCGTGTGCGCGTAGATCCCCGCCATCGAGGCCTCGTTGGGCTGCTGGTTGAGGTCGCCCGCGAACACCACCGGCAGCTGTGCGGGGAAGGCGGTGGTGTCGGCGAACCACTCGTGCGCCTGGGCCATCTGTCCCGGTTCGGTGCCGCCGTGCGCCCCGCACAGCACGAGCTGCCGGCCGCGGGCGGTCGTCGGCGCGCACAGCACGCCCCGGCGCACCGGCTCCACCCGCCCCTGGGCCTCGTACTCCTCGTCGCCGGTCGCGGTGAAGGGACGATACTGCACGGGGCCGGTCAGCGGCTGCCGGGAGAAGACGGCCAGCCCGTAGGAGCTGTCGCCGCCGCAGGCCGGAACGTTGTCGTGCATCTGCGCGTAGGCCCCGGACATCCGCCAGCCCTTCAGGGCGAGCAGCAGTTCCAGCTCCTCGTACTGGGCCCGGCACACCTCGTTGACCGTCAGCAGGTCGGGCCGCCGGTGCGCGGCCTCCCCCGCCAGCCGGGCCACCGAACTGCCCTCGTGGGTGGCGCCCCGGTTGGCGCAGTTCTGGGCGGCCCCGCAGATGTTCCAGTGCAGCACGGTGACCGTCTGCGCGGCCCGCCGCTGCCGCTCGGCCTCGTCCTTGCGTACGAGTCCCACCGCGCCGGCGGCCGCCGCCAGGGCCAGGGTCACCGCGACGGCGAGCAGCCGACGGCGCATCATATGGTCCGGTCCGGACCGAGCGGACTGCCCACCTCGGGGCTGAGCGCGCGACGCACGTGGAGGCGGCCGTCCGCGCCGAGCACGGCGGCCACCAGGTGCCCGGCCGCGTCGAGGGCCAGTGAGGGGGCCTGGACGAACGGGTCGCCGCTCTCGCGCCAGCGCGGCCCGGAGACGTCCTTGTCCCGGAACGGCAGCGACACGGTGAGCCGGCCGGTGGCGCTGCGGTGCGCCAGGAAGATGTCGCGGGCGCCCCGGCCGGGCGCCCACAGCGCGGCGATCGGCCCGGTTCCGCCGGCCCCGCCGACCCCGGCGGGGCCGCCGGGCCAGAGCCCGGTCTCGTGCTGGCGGTAGGCCATCACCTGCTGGGTGCCGGCCTCGCGGAAGTACAGGGCGGTGCGGCCGCCGCCGGAGTCCACGGCGGTGATGCCCCCGGTGGCCACCACACCCGTCTTGAGGGTCCGGTCGAGGTGGAAGTCGCCGCCCGGCTCGCTCTGGTACCAGCGGTGGACGGCGCTCTTGCCGGGCACGTAGACCTCGACGGTGCCGGCCTGCGTGGTGTGCGCGACACCGGCGTCCTGGACGAACGAGGCTCCCAGCCGCTCCCAGGGCCGCCAGCCGCCGTACTGGTCCTGCCGTCGCATGGCGACGCCCTGGGCGAAGTCCCGGGCGAAGACGTGCAACCGGCCGGCCCCGTCCACCGTGGCCATCGGAACGCCGAGTTCACGGGCGCGGCGGCCGTCGGGGTGACCGGCGTCGGGGTTGCCGAGCGGGACCCAGTCGGTGAAGCCCTGGCCGAACTCGTCCTGTTCGGCGAGGACCAGCTCGGGTGCGGACGCGGGCGCGTGCGGTGCCTGCCGGCGCAGCGCGACCACCCGGGCCGGACCGCCCGGGACGCCCGCGACGGCGAGCGACGGCGCGAACCAGCCGTCCTGGGCGAGCGGGTACGGCCCCCACCAGATGCCGGACGCCGGCGCGGACTCCGTCCAGAACATCGGCCGGCCCGCGAGCACCGCGAACGCGTTCAGCCGGCCGCCGGGGCCGAGCCGCAGCCAGCCGGTGCCGGGCGAGTAGCGGGCGGCGCAGCTGCGCATGTGGGTGCTGCGGTAGGGGTTCGGGCCGAGCTGGCGGTCGCCGCACTGCGCGCAGCGGCCCTCGGGGCACCGGTCGCTGCCCAGGCCCGCGTAGACGCCGAGGTAGTCGGCCTTCTCGTCGAGCTCCGGCTGGTCGAGGTTCTGGCCCCAGAAGCGGTTGGCGTACGCCCTGTAGTACTCGACGGCCGGGGCGGGCGCGTCCGTGGCGCGGTGGCGCTGCAGGGCGGCCATCGTGAACTCGGCGGCGCAGGTGTGGTCGGGGTGGTCGGACTGGACGTAGCCCTCCTTGCCGCCGTCGTGCTCGGGGTCGGGGTCCAGCGTGCGCACGACGGTCGGCCGCAGCTCGGCGAGCAGCGCGGTCAGTCCCGCCAGCACCGTCTCGCGGTCGAGGTGCTGCACCCCGGCCACCGGCGAGCCCGGCACCGGCAGGGTGGGCTGCAGCGGCACCGTGCCGTCCCACAGCTCGAAGACGCGGGTGCGCGCTCCGGCACCGCCGGCCTGGAAGGCACCCATGTGCAGCTGGCAGAAGTACAGCCGCACGTCCGGCCGGGCCTCCAGCGTGCAGCGCTCCACGACGAAACCGGGGACGAGCTCGACCGCCTCGCGCCGCCAGGCGGCGTCGCGGTCGCCGGTGGCCATCCGGCCGTAGGCCGAGCGCAGTCCGCAGCCGCGGGCGGCGCTGTAGCCGGCGTGGTCCGGGGTGGCCCGGGAACGCTCGGGGTCGTTCGTGTCGACGTTGATCCCGTCGCCCTCGCCCGCGGTGAGCACCACGGTGGTGACCCGGTCACCGCCCTGGAGGGAGCGGACCAGGTCCGGGTTCATGAAGTACAGGTCGTCGTCCTGGTGCGCGACGATGTGCACGATCGAACGGGCTGAGGTCATCGGTCCACCACATTCATTGCCATGGCCCCGGACACGGAGCAGTACGGCCGGACCCGGACCGGCCGCGACGGATAGATCTGGACAAAGCGCGGGTCCTCCAGCTCCTTGACCGGCACGGCCGGGTAGGCGAAGGCGCTCTTGACGTCGGGGAAGTCCTCGAACAGGTGGCACACGCGCACCCGCCGCCGCAGCCGCGGATCCGGCTCGACCCACCAGTCCCAGTCCTCCCACCGCTCCAGCCGGCTCTCGACGGCCTGCTGGAGCGGGAGCCGCGCGTGGAACTCGCCACCGGGCCGGATCTCGGCGGGGACGGACAGTTCGGCCCGGTGGTGGCCGCGCCGGGTGAGGACCAGGCGGGCACCTGGGGCCGTCCGCAGGGCGCCCATCAGGACGGCGGACACGTCGATGGTGTCGTCCCCGACCCGTACGGCGCGGACCTCGGCGTGCGAGGCCCGGTGGATGGTGCGCAGCATGAGCTTGCCGCCCGGCAGGGCGTAGGGCAGGTTCCACAGCACGGGGCCGCCGTCGGTGCCGTCGGCCAGCATCCGGGCGCGTACGTCGAGCAGCGCGCGGGTGTCGCGGATGCCGGCCCGGACGTGGACCAGCTCGCCCTTGGCGGAGCGCACCAGCACCTTCCAGCGGCCGTCGCCCAGGTGGGTCAGGGCCTCGGGGCCGATCTCGGCGGTGCAGCGGGTGCCGCCGTTGTCGCGGGCGGTGCGCTCGGTGGCCAGCGGCAGGTCGGGCCGCCGCTTGGCGGCGGGCGCCTGTTCGCGCAGCAGGAAGCTCCAGCGGTGCCGGCCGTCGGTCGGCCCGTCCAGGCGCAGGGCGAGCCGGGCGTGGCCGACCGCGGTGACGTGGCAGACCGCGTCGCGCACGGTGGCCGGTGCGGCGCTGGTGCCCGGGGCGCGGCCGAGCGGCTTGGCCGAGGGCGCGCGGTAGCCGCGGCCGGCCGTGGCGGTGCGGCGGCGGGCGGCGTCCTCGAACAGCTCGACGTAGCGGGCGGCGATCACGGCGGGGTCGTAGCGGGCGGAGTTGCGCAGGGCGGCGTGCGCCATCCGGCGGCGCAGGCCCGGGTCGGCCATGAGGGCGCGCAGCCCGGCGGCGACGGCGTCGGCGTCGCCGTTGGTGACGAGCAGGCCGTCCTCGCCGTGCCGGACGATCTCGCGCGGGCCGACGGGGCAGTCGGTGGAGACCACCGGCAACCCGCAGCGCATGGCCTCGACCAGGGTCATGCCGAACGACTCGGCGCTGGAGGTGACCGCGGCGATCGAGCCCTTGGCCCACTCGGACTCGATCGGGGAGAAGCCGCCCATCAGCAGCACCTGCCCGGCCACGCCGAGGTCGTGGACGAGGGTGCGCAGCCGGCCGGCCTCGCCGCCGTCGCCGTAGATGCGCAGGTGCCAGTCGGGGAAGTCCCCCGCGAGCTGGGCGAAGGCGCGCAGCAGCAGGTCGTAGCGCTTGACGCGGTGCATCCGGCCCGCGGCGACGATGATCTTGCGGTCCTCGTCGGTGGCGGGGCGCACCTCCGGCTCGGGCACGCTGTTGGGGATGGCGACCACGGGCAGGTCCGGCGGGACCGGCGTGTGCTCCAGGAAGGAGCGGGCGTCGGCGTCGGTGACAGTGGTGACGGCGTCCAGGCGGGGGTAGACCCGGGCCATCTCGGCGCGCACGGCCGGCGGGACGGCCAGGTGGGTCATGTGCTCCTGGGCGACGCGCAGGGCGGAGTCGCGGGTGTACCGCGCGACGAACAGGTTGAGGCTGGGGCGGGTGCCGACGACGACATCGGCGTTCGTCTTCGTCAGGTACTCGATGATGCGCCGGTCGGACAGCTCGCTGTACTGGCCGTGGAACTCCTCCTGCCGCGGGACCACGGCCGTCGGCGTCCCGAGCAGCGGGTCGCCCCGGTCGGCGCCGGCCGGGCCGGGCCGCAGGTCGACCAGGGGCCGCACGGTGACCTGGGGCGAGATCTCGAACCGGGGGGCGGCGTTGGTCCGCCGGAAGACGGAGACGATCTCCACCTCGTGGTCGGCGGAGAGCGCCTCGGCGAGGTTGATGACGGTGCGGTTGGTGCCGCCGATGCCGTAGATGTTGTTGATCAGGAAGGAGATCTTCATCGGGCCGGGGACTCCTTCCGTTCGAACGGGCCGGGCACCGGGAAGTAGGCGTCGAGGAAGTCGCGCACCATCCGCGCCTGGCGCTCGACGTCCCGGCCGTCGGAGACCGTGTCGTTGATGCAGAAGGCCTGGCGGTCGCGGCGGGCCAGCAGGATGCCGAGCCGGCGCTCGATCTCGGGGCGGTCCAGGGCCAGGTAGGCGTGGCTGATGTCGGAGGGGACGGCCCGGCCGGTGAGGTAGGCGTAGTAGTGGTACAGCGAGGACGGGATGGAGATGTCGGTGGCGCTGCGGAACCGGCTGGCGCCGGTGGCCCGGTGGACGTCGGCGAACCGGTGCTCGATCTCCAGCAGCAGCGAGCGGCGCAGCGGGTACGGGGCGTGCCGCAGCTTCTGCACGAGGGTCGGGCCGAAGGTCTCCTCGATCAGGCGCCGGTTGTTCTTGCCGGCCGCGTCGACCGGGCGGTCCAGGGGGCTCGGGGCGTCGTAGGGGACCTGGGAGGGGGACAGGAAGGCGCGGGTCATGCCGTTGGAGAGGAAGAAGTCCTGCGGGGTGACGGGGGTGCCGAGGAACATGTCGTCGTTGAAGTACAGGAAGTGCTCGGCCAGGCCGTCGATGTGGTGCAGCCGGCTCTCTATGGCGTGCGAGTTGAAGGTGGGCAGGGCGGCGGGGTCCTCGAAGATCTCGGTGTGGTCGACGACGGTCAGCCGCGGATGGCCCTCCTCCAGCCAGGCCGGACGCTGGCGGTCGGTGACCAGGAAGACGTGGCGGACCCAGGGGGCGTTCTGCTCCAGGGAACGCAGGGAGTACCGCAGTTCGTCGCGGTTGATGTACCGGGCGGGGTTGGCCGCCTCGGCGTGGTAGCCGCCGTCGCCGTGGGCGCGGCGGCGCTCCTGCCAGACCGGGTCGCTGCCGTCGACCCAGGTGTAGACGACGTCGACGGGGAAGCGTATGTCCTCGGGCAGGGCCGCCGCGTACGGCCGCAGGGTGCGGACGGCGCGGGTGCGGCGGGTGTGCCGCGCGGCGAACGGGGTCAGCCGGGCGACGGGCACCTCCACGCGCGGGGTGTCGGCGGGGACCTCGTCGGTGACCCGGTTGGGGCGGGGCGCCACCAGGTGCCGGTGCTCGTCCTGCCAGAACTCGATGTCGGTGCCGAACTCCAGGCCGAGGGAGAGGGAGCCGCCCGGGTCCCGCCAGAGCATGCCCACGCGCAGCACGCCGGCCTCGGCGGACATCCGGCGGGCGCGGCGGGAGCCGGTGAGCGCGCTGCGGTCGCCGGGGCGGGGCCGGTCGCCGCGGGCGACGTACAGCGGGCAGCGGCGGCCGCTCGCGGTGAGCGCGGCCGTGACCCGGGCGCGGTCGGCGGCCCGGACGGCGAAGCAGGCACGGAAGGCGTCGGTCCCGCGGACGGCGAAGTAGTCGATCCCGGCTTCCTCCAGGGCGCTCACGACGAGTTCGAGGTTGGCCTCGCGCAGTCCGAGCGGGGAGGCGGTGGGCCGGACCAGGGCGATCCGGGCGCCGCGGTCGAGGAGGGCGGCGAGCCGCTCCCCCTGGTCGAACAGGTGCGGCCAGCGTCGCCGGGCGCGACGGGTGCGCAGCGCCCGGCCGAGCCCCACCCCGAGCTGCAGCCGCCGCAGCAGCCGCTTGACCAGGGCCCGCAGCCGCGGCGGCACCCGCCGGGCCAGCCCGCGGCGCAGCGCGCCGGGCAGCAGCGTGCGGTAGGCGGCCACCAGCGAGGAGGCCTCGGGATTCATCAGCGCCACGGGCCACCGCCACGGTGCTGCGCCCCGTCCGACGCGGGGGCGGGCGGGCGCCCCGCGGCGGGGCGGGGGTAGCGGGCGCGGGGGTGGTCGGCCGCGGGGTAGCCCACCAGGACGGCGGCGGGCCGCGCGGCGCCGGCGGCGTCGGCGCTGTCGCCGAAGGCGGCGGCCGGGTGGGCGGCGTCCGGGTCCGGGGTGTGCGGGTCCGGGGTGTGCGGGTCCGGGATGTGCGGGTGCGCCGCCTGCGGGGGCGCGGCGTCCGGGTGAACGGCGTCCGGGTGCGCGGGCGCGGGGGCGGGGCCGGGGGGGGGGGGGGGGCGGGGGGCCCCCCGGGGCCCCTGGGGGGGGGGGGGGGGGGGGGGCCGCGGGCGCCGGGGGGGGGGGGGGCCCGGGGGGGGGGGGGGGGGGGGGGGGGGGGGGGGGGGGGGGGGGGGCGGCGGCGGGCGGGGCCGGGGGGCGCGGGGGCGGGGCCCCCCCCCCCCCCGCCCCCGCCGCCCCCCCCCCCCCCCCCCCCCCCCCCCCCCCCCGCGCCGGCCCACGGGAAAGGATCAGCCTGCGACGGGCCGGAAGATCCCGCCGGGGATGATCACCGGACGGTCGATCGTCCTGAAGCGGTACTCCATGGTGACGTCATCGATCAGGAACGGCATCCGGTTCGCCGCGTCCTCGATCACGGTGAAGCTGATGTTCACCTTCTGCGGGGAGGACCGGTAGAAGGCGTCGGGCAGCGTGACCGTCACCCGCTCGTAGGAACCGCTCGTCCCGCCCTTGTTCATGCGGTCGTGCAGCTCGTACGGCGTTCCGTCGTCCGCCGTGGCCTCCACGACCAGCTGGCGGAAGCCGAAGCCGGACGTCCCGCCGGCCACGACGTCGCTGCGGACCCAGAACGACAGCACCGGCACCCGGTACGCCGGGACGGTGACCTGCTGGGAGATGCGGCTCATGCCGGTCAGGCCCTGGCCGCCCAGCTCCGCCTTGCCGGTGCCCGAGCGGGCCGGCCATGCGGAGGAGTTGTTGATGGGGTGCCCGCCGAACGGGGTCACCTTCTCGTGCCAGGACGCGTTGCCGCTCTCGAAGCCGGCGTTGACCACCTCGGACGTACCCGCGCTGGCGCTCGGTGCGGCCACGAACACGCCCGTGGCCGCCACGGCGGTGGCGGCGGCGAGCATGCTCGCTCTCCGCGCTCTCTTTCTCATGGATCTCCTGGCTGCTTGTCGTCTTCCGAACGGGGACGCGCCGCAACAGCCGGGCGGCCGGCCCCCGTACGCCCCGACGGAACGTCAAAGGCGCTGCGGCGGGCCCTGCCCGACGAGCACGGTAGTCAGCCGTCTCGGCCGCGGCGCACACTGTAGCGCCTGGGTACGACCATCCGATCCCGCGGTCCGCCGGTCCCGTGCGGTCAGCCGGCGGAACACCAGCGCCTACACCGGCTCCGTGGAGTCCGGTCGTCGCGCGAGCGATGAGTTCGGGCGGCGAAGCGGGTCTGCCTCGGCATGACGGAAACCCTCACCGACGTCGCCCCCCGGGGCGGCAGCACCACGATCGGCAGGTGACGCGGTGGCCACGAGCGACGTCCGCATCCACGTCCACGGCATCGCCCTGGGCATCGAGTCCTTCGGCGACCCCGACGCGCCCCTCGTCCTGCTCGCGGGCGGGACGACGATGCTCTCCTGGCCCGACGCGCTGTGCGAGCGCCTCGCCGCCGGCGGGCGCCGCGTGGTGCGCTACGACCTCCGCGACAGCGGGGAGTCGACCACGGTGGACCCCCTGGCGCCCGCCTACACCCTGCGCGGCCTCGCCGCCGACGCGGCGGCCCTCGTGCACGCCCTCGGCGGGGGACCGGCGCACCTCGCGGGGATCGGCGTCGGCGGGATGGTCGCCCAGGTGGCCGTGCTCGACCACCCCGGCGCGTTCTCGGCGCTCACCCTGGTCGGCACCCGCCCGGTCGCCCCCGGCCCGCCCGACGAGGACCTCCCCGACCATGACCAGGAGACGATGAGCCGGCTGTTCGCGCGCCCGATGCCCGACTGGGCCGACCGCGAGGCGGTCGCGGAGTTCGCCGCCACCGGCGCGCGGATCCGAGGCGACGACCCCGCCGCGGCGCGCGCGACGGCCGAGCGCATCTGGGACCGCACGCCGGGCACCGCGCCCCCGGTCCAGATGGCCAACCACCTGGGCCTCGTCTTCTCCCGGCTCGACTGCGCACCCCGCTGGCGCGAGCGCCTGCCCGAGATCGACGTCCCCACGCTCGTCGTCCACGGCCGCCACGACCGGTTCTTCCCCGTCGGCAACGCCGAGGCGCTCGCGCGTGAGATCCGCGGAGCGCGGCTGCTCGTCCTCGAAGGGGCCGCCACCGCGGTCCCCGACGCGGCGGTCGGCGAGGTCGCCGAGGCGATGCTGGCGCTCGTAGGAGGACCGCGGACGCCGTGACACCCTGTACCCCCGGATGCCAGTTCGGTTAGGCTTACCTAGCCTGACCGTAGGTTCGGATCAGGTGCCGCACGCGGCGAACCACAGGACGTACGGGCAGAGGCAGGGCACAGGTGCGAGACGGTGACCGGGCTTGTCCGCGTCGTGCGCCCGCTGGAGCGGGACACCGGACGCGGACGTCGGGCCTGCCGGACTGCGGGGCGGAGCTCGGGACGAGGCGTCGTGGATAAGATCGCGCTGACGGCCGGAGCCCTGTACCTGATCGTCCTGCTCCGCGCCGGAGGGACGTTCGCCGTCGGATGGCTCGCCGGCGCCGGTGCCCGGCGCAGCAGGTTCGCCGAGCGGATCTCCTCGGCGAAGTTCCAGCGCGTGGAACGGGCGATCCAGCGGTGGGGCGCGCCGGTGGTGGCCGTCTCCTTCCTGACCGTCGGCCTCCAGACCGCCGCCAACTTCCTGGCGGGCAGCATGCGCATGCCGCTGCCGCGCTACCTCCCCGCCCTGTTCCTCGGCGGAGCGGCGTGGGCCCTGCTCTACGCGACCGCGGGCATCGGCGTGCTCGAAGTGCTGAGCAGGCTCTTCGCCGAACGGACGGCCCTCGGCGTGTCCGCCGTGGCCGTCCTCGTCCTCGCGGTGTGCGGAACGCTGATCCACCGCAGAAGAAGGACGTCCCGCCACTCCGGCGCCCCCACGCCCGACCAATCCTGACCCGGCCCCCGTACGGCCACCGCGAGTGGGGGAGAGGCGCGGGCGCCCCCGACCGGCCTCAGCCCGACGCGGCGGCGCCGCCGTCCGGACGGCGCGCGCTTTCCCAAGCCTGAGCCAGACCGGCTCTGACCGTGGCGTCCAGACGGCGGTCACGGACACCGCACACCTGCGTGGAACGCGCACTGACGTAGATCCGGCCGTCCTTCAGCACGGTCGTGGACGGCTCCCTGGGCGCGGCCCGGCCCGTCGGCACCTCGGAACGGGCGCCGATCCTCCAGTCCAGGCCGTTGTCGCTGTGCTAGAAGACGGCACCGCTGTACGACTGGGTGACACCGTTCGCCACGACGTCCCGGCGGTACTCACCCGAGACCACGTACGGACCCGACGGCAGCTTCACCGCCTTGCCGGGGCCGATCGAGAGCCACTTCCCGTCGCGCTCGTCGAGGTTCCCCAGCGCCCGCTTCTCGGCGACCAGGTCGATGTCACCCGCGTCGCCGCAGTGGTCGAACCCCGCTTCGGCGCTGGCCAAAATCCCCTTCGCGGTGGGGACGAGCTGGGGGATCCGGAAGCACTTGTAGCCCTCCGAGTCGGCCGCGAACGGCTGGGAGGCGACGGGCTGCGCGACGGCACCTGCACGGCCGGGGTCCTTGCTCTGCCCGACCCGCGGCAACGGCGTTCGGGTGATGCGGGATCGTTCCGCCGCACCGCCCGGGGTGGCGGCGCCCCTACGCCCCGCCGGGTCACGGTTAGCGTCTGAGGGCCCGGCAGGCCGGCGGACGACCTCCTCGCGGTTCCCACGGCTTCCCTGGCCGGGCGGCTCGCCCCGCGGGCGCGTTCCGCGGAGGTTCGGCGCACCACTGACGACGGCCGGGAGAACAGCGTGTCCACACCCTCGACGATCGACCACACCGCCACGAAGCACAGCCCTCAGCTCGCGTACTGGATGGTCCAGGCCGCCGACCTCGCCTACAAGAACGAAGCCACCATCGACGCCAAGGCCCGCGACTGGGGCTTCGACCGGGTGCGTCACCACCACACGCGGTTCACGCCGCCGTTCCCGCTGGAGGACACGCAGGCGTACACGATCGCCAGCGACAAGATGATCATCACCGGGTTCCGGGGTACGGAGCCCGCGCAGATCCGCGACTGGCTCTCGGACGCCACCACACCCCCGTGGCCGGGGCCGGCCCGGACCGGCTACGTCCACTACGGCTTCGGTCAGGCCCTGGACTCCATCTTCCCCACCGTCAAGGACGCTGTCGCCGAATTCCGCGACAACGACCAGACCGTGTGGTTCACCGGCCACAGCCTCGGCGGCGCACTCGCCATGCTGGCCGGCTGCCGCATGTACCTGGAGGAGCCGCGCCTGCAGGCCGACGGCATCTACACCTACGGCCAGCCCCGCACCTGCGACCGGCTCCTGGCGGCGTCCTGCAACAAGGGCTTCAAGGACCGCCTGCACCGCTACGTCAACAACAACGACATCGTCCCGCAGCTGCCGCCCGAGCCCGCCTACACGCACGTGGAGACCCTGCACTACATCGACGCCAGCGGCCGCGTCCGCTCCTCGATGCCGGTGCTGGGCGCGTTGACCGACCGGGTCAAGGGCGCGACCGCCGACCTCCTGGCACCCGCCGGCGACGGCCTGCGCGACCACCCCATCAAGCAGTACGTCGCCGCGATGGAGAAGAACCTCGCCTGACCCCGCCGACCCCCGGGCAGGCCCGGTCAGCGGCCCGAGCCTGCCTGCGGCCCGCACACCCGGGGCGGTCACGCAGCGGCGCCACCCGCCGGCCCCGCCGTCCTCGTGCGCGACTCCACCGTCCCCGCCCGCGACACGAGGCGCCACGCCCGGGCCGAGTGTCGGCTCGGGCGCGGAACGCCGAGGAGAAGGAACAGCGGTGGCGGCGGCCCGAGACCCCGCGCCGACGGCTGTACCGCGTGCTCGTATCGTTCGGCACGTGAGTGTGTTCGATGTTTCCGCTGACCGGTCCGAGCTCGTCGTCCGTAGCCCGACGACCCCGACGACGTACGTCCGGTTCTCCGACTGGGCACGCCTGGACGAGCACGAGATCACGCTGGCGGTGGAAGTCGAGGCGGACGGCCTGCGCGCACGGCTCGACTCGGTGCACGTGTCGGTGTGGGACCGCGCCGGGGATTTGACCGAGTTCCTGGACGACCTGGCGACGGACTTCCGGGGATGGGAGGGGGAGAGGACGTGGGTGACCCATCACCTCGTCCTGACGGCGACCTTCCGCACCGGTGGCCATGTCCAGCTGAGCTGGGGCCTGCGCTTCGGGCTCTTCGCCGAGGACGCGTGGGAGTGCTCGGTCGCCACCACCCTCGAAGCCGGTGAGCAGATGTCCCAGCTGGCCGCTGACATGCGGAGCTTCCTCCACCAGGGGTAGCTGCGCCGCCCTTGATCGGGTCCGCGGTCAGGCCCCACGGGCACCGGCGAGGTGGCGCTCGGCCCCTGCAGCGCCTCGCCGGGACCGCCGTTCCCGCACCGCTGCCTGAATGCACTGCTCCTCCCTTTGTTCGAGTGCTGTGAAGTGCGCCTCAGCGGGCGGTGGCGGTGGTTGAGCCGCCCGCAGCCCAGCGGGCGAGAGTGGCGGTGGCGCGTTCGGTGTCGTTCGGACGCAGGGACGTGATCGAGACGTGGTGGTTGCCCTCCTGGACCTCGTACAGGTACGAGTCGCGGGTCCCCTTGCCCAGGCGGAAGGGTTCGGCCACGGCGATGTCGTTCTCGCCGTTGACGAACATGAGCGTCCTCCCGTGCAGCCGCACCCAGCGGTCGATGTCCGCCATCGCCCCGGCCCGGAAGCGCAGCGGTATCTCCCGCGGCACGTAGGAGCGCACTTCCTGCACCCCGGGATGGCGGAGCAGGTCGGCCAGGTGCGGGGCGGCGAAGTGGACGTAGCCCAGCTGGGTGCCCAGTTGGTAGAAGTACGGCCTGTACGCCGCGAGGGTCTGGTCGGCGTAGACCGGGAGCTGGGTGACCTTCGCGATCCAGGCGTAAAGGGTGTCGTCGTCCGTGGCACCGGCCGGCGGGATCGTGGCGCAGGCGCCCTCCGGCTGGTGCATCCAGAACATCATCGGCAGCCGCAGTACGGCGAGTTCGAAGGCCCTGTCCGTGCTGCCCACCGTACTGAAGGTGGCCTTCGCTCCCTGCGCCCACTGCCCGTACCGCTGGGTCATCGCCTCACGGCGCACCAGTGCCTGGCGCTGCACGCTCCTGAGGGCCTCGCGGCACTCGGAAGTGCCGAGCTGTTCCAAGCGGGCGTCGTAGGCGCTGTCGTCGCGGTCGTCCACGTTGTTGGGCGCGCTGTACGCGACCGTGCCGGCCACGTCGTCGGGGTAGAAGCGGCGGTGGTAGACGGCAGTCATGCCGCCCTTGCTGCCGCCCGTCGAGATCCACGCCTTGCCGTACACCTTCTTCAGCGCCTTGATCAGCCGGTGGTGGTCGCTCGCCGCCTGCCAGATGTCGAGGGTGGACCAGTCGCCGCTCGCCGGCCGGGACGTACCGAAGAACCGCTGCTCGGTCGTGATCTGGTTGGCGTCCAGCAGGACGGCGGGCTCCGACAGCCGCTGCGGGGACGAGCCCAGGTCGTAGCCGCTCGAGTAGAGCACCATCGGCTTGTCGAGCGACTTGTGGACGAGGGTCACCCGCTGCTCGAAGGAGCCGCGGTCGGGGTGGCGGTGGTCGGAGGGCTGGCGGAAGGAGAGGTCCAGGACGGTCTGCCCCGGGGCTCCTTGGCGCTCGCCGAGCAGCTGCATCCCGGGAACCGCTCCGATCCGCGCGCGGATGTCGCCGCCACCTGGTGGTGAGCCCTCGGCCAGGGCCAGAGCCGGGGCGGGGGCGGTCGCCGCGCCCAGCCCCAGGACCGCCGTCAGCGCAACGGTGGCCAGGCGTCGTATCGTCCTCGTCCGGGCAGTCGTCGTCGCCCATGTCGTCCTCGTCCGTGCCGTCGTCCTGCGCGTGACCGGTGGCCGCTGGGTGTTGTGCGTGGTCGGTGTGCTCTTCGCGTTCTTCATGGGTCCAGAGAACCGCGTTCGGCGGGTGGGCTTGATCCCCCGCGAGGGGAAAACATCTCCCCCGTACGGGGGAGGACGGGGTGCCCCCGCCCCGTCGGACGCTGTCAACCGCAGCACCGTTCGACCCCCGGTCGGATGAGGATGTTGCGCCGCCCGGGTGAGGCCGGCCCAGGGCGGCGGTCAGGGTTCGCTTGCATGCACTCATGATCGTTTCGACGGCGGAAGCCGTGCCCTCCCCTCCTGCTGGTGCCGACCCGGTGCCTCCAGTTCCTCCAGTGCCCCCGCTGCCCCAAGTGCCCCCGGTGCACCGGACGGTGGCGTCCATGGCGCAGCGACATCCCGACCGGACCGCGGTGGTCGAGGAAGGCGGCGCCTCCTGGACCTACCGCGAACTGTCCTGCTGGGCCCGCGAACTGGCCGACGGCCTGCGCGAGGCAGGCGCCGGACCCGGTGCCACGGTGTCGCTGCGCCTGCCTCGTTCGTTCCGCCTGATCGCTTGCCTGCTGGCCGTGTTCGAGACCGGCTCGGCCGCGGTCGTGCTGGACCCGCGCACACCGCAGGAGCGGCTGTCCGCGATCGAGGCCGACGCCGACTGCGCGGTGACACTCGTACCCGCCGAAGCCCCACCCCGCGCCAACGGGGCTTCCGCACCAGGGCACTTCGGCGTTCCCGTTGCTCCCTCCGGGACCCCCACCCGACCCCTGTCCGCGCGCCCGTCCGACGGGGAGGAGGACGCGGTCGCCTGCGTCTTCTACACCTCGGGCTCCACGGGCCGCCCCAAGGGCGTGCAGCTCACCCACCGCAACCTCGCGCGCTTCGCCTCCGACCCGCGGTGGGACGGGCCCGGTCACCGGGTCACCGCCCTTGTCTCCGCGCTCGGTTTCGACGCGCTCAGCCACGACCTGTGGCTTCCGCTGACCCGGGCCGGCACGGTCGTCGTGCCCGCCGACGACCGCCTGGACGCCCACCGCCTGGCCGCGCTCGTCGGCACCCACGGCGTCACCGGGCTGTTCCTGACCACCGCTTGGTTCAACCAGATCGCGGAGGACGACCCGGACGCGTTACGCGGTCTGCACACCGTCCTCACCGGTGGCGAGGCGGCCGACCCGCGTGCCTTCGCCCGCATCCGCGCCGCCTGCCCGCAGTTGACGCTCGGTCACGTCTACGGCCCGACCGAATGCACCACCTTCACCACCCTGCACCCGCTGCCCGCCGGCCGGCCGGTGCCCCAGGCACGGGTCCCCATCGGCACGGCCGTGGCCGCAGTCACCGTCAGGGTCCTCGGCCCGGATCTCGCGGAGGTCGCCGAGGGCGAGAGCGGCGAGGTCTACGTGGCGGGCGAGCAGGTCGCCCGCGGCTACCTGGGAATGCCCGCCCGGACCGCCGAACGGTTCGTCGCCGACCCGCACGGCCCGGCGGGCTCGCGCATGTACCGGACAGGAGACCTCGCCGTACGCGGCCCGGGAGGCTCACTGGAGTACGTCGCACGCGACGACGACCAGGTGAAGATCCGCGGTCACCGCGTCGAGCCGGGCGAGGTGCGCGCCGCCCTGGCCGCCTGCCCCGGCGTCGCACAGGCCGTCGTGACCGTCCGCGACAAGAGGCTCGTCGGCTACGTGGTGCCCCAGCGGTCCGCGACCGGCACGAGGGGAGAGGACCTGCGGGAACGGCTGGCGCGGACGCTGCCCGAGTACATGGTCCCCTCCGCCGTCGTGGTGCTCGACGCCCTGCCGCTGACGGTCAACGGCAAGGTGGACCACCGCGCGTTGCCCGCGCCCGCCGTCACCCGCACCCCCTCCGGGACGGCGCGCACCCGCGCCGAGCAGGTGGTGTGCGCGGCCTTCGCCGAGGTGCTGGGACTGCCCGAGGTCGGCCCCGAGGACGACTTCTTCGCTCTCGGCGGCGACAGCATCACCGCGATGCGCCTGGTCAGCCGGGTACGCCGGGACAACGTCGCCTTCAGTTCCCAGGACGTCTTCCGGCTGCGCACCCCCCAGGCCCTCGCGACCGCCGCCCAGGCCGCAGCCCCGGCCGCGGATCTGCTGCACAGCTCGGCCACCGGCACCCTGGAGGTGCCGCCGATCGCGCTCTGGCTGCGCGAACAGGGCGACGGTGTGGAGGAGTTCGTCCAGTCGGTGCTCCTGGAGACCCCCGCCGGCCTGACCCGCACCGCCCTGCTCGGAGGCCTGCAGACCGTACTGGACCGGCACGACGCCCTGCGCACCCGGCTGCCGTCCACCGGTCCGGGAGCGATCTGGCAGCCCGAAGTCCTCCTCCCCGGCGCCCTGTCGGCGGAGGACCTGCTGACGGTCGTCGACGTCAGGGAGCGCGGGGACGGGCCGACGCCGAGCCGGGACGGAGCGGACCGGCCCTCCCCGCGCGAGGACCGGCCTTCCCCGCGCGAGGACCGGCCTTCCCGGCACGAGGACCGGCGTTCCCCGCGACGTGAGGACCGGGCTGCGGCGCGCCCCGACGGCCGCCCGCCGCGCGGGGACGCCCCTCCGGCCCGCCGCCACGAGCCGTTGCCCCGCGACGTCGACCACGCCGTGCGCGATGCCATGAAGGCCCTGGACCTGCCCGCCGGACACCTCCTGCGCGCGGTGTGGTGGGACGCGGGCCCGCAGCGGCCCGGACGGCTGCTCCTCGCCGTGCACCACCTCGTCGTCGACGGTGTCTCCTGGCAGCTGCTCGTCGGCGACCTCGCCCGTGCCACCGGCGACCCGCACGCCCTCGGAGCCTGGGGCACGGCCGCCCCCTACCGCGCCTGGGTGGCGGCCCACAACGCCCGCGCCACCAGCACCGAGGTGCTGGCCACGCTCCCGCACTGGCAGTCGGCCACCCGACCCGCCCCCACGCCCTGGCCCGCCCGCGGACCCCTCGACGCCCGCGCAGACACCGTCGCCACCTCGCGCACCCTGGAGCACGTGCTGCCCGCCGAGGTCTCGCGGGCCCTGCTCACCACCGCCCCGGCGCACTACGACGCCACCACCCAGGAACTGCTGCTGACGGCTCTGACCGTGGCCGTCGCCCGCCGTAGCGGCAGCCGCACCCTGGTGCTGGACACCGAAGGCCACGGCCGCGACAGCGCCGTCCACGGCACCCCTCTCGACGTGTCCGCCACCGTCGGCTGGTTCACCTGCCTCTTCCCGGTCCGCCTCACCTGCCCGGGCCCCGCCGCGCGTCCCACGACCGACCCCGGCCGCCCCTCCGCCCCACGCGCCGCAGGCCACCCCGCCGCGCACGCCATCGCCGCACACACCGCCGCCGCACACGCCTCCGCCCACACCGCGAACGCCGCCGCACTCACCGACGCGGTCGACGCAGTGAAGCGCCAGTGGCGGCAGGTCCCCGCCGACCGCGCCTCGTACGGGCTGCTGCGCCACCTGCACCCCCAGGCCTCCGGCCTGCTCGCCCGGGCGCCGGGGCGGCCCCTGCTCTTCAACTACCTCGGGCGGTACGCGATCCCGGGCCGCGACCCCTGGCCGTACGCCGCCGAAGCGCCCGTGCTGGGCATCCACCGGGCCCCGCGCCAGCCCCTCTCGCACCCGCTGGAGGTCAACGCCGTCGTCGACGAGCGCACCGGCGAGCCCCGCCTGACCACCGTGTGGCGCTGGGCCGCCCGCCTCGTGGACGCCGACGACGTCCACGGGCTCGTCCAGGAGTGGACCGAGGTCCTGACGCACCTCGTCGCGTCGTCCGACCCCTCCCGCGCATCCGCCCCCTCCCGCGCGTCCGGGGCAGCCGCTGCATCCGATGCATCCGCCGCATCCGGCGCACACGCCACGCGTACGGAGCGCTGGCCCTGCTCCCCGCTCCAGGAAGGGCTGCTGTACCACGCGCACCACCACCAGGACGCCCACGCCCCCGACCCCTACCACGTGCAAACCGTCCTGGACCTCGACGGCCCCGTCGACAGCTCCGCACTGAGCGCGGCCCTGACCGCCCTGACCGCCCAACACCCCGCGCTGCGCGCCGGGTTCGCGTGGGACTGCCACGGCAGGGCCGTCCAGAGCGTGCCCGAGGCCGTCCACGTCCCCGTACGGGAGATCGACCTGACCGCCCTGGACGAGGCCGGGCGGGAGCAGGCCGCGGCGCACGAGGCCCGACGGGACCGCGAGACGCCCATGGACCTGGCCCGGCCGCCGCTGCTGCGCGCCGTACTGCTGCGGCTGGCCGAGCGGCGGTCCCGGTTGCTGCTGAGCTACCACCACATCCTCATGGACGGCTGGTCCATGCAGGTCGCCCTGGCGGATCTGGCCGACCTGTACGCGCGCGCCGCCGCCGGCGACGCGACCCCGCCCGAGCCCGCGCCCAGGCCGTCCGCCCTCGGCTACCTGCGGTACGTCGCCGCGCAGGATCCCGCGCCGGCCCTGGAGGCGTGGCGCACCTTGCTGGCGGGTATCGACGGCCCGACCCTGCTCACCTCCGCGGACACCCGCACCCCGGAGCAGGTACGCGGCCGCCCCCGGACCGTGGTGCTGCACCTGCCGCCCGAGCGCACGGCCGCCGTCCGCGCGCGGGCCCAGCAGCGCGCGCTGTCGCTCAACACCCTGATCCTCGCCGCCTGGGGCCTGACCCTGGCGCAGCTGACCGGACGCACCGACGTGGTCTTCGGCACGGTCGTCGCCGACCGCCCGCCGCACCTGGACGGCGTGGAATCCATGGTGGGCCTGATGAACAACGCGGTCCCCGTCCGCGTCGACGCCTCCACCGGCAGCCGGGCCGAGCTGCTGGCCGCGGTGCAGGAGCAGCGCACGACGATGATGCCGCACCAGCACCTGGGCCTGGCGGAGATCACCCGGGCCACCGGCCTGCGCGAGCTCTTCGACACCGTCGCCGTCCTGGAGACCTACACCGACGCCTTCGCCACCGCATGGGGCGCCGGCGTGCGGGTCACCGCCAGCCACGTCGACAACGGCACGCACTATCCCCTCTGCCTGCTGGTCTCACCCACCGAACAGCAGATCACCGTGCGCGTGCAGTACCGTCCCGAACGACTCGGGGAAGACGGCGCCCGACAGATCGGCACCATGCTCCTGGCCGCCCTGGACGCCCTGACCGGTGACCTCACCGCCCCCGCCGCCCGCCCGGTCGTCCCCGCCTCGGCCGACGCCCCAGCCACGACCACCACCCCCCTCCCGCCTCCCACCCCGGTACTCGAACGCTTCGCCGCCCACGTACGCGCCACACCCCGAAGAGCAGCGGTGAAGGACACCACCGGCACGCTCTCCTACCGCGACCTGGACACCGCCGCCGACCGCCTCGCCGACCTCCTCGCCGCCCGCGGCGTCGGCCCCGAGGACGTCGTCGCCCTGTGCCTGCGACGCGGCCGCGACGCCGTGACCGCGATGCTCGCCGTCCTCAAGGCCGGCGCCGCCTACCTCTGGCTCGACCCACGCCACCCCGCCCCACGCGTCGCCGCCCTGGCCGCCGAAGGCCGCCCCGCCCTGCTGCTGCACCACCCCGGTTTCGACGAGGCGCTGGCCCAGGTGGACGCCGCCCTGCCCCGCATGCTCCTCGACCCCGACCGCCCCGCGGCTGCCGCCCCGCCCCGGACCCGTAGCGCCCGCCATCCCCACCACCCGGCGTACGTGGTCCATACGTCCGGCACCCAGGGCACGCCCAAGGCCGTCGTCATGACCGGCCTCGCCCTCGACCGCCTGGTCGACTGGCATGCCGACCGCTTCCCGCCCGAACCGGACGCCGTCACCGCCCAGTTCACCTCGATGGCCTTCGACGTCGCCACCCAGGAGGTCCTCACCGCCCTGTGCACCGGACGTACCCTCGCCGTCCCGGACGCCGACACCCGCGCCGACGCCGCCGCCTGGTGCGCCTGGCTCGACGAGCACGAGGTCACCGAACTCTTCGCCCCCACCCCCGTACTGGCCGCCCTGTGCGAATTCGCCGACGGCGAGCGCGAGACGCTCCCCGCCCTGCGCCACCTCGTCCAGGCGGGCGAAGCCCTCGTCGTCGGCCCGCACCTGCGCCGGTTGTGCGCCAAGGGGGCCAAACGCCTGCACAACCACTACGGCCCCGCCGAGACCCACGTCGTCACCGCCGCCACCCTCACCGGCGAACCCGACGACTGGCCCGCGCGACCCGGGATCGGCCACCCCGTGCCCGGTTCGACCGTACGCCTCCTCGACGCCGGGCTGCGCCCCGTACCCGACGGCCTGACCGGCGAGCTCTACCTCGCCGGCGATCAGCTCGCCCGCGGCTACCTCGGACGGCCCGGCCTGACGGCCGAGCGTTTCGTGGCCGACCCCTTCGGCCCGCCCGGCACCCGCATGTACCGCACGGGCGACCTGGCCCGCCGGCTGCCCGACGGAGCGCTGGAGTTCACCGGCCGCAACGACGACCAGGTCAAGATCCGCGGCCACCGCATCGAACCCGACGAGGTCCGCGTCGCCCTCGCCGCCCTGCCCGGCGTCCTCCAGGCCGCCGTCACCGTCCACCCCGACGGGCGCGGCGGCAAGCAGCTGACGGGGTACGCCGTGGGCCGCACCACCGGCGACGCCACCACCGGCGTCAGGCTCGACGGCCCCACCCTCAGGGACCAGCTCGCCCACGTGCTGCCCGACTTCATGCTGCCCGCCCAGATCGTCGTCCTGGAGGAGATGCCGCTCACCGTCAACGGCAAGGTCGACCGCCGCGCCCTCCCCGCTCCCCGCCAGGCCCCGCACCGCGTGCGCCCGCCGCGCACCGACGCCGAACGCACCGTCACCCGGGCGGTCGCCGAGGTCCTCGGCCTGGAACAGGTCGGGATCGACGACAACTTCTTCCATCTCGGCGGCCACTCCCTGCTCGCCGCCCGCCTCCTCCAACGCCTCCGCGAACGCCTCACCCCCGCGGCGACCCTCGCGCAGGTCATGCAGCACCCCACCCCGGCAGCCCTCGCCGCCGCCCTCACCACCGACGCCGGCACGGGGACGACCACCGACACCACCGCGGACACCACCGCCGACGTCACCCCCGCCACGACCACCGACGTCATCCCTGACACGACCACCGACGCCACCCTCCAGGAACGCCGATGAACCCCTTCGACGACCCTCGCCACACCTTCACCGTCCTCACCAACGACGAGGACCAGCACAGCCTGTGGCCCGCCCACCTCCCCGCCCCGGCGGGCTGGCAGCAGGCCCACGCACCCGCCGACCGCGCCACCTGCCTGGCCTGGATCGAGGCCCACTGGAGCGACCAGCGGCCGCGCTCGCTGCGCACCGCCGGAGCCGACCGGTGACCGCCCCCTTGCGCATCGCCGTCGTCGCGGCCCTGCCGCAGACCGCACCCCCGCTCGTCGAGGCCCTGCGTTCCCTGGGCCACGAGGTCCCCGTCGTCATCGGCCACCGCCGCCCCGCCGACTGGCCCGGCCACGTCCTCGGCGAACAGGACCTGCCCCGAGGCGTCGACCTCGTCGTGCCCGCCCGCACCGACTCCCTCCCCGCACTGCTGCGCGCCTACGCCCCCGACGTGGCCGTCAGCTACGGCTACCCCCGCAAACTCCCCGCAGAGGCCGTCACCGCCCCCCGCCTGGGCACCGTCAACTGCCACCCGTCCGACCTGCCCGCCTATCGCGGCCCCAACCCGGTGGGCTGGGCGGTACGCAACGGCGAGCACCGAATCGGTGTCACATGGCACCGGATGGACGCCGAACTCGACACCGGCAACATCCTCGCCCGCACCACCATCCCCCTCGACGACACCCTGTGGTCCTTCACCGGCGTCAACACCAAGGTGCTGGACACCGCGACCGCCCTCCTGCCCGGAGTGCTCCAGCGCCTGGTGGACGGCGAACCGGGCGAACCCCAACCCGAACGGGCAGGCACCTGGGCAGGGTTCTTCGACCAGGGCTACGCCACGGTGGACTGGTCCGCCGACGCCCACCACATCCACACCCAGGTCCGTGCCTGGAACATCGCCGGCCACCATCCGCGCGTCCAGGGCCCCGTCGCACTCATCGACGGCGCCCGCTGGCGCCTGCGGCGCACCACGCTGCACCAGCCGCCCGCAGGCACCGGCCGCAGGGTTCCCTGCGGCAGCGGCCACCTGTGGGTCCTGGCCGCGGACCCGGTCGACGTACCCGCCGGCCACGCGTAGCCGCAACGGCCACCGCAACCGCATCCCCACCGCAGGGCCGGTGCCCATGGACGCGGGCAGAACCCTCTGTCCCGCGTCCGTGCGGACGTCCGCACACGTATACGGACTCGTACGGACTCATACGTACCGTAACCGGGGCGCGGCGACGGGCGAGGCCGTGCGGGGCCCGGTCACGACGGCGACACCGGCGACGAGGAGCGCGGACCGCGTCGGCGGAGGAGAATGGGAGGCAGCTCACGGAGAGTCATGTCTGTCGTCGTCCAAGGGTTCGGCCGATCGCTGACCGCGGTGCTGCTGAGCGCGGCGGTCGCCTGGGGCTCACCCGCAGCCGGATCGCCCGAACCCGCCCAGGCCCGGGCAGCCGGCAGCGTCGGCACCCTGGCCGTGCAGCAGCCCGGCCTGGCGCTGAGCCCGGCCGAGGGGCCGGCGGGCTCGCCGCTGGTGGCTGCCGGCTCGGGATTCGAGGGCTGTTTCTCGAAGCACGCCGGCACGGTCTCCCTGTACTGGGAGGGCGAGCCCGTCGGTTCCGCCGAAGCCGCGCGCGGGGCCGACGGGTTCACCGCTGACCTCACCGTCCCGGCCGACGAAGGCCCCGGGGAGCGGGAGGTGCGGGCCGTCTGCGACCGGGACGACAGGTTCGTGGCCACGGCGTACTTCACGGTGGTGGACAGCGAGCCGTCGCCGCCCGCCGAGGAGGCGGCGGTGACCCTCACGCCGAGCGAGGGGGAGGCCGGGGCGGCTGAGCCCCTCGCGTCCGGTTCCGGCTTCAACTGTTCAAACGTGGACCTGCTCTGGGACGACGAGCCGCTGGGCTCCTCGGAGGTCTCGGAGGAGGGCACGTTCGAGGCCACGCTCCGGATCGCGACCGACATGCCGGCGGGTGACCACGTGCTGCTGGCCAGGTGCACGGCGGACCCGGGCACGACCGCGGAGGCCACGTTCACCGTCACGCCCACCGCCGCGACGCCGACCGATCCGGACTCCACGGACCCCGCCCCGAACCCGCCGGAGCCGCCGGACCCGACCGTGCCGCTTCCGCCGGACCCGAACGTCCCGAACCCGCCGGACCCGAACGTCCCCAACCCGCCGGACCCGCCGGACCCGCCGGACCCGAACGTGCCCGACGTGGACCCGGCAGACCCCGACGCGCCGGACCCGCCTGACCCGCCCGACCCGAACGTGCCCGACGTGGACCTGAACACCGACGCCGGCGGCACGGTCCCCGTCGCCTGGGTGGTCGGGCCCGGCCTGGTCGGCGTCGGACTGCTGGCCGCCGCCGGCGCCGCGCTGCTCGCCCATCGTCAGCGCGGGCCCCGCTGGGTGCACGAGCACGTCCGCGCCCGGCTGCGCCCCCACACCCCCACCACCGACGTCGAAGGCCCACCCGGCCACTCGGTACGACTCGAGCCGCGCCCGGATCCCGGGGAGCAGACCGTACGGGAGGAAGACCCATGACCAGTGCTCCTGCCGCCGCGCCCCTGACCGTCCGGTCCTTCCTCCTGGGCAGGGACGACAGCGGCACGGCCCCCGCGCTGAGACAGGCGCTGCACGACCAGCACGCCGGGGCGGGGCTCCTGCCCGGCCCGCGCGCCCTGACGAGCGCGGGGGACCGGGCCGTCGAGGCGGAACTGGCCTCCGTGATCGGCGCGCTCCTGGAGCTCGACCTCGTCTCCCTGCTGGCCGCCGGCTGGGTCAGGCACACCGCTCTGCGGGAAGCGGCCCACCGCACCCGCCAGTACCCGGGGAGCGAGGAGGTGGTCGCCCTGGCCACGCACAGCATCACCTCCACGCACCGTCCCGCGGTGGACGTCCTGGTCGACGGGGTCCCGGCCACCACCGTCGAGGTGGGCCTCACCGTCGTCCTCCGGATCACCGGGCTGGTCGCGGTCGTCCGCGACGCCCAGCTGGTCGCCGTACGCGCCGGGGAGTGCGAGGCCGAGGCGAAGCTCGCCGTCCGGGAGATCCCCGTCGCCTCCCGGCAGGGCCGCCTGGACCTCCCCGCGGAACTCCCGCTGCGGTCCCCCGTCGATCTGCTGCCACCCGACCGCCAAGGTCATACGCGGCCCTCCTGGCAGCCCGCAGGACCAGGACCAGGACCAGGACCGGTGAATCCCGGGTGAGCGTCCCCGCGCAGGGTGTGTGCGGGTGGTCGGTTCGGCGGTGTCGTGATGCGGGCGGCCAGCCCGTCGAGCAGCGCGGTCAGCCCGAAGCGGAAGAGGGATTCGGGGGAGAGGTCGGCGTCGGCGCGGGCGGTGGTGAAGGCCGGGAAGGCCCCGCCTTCGGCCAGGGCCGCCAGGCGGGCTTCCTGGGCCTGCATCCACTGCTCCGCGTCGACCCCGCTGGCGTGCTCCGCCGCTGACTCCGGCGCGAGGTCGACGGCGTGGCCGCGGACGTACCCGAACAGGGTGACGGCGGCGTGCATGCGGGTGTCGGGATCCAGCCCGAGTCCGTCGAGAGCGGCGACGGCCCAGTCGATGTGCCGGATGCCGTTCGGAATGAGCAGGGGCCGGTTGAGGTTCATGGCGCCGGCCAGCCAGGGGTGGCTCCGGTAGAGCCGCCACTGCAGGGCGGCTGACACCTCCAGCCGCTCGCGCCAGTGCGGCGGCGGCCGCTCGGGCAGGGACTGCTCGCCGAACGCCGCGTCGGCCATCAGCGCCACGAGCTGTTCCTTGTTGCTGACGTGCCGGTACAGGGACATCGCCGAGACCCCCAGCTCCGCGGCGAGCCGACGCATCGTCAGGGCCGCGAGGCCTTCCGCGTCCGCGAGCGCCACCGCGGCGCGGACGATCCGGGCGCGCTGCGCGGAGTCGTCCTCGGCGCCGGGGCGCCGGCCCTGGCCGGTGGCGGGCCGAGCCGCGACGACGGTCCCCACGCCCGGCACCGCCCGTACCAACCCCTCCTGGCCGAGCGCCGCCAGGACCTTGCTCGCGGTGGCCATGGCGACCCCCCACCGCTGGGTGATGGCCCGCGTCGAGGGCACCCGGTCGCCGGGCCGCAGCTCCCCGCGCTCGATGCGCCCGCGCAACTCGGCCGCGATCCGGGCGTACGGCGCCTGGGCCCGCTCGGTGCGCGCGTACGGCGCCTCGGTCCGCTCCGTCATCCATCCTCCTTGGTGCACTAGTGCGGACGAACCCTAGTGCACTAGATCGCTTTGCTCAACTGACCTGTTCCATCAGGCATTTGATGTCTGTACGTTGTACACGTCACCCCGAGAGAGGAACCGGACATGCACCAGACCCCCACCCCGAGGCAGACGCAGAGCGTGCTGATCTCCGGCGGCAGTGTCGCGGGCCCCGCCCTGGCCTACTGGCTGCACCGCCACGGCTTCGCCGCCACGATCGTCGAGCGGGCCCCGCAGCTGCGCGACGGCGGTTACGCGGTCGACTTCCGCGGGGAGGCCCTCGACGTCCTGGACCGCATGGGCCTGCTGGCGGAGGTCCGGGCGTTGGGCACCCGGATGGGCGACGCGGCCCTGGTGGACGCCGAGGGCCGGCAGTACGCCACCCTCCCCGCGGCGTTGTTCGCCGGGGACCTGGAGGTCCTCAAGGGCGACCTGACCCGCCTGCTGTACGAGGCCACCCGGGAGAACGTGGAGTACGTCTTCGGCGACTCGATCGCGAGCCTGCACCAGGACGCCGACGGCGTCCTCGTCACCTTCGAGCGCGGGGCGCCCCGCCGCTTCGACCTCGTCGTCGGCGCCGACGGCCTGCACTCGCGCACCCGCGCCCTGGCCTTCGGCCCCGAGGAGGACTTCGTCCGCCACCTCGGCATCTACACCGCGATCTTCACCCTGGACAACTACCTCGGCCTGGAGAACACCGGCCGGCTCTACGCCGTCCCCGGCAAGGCCGCCAACATCTTCACGGCCCGCGGCAACACCGAGGCCCGCGCGGCCTTCCACTTCGCCGCCGGAGGCCTGGAGTACGACCGCCGCGACCCCGCCGCCCACAAGCGGATCGTCGCGGAGCGGTTCGCCGGCGAGGGCTGGGAAGTGCCGCGCCTGCTGCGGGAGATGGACGCCGCGGAGGAATTCTTCTTCGACGCCAACGCCCAGGTCGTCATGGACACCTGGTCCGCCGGCCGGGTGGTCCTCCTCGGCGACGCGGGCTACTGCGCCGGCCCCACCTCCGGCCGCGGCACCTCGCAGGCCCTGATCGGCGCGTACCTGCTGGCCGGCGAGCTCGCCGCCCGCGGAGGCGACCACACCGCCGCCTTCGCCGCGTACGAGCGGCAGATGCGCCCCCGTGCGGCCGAACACCAGGCCCTGGGCCGCGAGGGCGCCGAACGCTTCTTCCTGCCCGCCCCCACGCAGGACGTCCTCGACAGGCTCGCCGACCACGCCCGGGAGAACACCCCCACCGCACCCGTCCGCCTGCCCGACCGCGCCCCCGTCGCCGCCCGCCCGTGACGCACTGCCGCGACGGCGACACGGCACCCCGCTCCTCGGGACGAGTCGGCCCCCGCCCGCCCGGCCGAGCGGCCAGCACGCGGGCCACACCCGCGACGCGTGGCGTTCACTCCCATGACATTGCAACGCCAAGGCGTTCTGACGTTGCGTTACCCGTACCTCAGTTGCAACGATTAACCGTAACTGACCTGCATGTACGGCAATCACGGCCATGGCGGCGTTGAGTTATTCATGAAGGCAACGTAGCGTTTCGCAAGTCAGAAACGCCGATGGCGGCATCCTCCTTCAAGGACAGGAACCATGAGTACCGTTCAGGACTACCAGGCCGCGGAGCAGCTCCTGCGGCGTCCCGCCCGCCCCGGCGAGCTCGTCGTCGGTGACAAGATCCGGCCGCAGTGGATCGACGGCGGCACCCGCTTCTGGTACGCGGTGAACAACGGCGCCGGCAAGCGCTTCGTCCTGGTCGACCCGGCGGCGGGCACCCGCGAGCCGGCCTTCGACCACGGCCGCCTCGCCGCCGCCCTGGCCACCGCCTCCGGACAGCCGGTCGACCCCGAGGCCCTGCCGTTCACCGGCATCGTCCTGGACGGGGACGGCGTGGAGTTCGACGCGTTCGGCGCGTACTGGCGCTGCGACCGGACCGACTACACCTGCGCACCGGCCGAGTTCACCCCGCCCGGCAACCCGCTGGAAGTTCCCTCTCCCGACGGGAAGACCGCGGTGTACCGGCACGGTCACGACCTGTGGGCGCGCTCCCTGACCGACGGCCGCCAGTGGGCCCTGACCAGCGACGGCGCGGCCGACCACGCCTACGGCCCCGGCCCGGACTGCACCAGCAACACCACCCTGCTGCGCAAGATCGGCCTGCCCCACCTGCCGCCCGCCGTGTCCTGGTCCCCCGACTCGACGAAGGTCCTCGCGCACCGGACCGACGAGCGCGAGGTGCGCCGGACCCACCTCGTCGAGGCCCGCCCCGCCGACGGCGGCGCGCCCCTCACCCGCACCCAGCGCTACGCCTACCCGGGCGACGAGGCCGTTCCGCTCGCCGAACTGGTCGTGCTGGACGTCGCCACCGGGGCGGTGGTCCGTGCGCAGGGCGAACCGCTGCTCATGTCGCAGATGTCGCCGATCACGACCCGCTGGGCGTGGTGGGCCCCGGACGGCTCGGCCGTCTACTACCTCGCCCGCCCCCGCGACCTGCGGACGTTGAGCCTGCACCGGCTCGACCCGCACACCGGCGAGGTCACCACCGTGCTCAGCGAGTCCGGCTCCACCCGTGTGGAGCCCAACCAGTGGGCGTACGAGCCGCCCATCGTCCGCGTCCTGACCGACGAGGTGCTGTGGTACTCGCAGCGCGACGGCTGGGGCCACCTGTACCGCTACGACCTGCGCACCGGCCGACTCCTCGGCCAGGTCACCTCCGGGGAGTGGGCGGTGCGGCAGATCCTGCACGTCGACGAGGACGAGCGCGTCGTCCACTTCACCGCTGTCGGACTGGTCGCGGAGGACCCCTACCGGCGCACGGTCTGCACGGCAGCCCTGGACGGCAGCGGATTCACCCGGCTCACCGACGATGCGCTGGACCACGTCGTCACCGTGGCGCCGCGCCAGGACTACTTCATCGACTCCGCGTCCACCGTCGACACCCCGCCCGTGACCACCGTCCGCGACTGGACCGGCCGGGTCGTGGCCGAACTGGAGCGCGCCGACATCAGCAAGCTCACCGCCACCGGTTGGAGCGCCCCCGAGCGGTTCCGCGTCAAGGCCGCCGACGGGGTCACCGACCTCTACGGCGTCCTCCACCACCCGCGCGGCTTCGACCCCGCCGGCCGCTACCCGGTCGTCGACAACCTCTACCCCGGCCCCCAGGTCACCCGCGTCGCCCCCAGCTTCGACCCCGGCGGCATGGGCCTGGACGCCGAACCCCTCGCCGCCCTCGGTTTCGCCGTCATCGCCCTGGACGGCCGCGGCACACCCGGGCGGAGCAAGGCGTTCCACGATGCCTCGTCCGGCGCTCTGGCCCGCGCCGGCCACCTGGACGACCACGTCGCGGCGCTGCGTCAACTCGCCGCCACCCGGCCCTGGATGGACCTGGACCGGGTGGGCGTCCTCGGCCACTCGGGAGGCGGGTTCGCCGCCGCCCGCGCGATGCTCGACCACCCCGAGGTGTACAAGGCGGGCGTCGCCCTCGCCGGCTCGCACGACGCCCGCTACTTCAACCAGGGCTTCGTCGAGACCTACGACGGCGCCGACAACCCCGAAGCGTGGGCCCGCACCTCCAACACCGACCTCGCCGACCGGCTCCAGGGCAAACTGCTGCTCGTCCACGGCGAGATGGACGACCAGGTCCACCCGCACCTCACCCTTCGCCTCGCGGACCGGCTCATCGCCGCCGACAAGGACTTCGAACTGCTCATCGTCCCGGGAGCCGAGCACACCTTCCTCGACTGCCTGGCCTACGTCCGCGGCCGCAGCTGGGACTTCCTGGTCCGCGAACTGAAGGGCGTCCAACCCCCCGCCCACCGCCCGGCACCCATAGCCGTCACCGCGGAAGTCCTCGCGGAGCTGTTCGCCTAGCCGCCCGCCTCCTCGGGCCACGCCCTGGCCGCGCGCCACGGACGCCCAGCTGCCCACCGGACCCGGCGTGGGGGACGCCCGGTCCGGTGGATAGCATCACGAACTCCACCCCCCCACCCTGAGCTTTGGAGTCCCCCCATGAACCACATCCCCGGTTTCCCCCTCTCCCGCCGCGGTCTCATACGCACCGGCGTGGGCGGCACGCTCGCCGCACTCGGGCTCGGCCTCGGCGCGCAGCCCGCTTCGGCCGACGTGACCCCGACCCAGCGGTTCGACCTCACCCAGCCGTCGTACGACCTGTTCCGGTCCAAGAACACCCACGGCCCGCGGGTCCAGCAGAGCTTCGCCTTCGACTGGGTGAACAAGTTCCTCTTCGTCGCGACCAAGCGGGACGGCAGCCCCGACTCCGCCGGCGACCTGTGCATCAACAAGATGGACTTCGACGGGAACTTCCTGTCGTACATGCACCTCGACGGCTTCGGCCACGGCGTCGCCTTCGCCGCGCTGCCCAGCGGTTCCGGTACCGAGCTGTGGATCGAGTGCGCCGCGAACACCAAGGGCTACGGCACCGCGCTCGCTCCCATCCGCTACACGCCCAACACCACCATGGGCTCGCCGGCTGCCGCGGCCGCCTACACGCCGATCGCCGGGGCCACCGAGTACACCTGCTCCGTCGACCCCGTCCACCGGCGCATGATCGTGCGTTACCACACCAGCGCCGGCAAGCGCATCGCCGTGTACCCCCTGTCCGCCTTCGAGACGCGCAGCTTCGGCTCGCCCCTGGTGGACTTCAAGCAGCCGGCGATCCCCGGCACCCCGCAGGGCTACACCCTCTACGGCTCGTACATGTACTACCTGACCGGTGACCCGTACCCGGGCGACGGCACCCCCAGCGGCGACGGCAACTCGTACCTCACCAGCATCGACATCAACACCGGAACCGTGAAGCAGGGCCCCGTCCTCACCAAGGCCGGGTCCACCCTCCACTTCCGCGAGCCCGAGGGTCTGGCGATCTACCGCACCGACGCCGGTGAGGCCCGCCTCTTCATCGGCTTCGCCACCGGCCTCGAAGGCGACCGGCGCTCCAGCATCTTCTACAAGAACGCGCTGGTCTGACCGGGGCCTGACCCAGGCCTGAACCGGGGCCTGACCGAGGCCCGGCCGGCGGCCGGCCACCGGCCGCCGGCCGTCGCCGTGCCCCGCCCTCTTGCCCGACCTATCGAAACTCGATAGATTTCCATCGCGAGTCGATGGAAGGCGAGGTTCATGGGAAAGCTCACCGTGCGTGCGCTGCGCGCCGTGCTCCTGGTGGTGTTCACCGGGACCGTGTGCGTACAGGCTTTGATGGTGTGGGCGTCGGCCACCGATCCGGAGGACGGATCGCTCCCGCTGACCCCGCTCCGCGTGCTCACGATCCTGGGCATGGTGTCGGCCCAGGTCGCTCTGATCTGCGTGTGGCGGCTGGTGGCGATGGTGCGACGCGGGACGGTGTTCTCCCATGCCGCCTTCCGGTACGTGGACGGCGTGATCGGCGCGATCGTGGCGGCTGCCCTCGTGTGGTTCGCGGTCACGGCCCTCAACGCCCCCGGCCAGCGGGAGGACCCGGGCGTCACCGTGATCATGGCCGGGGTCGGTGTGGCCATTCTGGGAGTCGCGCTCATCGTGCTCGTGCTGCGCATGCTGCTCGCCCAGGCCGTCGCGCGCGACGTGGAGGCGGCGCGGCTGCGGGCCGAGTTGGACGAGGTGATCTGATGCCGATCGCCGTCGACATCGACGTGATGCTGGCCCGGCGGAAGATGTCCGTGGGCGAGCTGGCGGAACGCGTCGGGATCACGCCCGCCAACCTGGCGGTCCTCAAGAACGGCCGTGCCAAGGCGGTGCGCTTCACGACGCTCGCCGCGCTCTGCGAGGTGCTCGAGTGCCAGCCGGGCGACCTGCTGCGGTGGGAGCCCGAGGACGCCGTGGACGGATGACGCGCCGAGCGGGGCCCTCCGGGTGGCGGCCATGGCCGGCCGAGGGTCAGCGGGACGCCGTCATCGGGGGGTTGAGGCGGGCGAAGCCCTCCTGGCGCTCGTACGGGAAGTACGGGTACGGGGCCGGGCGGTGGCTGGCGGCGTCGAGGCGGGCCATCTGTTCGCGGGTCAGCTCCCAGCCGACGGCGCCGATGTTCTGCCGCAGTTGCTGCTCGTCGCGGGCGCCGACGAGGACGGTGGAGACGGTCGGGCGGCGCAGCAGCCAGTTGAGGGCGACCTGGGGGACGGTCCGGCCCGTCTCCTGCGCGACCTCGTCGAGGGCGTCGACCACGTCGTACAGGTAGGCGTCCTCCACCGGCGGGCCGTAGTCGGCGGTCTCGTGCAGCCGGCTTCGGGCGGGCAGCGGGCGGCCGCGACGGACCTTGCCGGTGAGGCGGCCCCAGCCCAGCGGGCTCCACACCACCGCGCCGACACCCTGGTCACGGGCGAGGGGCATCAGCTCCCACTCGTAGTCGCGGCCGACGAGCGAGTAGTGGACCTGGTGGGCCGCGTAGCGGGGGAAGCCGTGCCGGTCGGCGACGGACAGGGACTTCATCAGCTGCCAGCCCGCGAAATTGGAGACCCCTACGTAGCGCACCTTGCCCGAGCGGACGAGCTGGTCGAGGGTGGACAGCACCTCCTCGACAGGGGTCGCGGCGTCGAAACCGTGCAGCTGGAAGAGGTCGATGCGGTCGGTGCCGAGCCGGCGCAACGCGTCCTCGACCGCGCCGATCAGGCGGGAGCGGGAGGTGCCGTACGCGCCGGGGCCGTCGCCGGTGGGCAGCCCCGCCTTGGTGGAGACGAGCACCTGGTCGCGCCGGCCCCGCACGGCCCGGCCCAGCACCTCCTCCGACGCTCCCGCCGAGTACACGTCCGCGGTGTCGAAGAGCGTGACGCCGGCGTCGAGGCAGATGTCGACGAGCCGGCGCGCCTCCTGCGCATCCGTGCTGCCCCAGGCACCGAACACGGGGCCGCGGCCACCGAAGGTGCCGGCGCCGAAGCCGAGGACGGGAACCCTGAGACCGGACGCACCGAGCTGCCTGTATTCCATGACGGAGTCCTCCCATGAGCAGTAATGGAACCGCAGACCCTTTAAGATGACCTCAACGTATCAGCTGATCGCCACTAATGGAACCAGGGACCCGTTATGATGCTTCCGAGTGATGACCCGATGCCCCCGGACGTCGTGAAGCGCGCAGGGGACGCGGGCGCCGCGAGCAGCGCGAGGGGCGGGTCCGCCGAGCCGGGGACCGTGCGTCCGGGCGGCCGAACGGCCCGAGTGCGGGCCGCCGTTCTCCAGGCCGCGGGGGACATGCTGGCCGAGCAGGGCTTCCACGGCCTGGACCTCGCCGAGGTCGCCCGGCGGGCCGACGTCGGCAAGACCACCGTGTACCGGCGCTGGGGCACCGTGGCCGGCCTGGTCGCCGACCTGCTGACGGACATGGCCGAGCAGTCGCTCCCGCGCACCGACACCGGCTCGCTCGAACAGGATCTGCTGGCCAACGCCGAGCTCGTCCGGCGCACCCTGTCCGACCCGCGCCAAGGCCCCCTGTTCAAGGCCGTCATCGCGGCCGCCACCGGCGACGCCCGGACGGCCGAGGCCCTGCACCGCTTCTACGAGGTCCGGGTCGCGCAATGGGCGCCGTGTGTCCAGGACGCCGTCGCGCGGGGGGACCTGCCGGAGGGCACCGACGCCGCCGAGGTGGTCCGCGCCGTGTCCGCCCCGCTGTACTACCGGCTGCTGACCACGGACGCCCCGCTCGACGAGGCCGCGGCCCGGCGGGCGGCCGGAGCGGCAGTGGCGGCGGCCCGCGCGGGGGCCTTCGTACGCACGCCGTAGCGGTCGGCCCCCAGCCTTCCGCGGAGCCACGCCGCCGACCCGGAGGCCCCCGCCGCCGCGCACCGGCCCTGGCGTACGCTCACCATGATCAACACAAGCAGGCCGAACGAGGTGCGCGTATGGATCTTGCCGAGAAGACGGTCGTGGTCACCGGGGCCGGGCGCGGCTTCGGCAGGGCGTTCGCGCTGAGCGCCGGCCGGTTGGGCGCGCGCCTGTGCCTATCCGCTCGCACTCTGGCTGCCGCGCAGAAGGTGGCCGACGAGGTGGCGGCCGACAGCGGCGCGCGCGTCGATGCCTTCGCCTGCGACCTGGCCGACCCGGCCACCGTACGGGGCTTCGCTCAGGGGGTCGCCGCTCGCGCCGACCGGGTGGACGTGCTGATCAACAACGGCGCCCGGTACCTGCACGGCCCTGACCTGTGGGACGCCGACGACGAAGCGATCACCGACACCGTCGCCTCCGGAGCCACCGGCACTCTGCTGACGGTCAAGCACTTCCTGCCCCTGCTGCGCGCCTCCGAGGGCGCGGACGTCGTCAACCTGGTCTCCTCGGCCGCGGAAGCGCGGAACCACCGGTCCCAGGCGCATCCTGCGTTCTACGCGGCCAAGGCCGCCCAGGCCGGCTTCGCCGACGTCCTCTCGCACCGGCTGCGCCCCGAGGGCATCCGGGTCATCTCGCTGTATCCGCCGGACTTCACGGACGGCGACCCGCTCGACGCCACCTGGGACCAGGCCGCCCGGACCGCCGACGACCCGCTGACCGCCCGATCCGTCCTCGACTGCGTGCTTTTCGCGATCGGCCAACCGCGAGACTGCTTCATCCGCTCCTTCCACTTCGAGCAGGTGTGACCCCCGGCGCGAGAGCAGGCCGAGCGGGGACGTCCCGCGCGGGAGTTCAGCGCTTCCGGCGCAGGGCCGCACCCACCACGCAGGCCGCCACCAGGGCGGCAGCGATCCAGAGGGTGCGCGGGGAGGGGGGAGAGAGCGCGTCGCGGGCCCGGTCGACCGCGCTCAGGGGCACCCCCGCCAGGGCGTTGCCCGGGGGCCGGCGCGACACGCCGGGATGCGGCCGGGTCGGTGCCGTGCGGCGTACGGTCTCCCAAGTCGTGCCGAGGCGTCGCAGCCGGGCCCCGTCGTGCCCGAGCACCTCCTGGAGGCGGGGCAGCAGCACGTCCTCCTCCTCGCGGATGTCCTGCCGGATCAACGCGAAGGCATCGGCGGTGAGCTCGTCGTGCCGGGGGTCGTCCGGCTCGGTGGATTCGATCCGGGTGGCGAGTTCGTTGATCTGCTGGTGCTCCTCCTCCACCCGCGCGGTGAGCTCCGCGCCGTCGGGAGCCAGCCGTCGCAGGGCGGGCCACAGGACGGTCTCCTCGGCGAAGGCGTGACTGAAGGTGAGTTGGAAGATCTCCTTGAGCGTCTTCTGCCGCTCCGCCGCGTGCAGTCCGCCGGATGCGTACCGGTGCATGAGGCGGTCGAGTTCCTCGTGGTCACGACGCTGGCGGGCCAGGACGCTGGACTGCCCACCGAGCTCGTCGACGCTCTGCTGGGCGATGGACCGGGACATGGCGAGGCCTTTCGAAGGGGACGGGTACGGGGACGGGTGCGAGGACGACGACGGGCATGGGCCATGACGTCTCCTGCCTGTCCGACCCCCCTCGTCTGCTGCTGCCCCGCGACCGGCCTCCCACACCCGCCGCCGGGCGCGCCCTGCAGGAGTCGAACCGCGGGGGAGGGGTAGGCGGCGGACACGGCAGCGGAAGCGGAAGCGGACCGAGGGTGCGCCTGTGCGGCGGCGAGCCGGTCGGCCCCGGATCCATGCCGCGTGCCGAAGCGGGCGGTACAGGCGGCGCGGGGGCGTGCGGTATGCGGAGAGGAGGCGGAAATGGCCGGCGGCAAGCAGGACAGCCGGAAGGAAGCCCCCGGGAAGGAAGATCGAGGCACGCAAGCCCCCGGGAAGGCAGACCCAGGCACGGAAGACCCCGGCACCGAAGACACCCCGGCCGGGATCCGGTTCGAGGCCACCGCGGCCGAGGTCTTCGGCTGGGAGACGCTCAGACCCGGCCAGCGCACGGCGATGGAAGCGGTCGTCGCCGGGCGGGACACGCTCGTCGTGATGCCGACAGGCGCCGGAAAGTCCGCCGTGTACCAGGTCGCCGCCCTCTGCCTCCCCGGACCGACGGTGGTGGTCTCACCCCTCCTCGCCCTGCAGCGCGACCAGATCGCAGGCCTGCTGCGGCACGGCGCGCCCGACGGGGTTGCCGTCAACTCCGACCAGGCACCCCGCCGGACTGCCGCCGCCTGGGAGGCCGTACGCGACGGTCGGGCGGAGTTCCTCTTCCTCTCGCCCGAGCAACTCGCCAACGACGACGTGGTCGAGAGCCTCGCCGCCACCGCACCCGCCCTGTTCGTGGTGGACGAAGCCCACTGCGTGTCGACGTGGGGGCACGACTTCCGCCCGGCGTACATGCGCCTCGCGCAGGTCCTGCCGCGGCTGGGGCGTCCCACCGTCCTCGCGCTCACCGCGACGGCGGCGCCCCCGGTCCGCGAGGAGATCGTCGAACGCCTCGGCATGCGCGACCCGGTCCTGGTCGTCGCCGGTTTCGACCGGCCGAACATCACGCTGGAGGTACGCCGCTTCGCCGAGGAGCAGGACCGGCGCCGCGCCGTGGTGGAACGAGCCGCGGCCGAGCCCAAGCCCGGCCTCGTCTACGCGGCCACCCGCAAGGACAGCGAGCGGTACGCCGCGGACCTGGCCGGCCTCGGCCTGGCGGCCGCCGCCTACCACTCCGGCCTGGACGCCGCGCACCGCTCACGCGTCCACGACGCCTTCCTCGCCTCCGAGCTGGACGTCGTCGTCGCCACCTCGGCCTTCGGCATGGGCATCGACAAGGAGAACGTACGGTTCGTCCTGCACGCCGCGCTGCCCGGATCGCTCGACGCCTACTACCAGGAGATCGGCCGGGCGGGGCGGGACGGCGCACCGTCCGCGGCCGTGCTGTACTACCGGCCGCAGGACACCGGCATGCAGAACTTCTTCGCCGCGCGCGGACCGGCCGAGGACACCCTCGTGGAGGTCGCCACGACGCTGCACCAGCACGAGGAGCCCCTCGCGCTGGACGACCTCCGCGAGGAGACCGGCCTGTCGCGCCACCGCGCCACCGCCGCGGCCAACCTGCTGGAGCAGGCCGGAGCGGCGAACACCGGCGACGACGGCACGATCGCACCGGTGCCGCACATACCGGCCGACGAAGCCGCCGCACGCGCCGGCGAGGCCGCCGCGGCACGGCGCAGACTCGATCGCTCCCGCGTCGAGATGATGCGGGCGTACGCCGAGACCACGGGCTGCCGGCGCCGGTTCCTCCTCGGCTACTTCGGCGAGGAGCACGACGGGGCGTGCGGGAACTGCGACGTCTGCGCGCCGGCCCGCTCGGACGCCGAGGAGGCACCCGGGCCGGGGCCCGTGCCGGGGCCCCGGCCCGCAGCGAAGCCGGAGGCGGACACGGACAGGGAAACGGAAACGGATCCGGGGTCCACCGCCCACCCGGCCGCGGGCGACTTCCCCGCAGGCACCCGGGTACGCCACCGCGCGTGGGGACCGGGGATGGTGCTCAGCGAGGACGGCGACCGGATCACCGTCCTGTTCGACTCGATGGGCTACCGGACGCTGTCGTTGGCCGCCGTGACCGCCCACGGCCTCCTGCGGCCCCTTCCCTGACCGTCCGCGCGGGCAGCGGGCAGCGGTCACCCGGCGCCGCGCGCTCGGGGGCGTGCGTGAGGCCGCGGTGGAAGGGCCCCCGCACGCCGTCGGCTAGCGCCGCCGCTCCACCAGCACCTCGGCAGGCGCCTCCCGCTGGTGCGGGACCGGCGCGTGGGCCGACGGCGCGACCGCCCCCTCGTTGTGGAGCGAGACCGTGCGCGTGGGCGCGGGGATCGAGATGCCCTCCGCCCGGTACCGCTGGTGCAGGCGCTTGATGAACTCGTGCTTGATCCGGTACTGGTCGCTGAACTCGCCGACGCCGAGGATCACGGTGAAGTTGATCCTGGAGTCCGCGAAGGTGTGGAACCGGACGGCCGCTTCGTGATCCGGCACGCCACCGCTGATGTCGGCCATCACGCTGTCGACGACCTCCAGGGTGACCTTCTCCACGTGCTCCAGGTCGCTGTCGTACCCGACCCCGACCTGGACCAGGATCGACAGCTTCTGCTCGGGCTGGGAGTAGTTGGTCATGTTGGTCCGCGCCAGGCGGCCGTTGGGGATGATCACCAGGTTGTTCGAGAGGTTGCGCACCACGGTGTTGCGCCAGTTGATGTCCACGACGTACCCCTCCTCCCCGCTGGTGAGCCGGACGTAGTCACCCGGCTGGACCGTCTTCGAGGCGAGGATGTGCACCCCCGCGAAGAGGTTGGCGAGGGTGTCCTGCAACGCCAGCGCCACCGCGAGACCGCCCACCCCGAGGGCGGTGACGAGCGGGGCGATGGACACTCCGAGGGTCTCCAGGGCGACGAGGACGCCCATCGTCAGCACGACGATGCGGGTGATGTTGACGAAGATGGTCGCGGACGCGGCGACGCCCGTCCGGGACGCTGCCACCGACTGCACCAGCCCGGCCACCACCCGGGCCGCGCTGAGCGTCGCGATGACGATGAGCACGGCCGTCAGCGACTGGCTGACCAGCCCCCCGATCCGTGCGGTGAGCGGCAGGGCCGAGGTGGCCACCGCGGCCCCCGCGATCACGGCTGCCCAGGGGACGATGGTGCGCAGCGCGTCGACGATGATGTCGTCCCCGCGCCACTTGGTGTTGCTCGCGTGCTTGCCCAGCCATTTCATGAGGGCCCTCAGCACCAGCCCGGCCACACAGCCGGAGGCCAACGCGATGCCGGCCACCACCCAGTCGTGCAGGACCAGGTCCCGGGTCACCGTCCTGCCCCCGCAGCGTGGAGGGCCAGGGAGCAGCCCGCCGCGGGCCGCCGTATGTGTCGTGTGGTCACTTGTTCACCTGTCAGATCGTGTGGTGCGTAGCGCGGTTGGAGCGGACGTACGCATTCCGAACGGACTGCCATCCTGGACCATGACCGGCACGCCGCCACAACCGGGCCCGGGCATCAGGGCCGGCGCGGCCCTGCCCCGCCCGTCGGCTCCCGCTCGCCCGGCCCCGCTGCTACGACGCCACGAGGAACTCCCGCAGGTCCACGACCTCGTACCCCTCCTCCATCACCGCGTCGACGATCCGGGGCAGGGCCTGGGCGTCGAGCACCACCCCGTCATCCGCGCTGCTCCCGACATGCATCTGCAGCACGGCCCCCGGCCCCAGCGAGCCCACCGCCCTGCGGACGACCTTGTCCACGGTCATCCCGCCGGCCGGCCCCAGGTAGCCGTTCGTGTCGTTGGTGAACTCGATCGCCGCATAGCCCAGCTCGTTGACGTCCGCGACCGCGTCCTGCGTCGTGGAGCTGTACGGGAAGCGGAAGAACGGCAGGGGCTCGACCCCGGACGCCGTCCGGATCGCCACGTCCGCCGCGCGGACCTCCCGCGCCCGCTCCTGCGTGCTCAGATCGTCGAAGTACGGGTGGCTGTACGAGTGGTTGCCCAGCCCGTGCCCGGCCTCGGCCATGGCCCGTACGGCCGCCGGACGGGCCTCCGCGTACGTCCCCGTCGGGAAGAACGTGGCGGGCGCCTTCCGCCGCCGCAACTCCGCCAGGACCGTGTCCAGTCCGCTCTCGTCCCACGCCGCGTTGAAGGTGAGCGCCACCACCCTGCGGGACGTGGGCAACCGCCGGATCTCCTGCCCGAGCAGCGAAGCCGCCGGCCGAGGACCTGCCGCGGCCCTGGCCCCGGCTCCGGCCCTGCGCTCCGGGCCCGTCGGCGCGGCCACGGCGCGCGAGCCGGACACCAGCACGCCGGTCAGCAGCGCCGCCGAGACGGCGCGTCGTCCCGCATCCACCACCGTGGTCACTCCCTCGGACACAGCGCCGCCCCGCGCAGCGCTCCCGCCAGTGTGCGAGAGCAGCCGGACGGAACCGGGGGCAGCCGTGCCGGGCACCCGGGTGATCCCCGCCGACGGCCCCGTGCCGCCGGCGCTCCTGGGATTCGTTCACCCGTCCGGCTGCCGGCCGGGTTCGCTAGGCTCACCGGAATGGAAGCCCGTACCCCGCCGATCCTGCTGCTGTCCGCACCCCGTACCTCCACCGCCGAACTCCTCGCCCGCGCAGCGTCCTGGCGCGGTTACGAGGTGACCGACCGGGCCGCGAGCGCCGAAGGGCGCAGGGTGCACTGGTACGGCGGTCCCCGCGCGGCCGCGCGCCTCGCCGGCCCGCTGGGCCTCGGGCTGCTCGAACCGGCCGACGACTGGCTGACGCGCGTACCGGAGCCCCTCCTGCGGCGCCACGTACGGCTCACCACCCTCGCCGAGGCCCGTACGCTGCGGGAACCGGCCTTCGTGAAGCCCCCGTCGGCCAAGATCGACCTGCTGCCCGCCGCCGTCCACGAGGACGGGACCAGCCTGCCCGCTGGGCTCGACGACTCCACGCCGGTCCTGGTGAGCGGCGTGGTGGAGTTCACCGCGGAGTACCGGCTGTTCGTCCTCGACGGCGAAGCCGTCACCGGAAGCCGCTACGCCGTCCACGGGCGCCTCGACCCGGCTCCGCTGGACGCCGACAGCCGCGCCTTCGGCCGTACGGTCCTCGACGCCACGGCCGACGACCTCCCCAGCGCGGTCTGCCTGGACATCGGCCGCCTCGCCGACGGGGGCTGGGCGGTGGTCGAGGCGAACATGGCGTGGTTCGCCCACTGTTACGCCGCCGAGCCCGAACGCGTCCTCGACACGGTCCTCCGCGCCGCCGGCCCGCTCACCGCGGTCACCGCCCGGGACCGGCCGCACCTGAACAGGTCAGCGGCCCGCCCGGACGGCATCGGCCACGGGCCGTACCAGAGGGTCGGGGCCTGACGGAGGATCCTGCGGTGGTGGCGGCGGTGCGGAGGCGGCTCCTCGGCTCCGTCGACCTCGACCTTGACGCCCACCGGGGCGACCGCGACGACCGTCACATCGAGTTCCTCATGGTCCCGGAACACCGGACCCCTCTTCCCGAAGGTGCCCGCCCTGGTCACCGTGTCCTCGTGAAGCACCAGGTCACCGTACGAGAGCTCACCGGCGGGGACATGTGGCCCAGCCGCTCACTCGTTCGCTCCGCCCCGACGTCAGCACCCCCGCCGGAAGCTCTCGACGACGTCGCGCAGCCACGGGCTGCGGACGGCCGGCAGCCGCACCAAGGTGTGCTGGAACACTGCCCAGTCGACCTCGAACGTGTGACGCGGGCGACAGGCGGGCCAGTCGAAGTCGTCGCGGAGGACACCGTCGGGCAAGCCGCCCGACACGGGCAAGGGCGCAGGCCCGGGGAGACCGGACTCGGGAAGGAGCATCCGCAGCCAGACGCCGAACGGCAGCGGCACCAAGTAGGCCGCCGAGGCGTCCGGGGCCCAGACCTCCCCCGTCCGGGGGTGTGACGGTACGAGGAGGATGTCGGCGCCCTCGTCCGGAGCCGGTCGTCCCGGTCCGGCCAGAACGGCGCGCCGTGCCTGAGGCCTCGCCGGCAGCATGGCGTCGAGCGTCCGCTGGAACACCTCCCCGACCAGACCGTCCGGGACGATCACCGGCTGACCCTGCGAGGCCACCAGCAGATGCGCGAGTGCCTGACCCGCAGCTGCCACCCACTGCGGGCTCCACGACCACGAGTAGTTCGACCAGTGGCCCACCGCTGTCCGCGACGCCCACGCGGCGATCGGGGCGTAGGGGGGTGTGCCCTTGCCTTCCGCCATCAGCTCCGTCCAGGACAGCGGTGCGACGGCGGCCTCGCCCGCAGGATGACGTCGCACGGCGTCGGGGGCCAGCCACATGGCCTGCCAGAGCGAGCAGTCGTCGATCCGGCTCGCCACGGGCAGGGAACACTCCGCACAGGCCACGTTCGGGCCACCGCCCCCGTCGAGGCCGCAGCAGTAGCCACCTCCGCGATGCTCCGGGACGAGTACCGTTGCGCGGGCGTCGCCGGGCGCGATGACGGCGGCTCCCGGTGCACCGTCGGACAGGGCGGGGACCGGCGCGTGAACACCGCGGGCGGCTGCCTCGTCGGGGTGGATCTCCTCCCACCTGCGCCACGGCGGCCCCCACGGTTCGGGGTTCACGGCGAACGTGCCCGGTTCCATGAGCACCGGGAGCTGCAGCCCGTTCCCGAAAGTCTGATGGGCATGAACCGGCAGGGCGACCTGGGACAGGGCAGTGGTCAGCTGGGTGCCGCACCCTGCACACACGAAAACGAACAAATGACCTCCACCGGGGAAACAGTGGCATCATCGCAGCTCGGTCGCGGCAGACCCACCGGATTCGGGCGAAGGCGGCTGCGCAGGTCGAAAGCGCAATCGGAGCAGTCCGGGTCCTTCCCCACGGTCCGCTGCCGGTGGGCTCGCGTCCGTGACTCCGAGTCGGCGGCTGTGCGTCGGGGTGCCACAGAGATCTCGCGGTGGACGGGCGGCGCAAGGGGCGGCGGTTCTCGTTTCGAAGGATTTCGCAAAGCTGTGCCGCCTGCGGCTGCCGCGCAAGACTTCGGTACGCGGGGCCCCGCGGCCGCCTGCCGGGCGCGCTGCCCGCCCCGCTCCGGAACCCCGGAACCGTTACCTGTCGAGGGAGAGACATGACCATGTACGGCATGCGGGCGGTGAAGACCGCGCTGGCGGCGCTGGCTGTCGGCGCCTCGCTCGCGCTGACGGCGCCCACGGCCTCCGCCGGGCAGCTCGCGTCCGACTGCTGGAACGCCGGCCGCTGGTACTGCGAGAACGTCTACGGCGCCCCCGTGTACCAGTCGCGGTTCGGCGGCGAGATCGTCGGCCGCATGTACAGCACAACCAGCTGGTTCGAGTGCAAGAGCGATTACGGGTCCTACATCGGCGGACCGCACCCGAGGCGATGGGTGTGGACGCAGGCCGACAACGGCGCGTGGGGCTACATGCGGGACATCGACATCTCCAGCGAGACCGATCCCCTTCCCAACTGCAAGGTCTAGCCTGCCCGCGGAGCCGGCACCCGGTGCGGCGGGTCCCCCCCGAGCGGCACCCTCCTTCGGCCTGTACGGGAAGCCGCGGGGGCTGCGGGGCCGGGGCGGCCGGGCGGCCGGGCGGCCGGGGCCGGGTGGCCGCGGGGCGGCGGGCCCGTTGCCGGTGAAGCGGGCGGGTGGGCCGGCTGGTGGTGAAAGTCAGCTCGTTCGGGGAGTGCGTCCGGGGGTCCCGGGGCAACCGCGGTGTCGTAGGGCACCTGTGAAGAGTCCCCGGGCCGGGGCCGGCCACCCGAGAGGCCGGCGTTCGGCCCGGACGCAACTGACCCAGGAGGAACAGCATGTCGCAGGTCAAGGAGTCCATCGAGGTCGACGTCCCGGTCCGTACCGCCTACGACCAGTGGACGCAGTTCGAGTCGTTCCCGCAGTTCATGGACGGTGTCGAGCGGATCGAGCAGCGGACCGACACCCTCACCCACTGGGTGACGAAGATCGCGGGAGTCCAGCGGGAGTTCGACGCGGAGATCACCGAGCAGATCCCGGACACGAAGATCGCCTGGGTGACGGTCGGGGGTGAGACGGAGCAGTCCGGGCTGGTGACCTTCCGCCCCATCGACCCCGCCCATACCGAGGTCACCTTCATGATGGACTTCGATCCCGACGGGATGGCGGAGAACATCGCGGACAAGTTCGGGTTCGTCGACCGGCAGGTCAAGGGTGACCTGAAGCGGTTCAAGCACTTCATCGAGGACCGCGGCGCCCCGACCGGTCAGTGGCGCGGCCAGGTCTGACCCGCACACCGCCCCCGTGACGGGCCGGGGCCGCGCCGAGGCGGCGGCCCCGGCCCGGCACGGTTGGGGGGCCGTGCTCCTACCTGCTGCCGGTCGGAGGCGGGGCCGGTGGCGTGGTGGTGTCCTTGAGGAAGTCGAAGGCGAGCCCACTGGACGCCTCACCGCGGCCCGTGCGGCGCCGGGCGCTCAGCCAGAGCGCCACCCGGCCGTCGGTCCAGCGGGTCCGGTTGTACGACAGGGAGAGCCGGGTGCCGGTCGGCGGCACCTCCTCCTCGTTGACGAAGTACCGGTCGCCCCGGTCCAGGCCCTCGCGCAGCAGCGAGGTCCGCGGGGTGACGATCCGGCCGCCGCCCAGCACGCTGGGCAGCGCGGCGCGCTGGAGCTGGATGGCGCGGTTCTGTTCGGGCACGTGGACGGGGACGAACGGGATCCAGTTCTCCGGGATCGCGTTCATGACGGTGTACGCCACGGGGGCCGCGGCCGGGGGCGGCTGCGGGGGCGGGTTCAGGCGGAGCAGATGGGCGAGGCGTTCGGCCGCGGCCTCGCTGCCGCGGCGCGGTTCACCGGTGGCCAGGGTGACCGTCTGCTCGATGCCCCACACGAGGTTGCTCGTCTCGTCGCGGACGAGCGCGACCTCCTCCAGTACGGGCCCCTCGGCGACCTTCGGCACGCTGCCCGGCAGCAGCAGGCCCGGGGCGGGGCCGGTGTCCTGCCCGGGGGCGGCGGCGGGGCCGGCCGGTGGCGGCGCCTTCGCGGTGTCGCCGAGGGTGTTGAGGGTGAACATCGACCAGTCCTGCCAGGTCACGTCCGGGCCGGTCCCCGCAGGGCTGATCCACAGCCGTTCCCCGAACACGTCGGTCACGGTCAGGCCCTGGACGGTGGCCAAGGTCCCGGCGGGCAGGTCGCAGGGCAGCTGGTACCAGTCGTTGCTGTAGACCAGGGCGAATTCCAGGAAGACCAGCCGGGCCAGGTCGGTGCTGTCGGGGCGGACCGCGGCGAAGTTGGTACGGCCGTCCTCCAGCGCCCACCAGCGGGGCAGCGGCATCCCGGAGTAGCGGACCGGCGCGGGGAAGACCGTACGGTTGAACACCCGCGGGAGCTGCGCCGGCGGGCTCCCGGGGGCGGGGGGATCGAGCCGGGTGTGGGGGTCGACCGAGAACGCGTGCCAGTCGAGGCTGCCTCCGGGGTACTCGGGGGCCGACAGGACGCGCGCGCCCGCGCCGTCGTGCCGGTCCGCCGTACGGATGGCCAGCCGGTGTTCGAGGCGGGCCGGGTCCCAGGCAGCGTTGTCCCGGCCCCCGGCGGACGGGCCCCCGGCGGACGGGCCCTCGACGGACGGGCCTCCGGCGGACGGGCCCCCGGGCGGTGGGGCGGGGAGCGGGGCGGGGCGGTCGATGAGGTCGTCGAACCAGGCCACCAGCCGCTCGCCCAGCTTGACCAGCTCGTCGCGGTGCAGGTCGCCGATCCCGGAGATGCCTTCGTAGGCGGGCATGCCCGCGGTGAGCCGGCGGTAGAACTCGTACCCGTCCATCCGGCGGCCCGCGACCGCCTGGAAGACCGACCAGACCTCGGGGTGCGCCACGCGCGGGGCGTCGTCCTCGGCCTCCGGGTCGGGCAGCGGGACCGGATAGCGGTCCACGTACTGGCGGCGTACGTTCAGGTTGACCGCGTTGACCAGGCGGTTGCGGGCCACGAGCTTGAGCCAGCGCCGGCCGATGGCCAGACGCAGGTCGAAGCCGATCCGTTCGGGGCCGAAGGCCAGGGGCAGCGCGCGGCGTTCGGCCACCGCCTCCAGCGGCCGGTCGGCGGTGAACCGCTCGGTGGCGCCGTGCTCGCCGGGGCGGACGAGGGTGGTGGGCGCGGACACGACCGCGTACGTGGCGGTCACGGGCGAGCCGGCGTCGGCGGCCCGGAACTCACCGAGCTGCCACTGCCGGGTGAGCATCCACAGCGGGTCGCGGACCTCCACCCGCAGGGCGCGCCCGAAGTCGGCGGTCCGGGGGCGGCCTTCGAGCCGGTTCCACAGGCCGACGGTGGGGGCGAGCCGGTCGTCGAGCGCCTCGCGCAGCCGCTCGATGCGCAGGCCGGCAGGGTCGGAGCCGACGGGGTCGGGGCCGACGGGATCGGGGCCGGACAGGTCGGGGCCGGACGGGTCCGGGCCGGAGGGTTCAGGCATGGGTCTTCCCTCGCAGGTTGCCGAGTGCCAGATCGGTGCTGATCGTGATCGGCCGGCGGGTCGCGGAGAGCACGGTGGCCGGGAGCAGATGGGCGTACGCCGTGTCGTCGAGGTGGTCCGGCTCCACCGCCCGCAACGCGGCGAGGTCCAGGGTCTCCTGGACGGCGGCCACGAGGTCGTCCTCGTCCCAGGTGCCGGTGCGGGCCGGGGGCACCACCAGCAGCATCGCCTGCGGCGGTTCCGAGTCGGGGCCGTCGTAGTGCAGGGCGATGCCGGTGGTCTCGCTGTCGGACGGCACGACCTCGGTCCACTCGTCGAACAGCAGCCCGCAGCGGGGCGCGGTGGGCAGGCCCGGCGGGGCCGGGGCGTAGTGGGCGGTGAACAGCACCCGGTCCTCGGTCGGACGGGCCCCGGCCTTGAACTCCATGGCCGCCCAGCTGTCCCCCGGGCGGTAGGGGAGCTGCACGGGGGTCAGGGCGGGGTCCGCCGTGCCGGCGATGTCGCTCATCAGCCCGCCCGGGCCGCGCAGCGCGTCGGCGAGGACCACGGCCTTCTCCCACAGCCGGGGCTTGTCGCGCACGCGGGCGATGCCGTGCAGCCAGTCGTCGACGGGGAAGTCCCGGCCAAAGTCGTCCGTGAGGTGGGCGACGAGCCGCTCGCTGTCGGCCCGGGCCCGGTCCCAGTCCCCGGCCAGTGCCGCGGTCGGGGTGAACTCGGGTACGACCAGGGCGTCCGGTCCCAGCAGCGCCTTGAGGGTGTCGGTGGCGCACCGTACCCGTTCCGGGCCGGGCGGCGCGGCGTCGTACGCGCCGAGGGCGGTGCCGGCGTCCTTGAGCCGCTCGTCGACGGCCTCGCCCAGCGCCTTGGTACGGCGGAGCAGTTCCCGTCCGTGGTCCACGATCCGGTCCTCGAACGGGGTCAGGTCCAGGCCGACGGGGTCGAAGCCGTCCAGCGGCAGGTACCCGCGGATCTCGGCGAGGAGGCCGGCCAGGGTGTCCCGGCCGGTCCGGGCCACGCTCCTGAGGTCCGCGAGGCGGCCGGTGAAGGCCGTGCGCCGGTTGGTGACGATCGCGCGCAACGCGGCGGGGCGGTCCGGGCGGGGGGTCGTGGGCGCGGTCGTCAACAGCCGCTCCGCCGTCTCCAGCAGGCGGAAGCGGTCCTCGTCGGGGGCGGTGGGCGGCAGGGCCCGCTCGTCGTGCAGGAGCTGGTCTGCCTGGCCGAGCGCACGGTCCATGCGCCCGGCCGCCGTGGCGACCGCGGCCAGCAGGGCGGCGTACACCTCCCGCCGCCAGGCGGTCAGTTCGCCCCAGCCGCTGCGCGGCATCCCGAAGCCGCCCGCCGTGGTGCACAGCTGCGCGTACCCGGCGAGCAGGACGTCGATCCGGTCGAGCACCTCGGCGCGCAGGGGCGGGGCGGGAGCGGCGGGGTAGAGCCGGCTCAGCTCCGCGGACCGGTCGGTCACCTGCGTGCGCAGGGCCGTGAGGGCGTCGTGGACGGCGGAGAGCCGGTCGCGGGAGACGGCGACGGCGTCGTCGGCGGACCGGTCGACGGCCGTGGTGCCGGCGGCGGGGAGGAGGTCGGTGGGGCGCAGCGGGCGGGAGGTGGTGAAGAGCGTGCGCAGCGCGTCGAGGAGCGGGGACAGTTCGAAGAAGGTGATCTTGTCCGGTACCCGCCGGGTGTACCGGATGGTGAGGGCGACGTCGGGGCGGGGGCGTTCCTCGCGGGTCACCACGCCGATGATCCGGTCGTCCAGGTCCGTCATGGCCGTGTGGTCCCCGGGGCGGACGGCCCACAGCAGGTCGAGGGGCTGCAGCGCGAGGTCCGCCTGGGTGACGACGCGCTGGTGGGGTGCGCCGCCGAGCGGGTCGGGCCAGGTGACGAGCGCGGCCACGTCCCGCTGCGCGGGGAGCAGGGTCGGCAGCCAGTCGTTCACGGCCGGCTCCGCCTTGGCGCGCGGGCTGTCGCCGAAGTAGAGCGGCGGCAGGTGGTCCGCCCGGAGACCGGCGGTGAGCTGGATGCCGAAGCGGTGGGTGAGCGTGGTGCCGCCGCGTGGGGTGGCCACGACGGCGGGTTCGGGCGGGACGCCGTCCTTGGCGTAGGCGTCGAGGGTGACCGAGGCGCGGTCGGTGTTGCCGAGCAGGGCCTGATGGGCGCCTTCGGCGACGGCGAGGTCGGCGAGCGCGTCGTGCAGGTGGAGCAGCCGGCGCACCTCGTCCTCCAGCGCCAGGGCCTCGTCGGTGGTGGCGGGCGGCATGTCCGCGGCGCCGAAGGGGTAGGTGGCGCCGCCGGGGGTGCGGGTCGCGCGCTGGACGAGGGCGAGGCCGTCGACGACGTTGCGGGCCTCCACGACGTCGAGGGGCACGCCGGGGCCGGGGACCACCGGGGAGAGCTTGCCCGCGCGCATCGGGAACGCGGCGCGCAGGGCCGGCAGGAACTTGTCGAGCTCGACCCCGGGTGGCCGGCTGCCGGGCCGCCGCTCGTGCAGCCCCCGTTCGAAGCGGTGGCCGAGCAGGGCGCCCAGCGACTGGCCCTGCCGCAGTCCGTCGAGCAGCGCCAGGGCGGTCCTGACGCGCTCGGAGCTGAGGTTCACCGCGAAGGAACGGGCGTTCTCCCGGGAACCGTTGGCCGTGTACCCGGCCCGCAGGACGGCGGCGGTGCGCGCGTGTGCGGGCGACGGGGCGTGCACGTAGCCGCCGTTGCCGGGGTCGTGGGGCACCGGGTCGTCACCGAACACACGGGTGAGGTCGGCCGGGACCGCCACCCGCGGCAGCGGCACGCGCCGGGGCCGTACCTCCTCCAGCCACCCGTAACAGCCCAGGTGCACGCCCCTGGTGGGGGTGCCGGTGCCGTCGGGGCCGTACCTCAGCTCGGCCAGCCGCTCGTTGGCCAGGCCCAGCCACCAGGCGTCGAAGCGGTACGTGGCGCAGTCGATGTGCTCGGCGAGCAACCGCTCCAGCTTTGCGGTCGGCAGGTCGCCCAGCAGGGCGACGGCGCGCAGCTGCTCGTCGAGCTCGCTGGTGGCGGGGTGGGTGCCCAGGATCCCGGGAACGTGCTGGTGGACCAGGCGCTGGGGGTCGGTGCTGCCGGTGACGGCGGGGTCGGGCGCGTAGAGCTGCCGGTAGCGGCTCTCGCTCACGGGCGGGTCCGGCTCACCGGGCCGCTGCGTCCTGACGTGGATGAACGGCGGGTCCACCGCAGGGACCGGCGTCCGGCCGGCGGCGACGGCGAGCCGCCGACCGGTCTCCTCCCAGCCGAGCAGGACGGCGTGGCGGACGAGCAGGTACAGCAGGGCCGCCGGAGGGCCCGCGGCGAAGCCGTCCTCCAGGCGGACCAGGTCCAGGTCGCGGCGCCCGGCCGCGGCGAGCCAGTGGAGGTAGTTCAGGGGCGTGGGCGGGGTGGTGCACGGGCGCAGCCGGTCGGTCTCGGACAGGGGGCGGTCGTCGACGAGGGGGCCGAGCAGCGGGCGTGCGGTGTCCTCGAAGAGGCGGTGGAACAGCTCGGGTTCGGGACGGGCGGGCCCGCCCGGTGGCCGGGTGTCGTAGCCGAGGCGGGCCAGGAGGGCGTTCAGCGGCCGCGCCAGGTGGAGCCGGTCGGTCAGGGCCGCGGTCACGTCGGGGCCGCGGCCCGCGAGGTTCTCCTGGTTGTAGAGGTCGGCGACGCTGCGGGCGTACCGCTGGTGGTACTCGGCGGAGGTCGGGTGCAGGGCGAGGATGTCCAGGAGCCGCTGGTGCGGGTCGGGGCTGCCGGAGTCGAGGCGGGCGACCCGCGCGGACGCGGTCCGCCAGTCCTCCCGCACCGCCGTGAGCAGGTGGTGCAGGGCGGTGCGGTGGGCCGCGGTGGGGCCGGCCGGCCACGTCAGCCGGGTGAAGGCGGTGGTCGGCAGGATCCCGTACGGCTGCCGGCCGATGCGGACGGCGGGGACCGGGCCGCGACCCGAGACGTGGCGCAGGAAGAAGTCGCGGGTGCGTGCCGCGTCCTGGTCGGTGACCACCGGGTGCAGGGCGGTGCTCAGGAAGCCGCCCCAGGTGGCGGGCCACAGCGCGGTGTTGGCGGCGCGGGCGTCGCGCTGGTCGGTGCCGTCGGCGTGGGGCACCGCCACCAGGGCGGTGGGGTCGATGCCGAGCAGTTCGGCCAGGCACTGGCCGTCGGTCCGGGCCGTCCAGTCGGCGGCCGCGGCGGGCCCGGCCCCCTCGGCGGTACGGAGCCCGGCCAGGGCCTCGGTGTGCGGGTCCTGGCCCGCCGGGGCGGCCTCGGTGTTGTTGGTCGGCGTGCCCTGCGGTACGAGGGCGAAACCCGCGGGGCTGCGCAGCTGCCGGCCGATCAGGTCGGTGAGGGCGGTGGCGGAGTCCTGCGGACCCCGGCCGCGCCGCAGCCCGAGGACGATCAGCCGCTCCACCCCGTCGCGGGTGTGCTCGTCCAGCGGGACGCGTACGCCCATGCCCACGGCGACGGCGGCGTCGAAGTCGGTGAGCCATGCCAGGTCGTCCGGCACGTGCAGAGCGCCGCTGTCCTCGTCCACCCGCGGCTTGTCCTCCGCGCCGGGGTCGGGGCCGACGGCCAGCTCGGCGGGGATCGGCGCGCCCGTCACGGAGAACATCCGCCGGCCGCCCGTGAAGCCGAGGACGGTGATCCGGTCGGGGAGCAGCCGCGCCCGCGCCGCCCGGGTCCAGGAGTCGGCGGCGAGGGCCGCGGGGCGCGGTACGACCAGGAAGGCCACCACCACCCCGTCGCCGGACACCAGCGGTGCCGCGTCGATCCCGGCCGGCGGCCGCGCGCGGACCGTACGGGCGCGGGCCGGGCCCACGGCGGCGAGCAGTGCCGCTTCGGCCGCCCGGAGCCGGGCCCGGTCCCCGTGGGCCCGCCACACGGCGGTCCAGTAGGCGACGGTGGGCTGCCGGTCGGCGGCGGGGAGGGCGGCCGTGGTCGTGACGACCAGGACGGTGGTCCGCTCCGGCAAGCCGCTCGGGCGGTCGCCGGGGTCGGCGGGGCGGTGGGTGTCCCGGAGCCAGGTGGCCCGGCCGGGCGCGACCCGCCGGGTGAACTCCTGCCAGGCGACCCGCTCCGCGCCGGCGTCGCCGGCTGCCCGCCACACCCCGGTCCAGTAGGCGGTGAGGGCGCTGAACTCGGCCTCGCTGGGCAGCTGCTCCGCGGCGTCGACGGCCCATTCGTCGGGGAACACGCGGACCAGGAGGCGGTCCTCGGTGAACCGGGTCTCGACGCGGACGGGTCCGAGCAGGACCGGGTAGGCGTCGCTGAGCTGGTCAGGCATCGTGGAGCATCTCCTGTGCGTGCACGGCGACCAGCACCGGTGCTTGGAAGAGCATGTAGGCGAGGTCGGCGGAGCTGAGCCGCCCCGACCAGGGAGGCAGTCGCGCGTCCTCGCGGCGCTGGGCCTCCTTCTCCGCGTCGTCCTCGGAACCGTCGGGGCGGACGAGCGGCAGTTCCCGGGCGGGGTCGAGCTCGACGAAGCGGCGGCCGTGCGGATCGATGTGGCTCCAGGCGAGGTCGTTCCACACCTCCAGGGGGCCCGAGGGCGTCTCGTCGGCGCCGAAGCGCGGGTCGCCGGGGCGTTCCTGGACGACGAAGAACCAGCCGGGGTCCGTCGGGCGCGCCCCCCGGGCGGCGGTCGGGGTCAGGTCGAAGCCGAGCAGGGTGATGTCCGGTTCGACCGTGGCCTCGTAGATCGGCAGGCGGACCAGCTCGGGAGACGGCCGGTCCCCGTCGGGGACGTCGGCCAGCACCCGCTCCGCCTCGGGGTGCGGGACGCCGTCGTCGTCGCGCGCCCAGTCGGCGCGGTGGGCGTAGACGGCGGCGGTCGGGTACTTCTTCAGCAGGTCGCCGCGGATCACCAGGACGAGTTCCTCCTCCTGGGCGGTGTCGTCCCGGGCGGCGGCGGCCCGCTGCCCGTCCCGGTGGTCGTGGGTCCCGAGGGCGGACTCCGGGGCCCACTCGGCGATCTCCGCGATGTCGTACAGCCGCTCGCGCCGCTCCTCCTCGTCCTCCCAGGGCCGGGGCAGGTCCACACGTGGGTCCCAGAACTGGCGGAACGGGGTGCCCCGCAGGTCGGTCGGGTACTCGCGCCAGAGCAGCTCGCGGGCCATCTCATGGTTGAGACCGACCATGTACGCCTCGATGAACTCCTGGTCGGGGGTGAGCAGGGTGATCGAGTTCGGCGGCACCAGCCCCAGGTTGGGCACGAAGGCGTCCACCGAGAGGTCCCGCAGCCACCGGTAGGCCGGGGTGTCGATCACCGGATGGGCCATGACCTCCAGGAACCGCTCGGCGAACGGCCGCAGCCGGCCGGGGAGGCGGACGTCGGAGAACACGCTGCGCGGCACGGTGGCGTCCGCGCTCAGCCCGGCCAGGACGGCCTGGCTGGTGGGGGTGACCCCGAGCTCGTCGCGCGCGGGGGCCCGCGCGCCGACGTCGGCGTCCCGCCCGCTGCGGACGTTCTCCCGCAGGCCCGCCTTGAACAGCTCCGCCTCCTCGCTGTCGGGTCCGCCGGGAGCGGGGACGACACCCTCCTGCGGGAGGCTGATCGTGAACGCCCGGCACGTGGGCAGCTCGGCCACCGGGTCCTCGCCGGGCGGGGGCGCGCCGGGGTGGAGCACCTCGGCCAGGTGGCGCGGGGTCACCAGGGCGGCCGGTGTCCGCCGCTGCGCGGCGGCGGTGACGGCCCCGGAGGCCCGGTCCATCTTGGGGACCAGGGCGTCCGGCGGGTCGGCGGCGGCGAGGCCGGACTGCCGGGGGAACAGGGCCCGCATCAGCCGGGAGCCCGGCCGCATCATCCGGCGCATGCCGGCCGACAGCGGCGCGGCGGCCACCCGGCTGCCGGCCACCCGGTGCCCGACGACCTCGCCCCCCGGCGCGCCGGGGAGGGCCGCCCGCCCGGGGGCCGTGGAGGAGCCGGGGGAGCGGACCCGGAAGTGGGCCGGCGCGGTCAGCCGCAGGGCACGGCCCGAGTCGGGTCCGGCGAGCGGGCCGGGCGCGGTCCCCCGGGCGGGGCCGGTGCCGAGTGCGGTGCCCGGTGCGGTGCCGGGCTGGGTGCCGGGTGCCGTGCCGGGTGGGGAAAGGTGCTTGTGCTGGAGGGAGTGACCGACCTCGCGGGCCAGTTGTGCGGCGCGGATGCGCTGGTTGGCGGCCAGCACGTCGCCGACCTGCTCCCAGGCTGCGGCCATGAACTCCTCCTGGTGGGCCTGCACCACCTGGGTGCCGAAGTTCGCGGCGACCCGGAAACGGGGGTCGAGGTTCAGCCGGTGCACCCAGTTGCGGTCCAGCGGCTCCGGCAGCGGAGCCCCGTTGCCGTCGCGGAGCAGCCGGTCGGTCCGGGCGTGCCAGCGGCCGTACAGGGGCGGGGTGATGACCGGGTCGACATGGGCCGGGGGCTCGGCGCCGGTCACGCCGTGCGCGGCGAGGTCGGCGGCGAGGTCGGCGTGCGCCGCGGCCGGGGTCCGGCGCAGGTAGTCCGCCGAGAGGTTGACCAGTCCGGCCAGGGCACGCTGGAAGGGGTGGGGGTAGGGCTGCGGGGGCGGCGGTGCGCTGAACCTGCCGTCCCAGTTGTCCCACAGGTCCCGGGTCCGCCGGGGGATCCGCAGGGCTCCGCCCAGGCGCAGCACCCCGCCGAGGGCCGGGGGCCGGTCGATCGGCGGCAGCCCGAACTCCGGACGCAGGACGTCGACCTCCCGCCGGGCCACCAGCGGATCGGGCCTGCGGGGCCGGATCCGGCGGACCAGTTCCTCGAAGTCGCCGGTGGAACCCGTACGGAACGACCACCGGTGGTAGTACGGCAGGCGCAGTCCCGCCCGGCCCGGTCCCCAGCTCGCCGAGGTGGCGTCCGTGTCGTCGGGCGGCTCCCCGAGCCCTGCCAGGCGCCCGGTCTCGAAGGCCGGGACGAGGAAGGCGTGGTAAGGGGTGTTCGCGCTGAGGTGGCGGGGGCTGATGATCCGGGAGCAGGCCCGGTCGGGCCGGGTGCGCAGCAGTTCCCGCAGCCGGGCGAGGGTGGCGGGCATGTCCTCGGGCTCCGAGATCAGCGGTTCGCCGGGATCGGTGTCGACGTGGACGTGCGCCCAGGCGCCGAGCTCCTCGGCGGGCGGCAGGCACCCGGCGGGGTCGGGGACGGTGATGTACGGCAGCGGGCCGGCCGGCGGCCCGCCCTCCTCGAACTCGCCCCGGCCGCCGGTGTCCTGCGGTCCTTCGAGGACGATCAGAGCGAGCCAGGGGCGCAGCCGGCCGGTGCCGTGGTCCGGGGCGGCGGGGCTGTACCGCCAGGCGAAGTCCTCGGGGTAGAACTCGATGTGGGCGAGGTAGTTGGGTTCGGTCTCGGTGGTCCCGGGCCGGGGCTCGACCCGGGAGATCGCCCTGGGGTCCACGCCGATCACGTCGCCGGGCCCGTAGAGCTGCACGCGCTGCCGTACGGGCGCGTGCAGCAGGGGGCCGGGGACCACGGGCTCCCCGGTCACGTCGAGTTCGACGGGGACGGTGGCGCGCCCGGTCACCGGGGCGGTGTACGCCGCCGGGTCGGCCGGGTCGGCGATCCTGGTGGCGATTCCGGTGCGCAGCCAGGGCAGGAAGGAATAGCCGTTGGTGGTCATCCGGGGCTCCCGGCGGTGAAGATCTCGGTGCTCCGGGTGAGTTCGGCGGTGGCGGGGTCGGGGGCGGCGAGGCCGTTCTGCACGGTCCCACCGGTGACGAGGACCTTGTTGCGGTCCAGGGCGACCGCGGCGAACGCCCAGCGGCCGGTGAGCTGGCCGGCCGCGGCGGTCCACGTCCGGGCGGCGGGGGCGGCGGGGTCCAGGATCAGGGTGCTCTGGTAGCCCGCGCCGTTGTGCACGTCGGCGGTGCCGCCCGCGACGAGGAAGCTGCCGGTGCCCAGGGGCACCACCTGGTGGGCGCCCCGTCCGCCGGGTGCCTCGGGCAGCGCCGCCCACTCTCCCGTGGTGACGTCGTACCGCTCGGCCGTGAGCGTGCGGAAGGGGGCGTACGTGCCGTCGCCCGCGGTGCCCGGCGTCGCCCCGCCGACCACCAGGGCCGTGGTGTCGGAGGCCAGGACGCTCCGGTGGCCGCCCCGCGGCTGGAGCAGGCTGCCGGTGGGGGTCCAGGTGTCCGTGGCCGGGTCGTACAACTCGCAGAAGGCGAGGGCCGTGTCCCCGGTGGGGGAGACGGGCACGGTGCCGCCGGACACCAGCACCCGGCCGGCCTTGAAGCGGACGGCGCCGTGGTCCGCGCGGGCGTCGTTCATGGGTTTGGCGTCGTGCCAGGTGTCGGCCTCCCAGTCGTAGACCTCCGCGGTCCGCAGGGCCCGTACGGAGGTCGCCGACCGGGCCGCGTAGCCGCCGGCGACCAGGACCAGGGTGCCGTCCAGGGGTACGGCGGTGTGGCCGCAGCGCGCCTCGCGCATGGCGGTCACGGTCTTCCAGGTGTCGGTGCCCGGCTCGTAGAGCTCGACCGTGTTCAGGGGCGGTGACAGCCGCGAGGGGCCGCTGGTGCCTCCGGTGACGAGGACCTTGCCGTTGCCCAGCCGGGTCACGGTGTGCAGCCGGCGGGGGTCGCGCAGCGAGGTGGTGGCCGTCCAGGCACCGGTGGCCGGGTCGTAGACGGCTCCCTTGGCCAGGGCACGGCCCTGGGCGTCCGCGCCGCCCACGACGAGGACCTGGCCGTTCTTCAGCAGGACGGCTCCGTCGTGCTGCCCGTACCAGCTCGCTGCCAGGGGCAGGTCGCCGGTCTTCGTCCAGCCGCCGGCGGCCGCCGCGGGGGGACTGCTCATGGCCTCGAACCCTTCGTGGTGGTGGTGCTGAGCGCGCTCATGGGGTGTAGACCTCCGCCGTCGCCGTGGTGGTCCGCGCACCGTCGGGGGTCGCCGGACCGGACCGGACGGTGCCCCCGACGGCCAGGACCCGGCCGTCGTCCAGCTCCACGGCGGCGAACCCGTGGCGGCCGGTGGCCGGCCCGCCGGTGGCGGTCCAGGTGTGCGTGGCCGGGTCGAACAGCAGCGTGCTGCGGTAGCCGGTGGTGCGCCCGGGGCCGCCGGTCCCACCGGTGAGCAGCACCCGGCCCGAGCGCAGCGGCACCGCCCGGTGCCCGCTGCGGCCGGCGCCGGGCAGGGGGGCCTCGGCCGACCAGGTGTCCGCGGTGGGTGCGTACCGCTCGACGGAGGGTGGCTCGGCGCTGTCGAACCGGCCTGCGGCACCGGGCCCGTCGGCCCCCGGCGCCCGGCCACCGGTGACGAGGACGGTGCCGTCGGCCAGCCGGGTGGCCTGGTGGCCGGTGCGGGGAGTGGCGAGGCTCGCCGCCGGGGCCCAGGAGTCGGTGGTGCGGTCGTAGCGCTCGCAGAACGCGAGGGCGGCCGGCTCACCGCCGGTCTCCAGGGCGCCGCCGACGACCAGGACGGGGCCCTGCTCGCCGAGGAGGACCGCCTCGTGGCGGCACCGGGCGTCGGCCATGTCCCGGGCGGGCTTCCAGGTGCCGGTGCGCGGGTCCAGCAGCTCGGCCGAGCTCAGGGTGCGGCCGGCGGTGCCGTCGCCCGGGGTGCCGATGCCACCGGTCACCAGGACCTCGCCGGTGCCGAGCAGGGTGGCGCGGTGGTCGTAGCGGGCCGTGCCCAGGGAGCCCGCGCCGCTCCAGACCCCGGTGACGGGATCGAAGATCTCGACGGAGGACAGGGCTCGGCCGTGCTCGTCCTGCCCGCCGGTCACCAGGACCCGGTGGTCGGCGAGCCGGGTGACCGTGTGGCGGGTGCGGGCGGTGCGCAGGTCGGGCAGGGCGGTCCAGTCGAGCGTCACCGGGTCGCACACCGCCGCCGAGGCGAGCACCGCGCCGGTGCCGTCCGCGCCGCCGGCGACCAGGACGGCGCCGTCGGCCAGCCGGACGGCGTCGGCCGCGTCGAGGTGGGCGGCGTACGGCGCGGGGCCGGCGGCGGACCAGGTGCCGGGGCGGGCCAGGGCGCGGGCCGCCTCCGACTCGGGCAGCACGTGCAGCCGCCCCGCCAGCCGGGGATCGGCGGCCACCCAGGAGGCCAGGGCCTCTTCTGCGGCGGTACGGCTGCGGTAGCCGTCCTGGCCCTGGTCGAGGCCGCCGGACGGGGCGAACGCCTGCGCGTTGGTGCGTACATGGGCGATGACGAAGCGGGGACCCGACACGCGGGCGGTGTCCTCGGCGTCGAACGGGCGGCGCAGCCGCTCCTCGTGCCGCGACAGCGGGGAGCGGCTGGTGCTGCTGCCGGCCCGGAGCCGGTCGAACACCGCGCCGCTGACGCTCTTGAACCGGGTGACCGTGCCGGATGCTCCGACAGCTCCGGCGGCTCCGGCGGCTCGGGTGGCTCCGGTGGCTCCGGCGGAGCCGGTGCGGTGCGGGGCCGCGGTGCTGTCGAACACGTGGGCCTCGTAGCGGGCGCTGCGGCGCACCGCGCGGACCGCGGCCAAGGCGTCCTGGGCCGTGCCCAGCTCGATCCCGGCGTCCTGGTCCTCGTACCCGGCCGCCGAGAGCTTGTCCGCGTCGTCCATGTCGCGGAACTGGGCCATGGCGAACTTGTCGGCGGTGGTGGACAGCCGCACCAGCTCGCTCCCGGCGGCCGGCTCGACGCGGAAGCGCACGGCGTCCGCCGGGCGCTGGGCGCCGATCCGGTCGATACGGACCCCGAGCGGGAGGACCCGCTGGCGGACGAAGAGGCTGCCGAGCGGGTGCAGGACCAGCCGGTCCTGCTCGCCCAGCGGGCGCAGGGTCACGAGCGGGACGGTGCCGCCGGCGGGCAGCCGGGTCTCCCAGCCCTCCGTCTTCGCCAGCTCGGCCGCGAGCAGGGTCAGGGCGTCGACGGGCGGCAGCGTGGTGTGGTGCTCCTCGCCCCAGGTGATGTCGAAGTCGGCGGAGATCTCGAAGAACAGCAGGGAGATCGAACCCCGGCCCCGCGCCCGCCAGGGAGCCACCCCCTCCAGCTGGAAGTCGAGGTCGATGCCGAAGATCCCGACGCCGAAGGCCTTGAGGCAGACGCCGGCGGAGACCCGGACGACGAAGGCGAACGGCGAGAACTGGAAGAGCGCGTCGAAGCCCAGGTGCCCTTCGATGCCGAAGTCGTCGAAGCCGAGGCGGATTTCGGCGTGGGCGCCGAACTGGACGGTGTTGCTGGTGACGGCGAAGTACCCGGACACGCGGATGAGCCGGCCGGGCTGGTGGAGGATGTCGACGCAGATCCGCTCCGGAACCGGGAAGGGCAGCTGCGGCGCCTTGTACGCGGGGTGGAACCCCCCGACCGTCAGCACCAGTTGGGGGTCGTCGCCCCAGGACACGAGCAGGCCCATGCCGCCGTCGAGCGTCATCGTCAGGACGCGCGAGTCGAAGATCCTGGCGAAGAACCACACCCGGCAGCGGTCGAACTCGATCGCGCCGACGAAGGCGACCTGGAGGACGAGCAGCGGCAGTTGCTCGGTGGGCAGGACGCAGCGCAGCACCCCGAGGATCGCGATGTTCCCCGGGATCTCGACGACCACACCGAGCGAGACGCTGACCAGGGTGGGCGTGCCCCAACCGATCTTGGCCATGGGCCCGATCAGGAACGTGCCGTCCTGGGGCGGGAAGTAGGTCCTCAGGTCGCTGATGACGCGGGGGGCGTTGGCGACGGGGTCCTTGGGGAACATCACGGACTCGACGCGGCCGGTCGCGACGCCCTCGACCAGGGCCCGCAGGTCCATGCCGCGGTTGAGCCCGATCAGGCCGCCCACGGCGAGCAGGGTGAAGCCGTAGCCCAGCTGGATCCCGCCACCGCCGAACTCCGTGGTGATGAGCACGAGGAGGGAGAACCCGCCCGGCCGGTCGGGCAGGCGGGTACTGACGAGGCCGATCGCCTTGAGCGCGACCAGGCCCGCGAAGTCCAGCTCCAGCGCGCCGGCGTACTCGCCGCGGTCGGGGTCGGCGTAGAGGTAGCCGCCGCCGGTGACCACGCCGGCGTCGACGAGCAGGCCGATCCCGCTGGGAGGTTTGAAGGCGAAGTCGAGCTGGGCGGGCCCGAGGTTGCCGCCGCCGGGCGGGAGGGAGAACTCGGCCACCACACCCATCCGCTCGACGGCCGCCGTGACCGGGCCGAGGGTGGCGGTGAAGCCCGCGGAGAGTTCGACGGGCACGCTCCCGCCGCCGAGGCGCGCGGCGACGAGGACGGTGCGGATCTCCACGGGGCCGAGCCCGAGGTGGACGGGGATCTGCACCTCCAGCCCGCCGCTTCCGGTGAAGCGCAGTCCGGTGTCCGGGGCGAAGGCGAGGCCGAGCTCGAAGCCGGCTTCCAGGCGGCCTCCGGCGAGGACGGAGGAGATGAACCCGTCGCCCGCGGAGGCGTCGATGACCAGCCGTCCGCCGCTCAGCGAGGCTTCGGCCAGCGGTGCGCCGTGCGCGTGTCCGGTGGCCGGGTCCGTGGTGAGGGCGAGGCCGGCGGCGACGGAGAACGCGTCGATCTCCAGCCTGCTGCCGCCCGCCTGGCCGAGCAGCACGACGGGCTGCCCGGGGCGCGACTCCAGTCGCACCGACAGCAGGAGCCCCACCGGGCGGTCCGGTGCGGGTGGGGCGAGCCGGAGCGCGAAGGAGGGCCGCAGCTCCCCCCTGGCGCCGGTCGGCAGGCTCCCGGCGGCACCGAAGGTGCCGGTGACGCCGGGCCGCAGTCCCTCGACCGGCCGGGTGACCTCGCCCTCCCCGCGCAGGACCACCTCCACGTCCAGGCCCGCGCCGTCGGCGGTGGGGGTGACGTCGACGGCGAGCGCCTGGAGCAGCGGTGGGGTGGTGGCGGTGGCGGGCACGAACAGCGCGGGCAGCCCGATCCGTGTCAGGACGGTCTCCAGCACGGCGAGCAGCTTCGCCGCGTCGAAGGCGGCCGTGCCCCACCCGTACCGCTCGCGCAGCTGGCCGGCGGGATCGAGCAGGGACGGCAGCAGCCGCTCCAGGTACAGGTCGAGCTGTTCGTAGGGGGGACGGGTGGGGTCGGTGGCGGGCTCTCCGGGGTGGAACGTCCGCTCCAGCACGCCGAAGAGGGTGTACCAGGCGGCCATCAGTGGGGAGGCGTTCATGGCCCGGGCGAGGGAGAGCTTGCTGAGCTTGGCCTCCAGATCGGTGGCGAGCGCGTCGATCTGCTGCTGCGAGATCCCGGGCAGGGTGGGGCCCGAGGCGCGCAGCGCGGCCGTCAGCGCCGGCAGGGCGGCGTGCACGCGGGCGCAGCTCTGGACCAGTTCCAGGGCGGCCGTGGCCATGTCGGCGGCCCTGCCCGTCCGGATCGCCTCGCGCAGCCGCCGCTCGGGCGCGTCGACGGCCGCGGTGGCGGCGCCGATGGTCCGGCGGGCCGGCGTGATCCGGGGATCGGTCAGGAACTCCGGCGGGAACCGCACGCCGAGGCATTCGAAGGTGCCGAGGACGAGGTCGTCGCGGACCATGGCCCCGGTGGACCGGACGATGTCCGCGAGTGCAGCCGCCAGGTGTTCCAACGTGCCGGGTCGCTCCGCCATGGCACCGGCCTCCTCAGGCGCGCCCGAGCGCGTCGATCAGTTGCGGATAGGTCAGGCCCGCGAGCCGGGGCAGGGCGCTGTGCGCCCGGTCGAGCGCGGCCCTGAGGTCGGGGCCGGCGTGCTCCCGGAACTCCCGGTGCAACTGGTCGACGCAGTCGTCCAGGGGCCGGCCGGCCAGGGTCTGCGGCAGGGCGAGGTCGGCCCGCGCGGACATCCGGACCAGGAGCTGTACGAGCCCGGGGCCGCCGCCCCGGTGCCAGGCCACGGCGACGCGCCGCTCGTGGCGGACCAGAGCCGCCAGTTCTTCGCGGTGGTCCCGCCAGAGGGCGTGCAGCAGTCGGCCGGCGGGGGATGCCTGGAGGTCCGCCTCGATGCCGGCCAGGGCCCCCGTGGGGGCGGGCACGGCGCCGTCCGACGCGTCGGCCGCGGGAGTCCCGGGCGGGGGGTCGGGGACGGTGTTGACGGGGGCGGAGTTGCGGATGGTGGCGACTTCGAGGACGAGCAGCTCGTGGTGCGCGAACCGTTCGAGCACCTTCTGGATGGGCATGACCGCGCTTTCGCCGGGGTTCGCCGGAGTCCCTCCGTAGAGCAGTCCGACGACCTCGACCACGGGCTTGCCGTCGGGGTCGTTCGTCCCCGTGTCGTTGACCACGACCGAGCCCGAGTCGCCGTGCCAGGAGAAGTGCCGCGTGTCCCAGGCCTGCTGGTCCGGACGGGGGTGGGGGGTGACGAGGATGAGGTTGTCCGCCTGCCGTGGCGAGTCGTACATGCCGCTGACGACGCCGCCGGTCTTCTGCGTCCGTCCTCCGTACTTGCGCACCGGGTACTTGCTGCTGGACTCCAGCGGCGTCAGCGGGTGCACTCCGGTGATCTCCCCGATCCCTTCGACGAACGGCCGCCAGCGCTCGCCCGGCCGCAGCCGGATCAGCCCCTCGTCCCGGTCCGCGACCCGGCTCTTCCTCCCGTCCGGATTGACCGCGTACTCCTCCGCCCCGGCGACGTACGCGCCGAAGATGTCGGAGCAGAGGAAGCCGTCGACTCCTCTGGGCTGGCCCACCCGGCTCACCAGGGGCAGCGGGGTGAACGCTCCGTCGTCGGTGATCACGTGCTGACACGTGAGGGCGTAGACCTTCCATTCCTGGATCCGGTCCTTGAGGAAGCAGCCGAGGGTGCCCTGGCTGTTGACGCCCTCCGGTCCGAGGTAGGCCCCGCTCGTCAGGGGCCGCAACCGGGGCTCCTTGTCCTCCCGCATGGCCGGGTTGAGCACGCCGGGCGGTCGCTCGGACGCGTGCGGCACGATGCCGCCGATGCCCACCACGTCCGTGGGGATCCCGTCGACCTCCGACGGGATCAGCTCGGCCGCCGCGAGGGCCCGGGCGGGGAACTTCTCGCGGACGAGGACCTTGACGGCCGGTTGCGTGGTGAGGACGCCGCCCACCTCCTTGGCCCCGACCCCGACGAGCAGCACCCCGGGGAGGGCGAAGAGCCGTTCCTTGATCCGGTTCTTGGCCGCGACGAGCTCTTCCTCAGTGGTCATGGCGCTCCTCCTCCGGCGGGCCGAGGGCTTCGAGCAGCTGCGCGTACGTCGCGCCGGTCAGGTCGGGCAGGGCGCTGCGGGCCCTGGCGAGCGCCGAGCGCAGCTCCGGGCCCGCGTACCGGGCGTAGGCGGCGTGGACCTGGTCGACGTACTCGCCCAGGGGGACGGCCCCGATGGTGGTCGGCAGTGCGCGTGCGGGGTCGGTGACCGTCTCGGCGAGGTGCCGGACGAGGCCCGGTCCGCCGTCGGCGCTCCAGAGGCCGGCCAGGTCGGGCCGACCGGCGGTGAGCCGGACGAGCTCCTCGCCGTGGTCGTGCCAGAGGCGGAGCAGACGCCGACCGGCGACCGTACGGCCCAGGTCGGCGCGCAGCACGACCGCGGCGGAGCCGAGCGACGACGGCGGGAGCGGGGACGGTGGGAGCACGGACGCGTGCGGGGCAGACGACGCGGGCGCACGGGACGGCGGGGACGGAGCGGGAGGCGGGGGAGGCCGGCCCACGACGCGCGGGATCCTGGCGCGGGTCGCCGTCGCCAGCTTGACGGGCATGTGCTTGGTCGTCACGAAGTGGTCGAGCACCACCCCGATGGGGAGGACCTTCCCCCAGCCGCGCATCTCCTTCGGCTCGTCGGGGCCGAAGCCGGCGAGCACCATGCCGACGGCCCGGTTGTAGGCGTCGACGACCAGGGCGCCGGAGTCGCCGTGGTCGGAGAAGTGGTTGCGGACGGTGGTCGGCAGCCCCCGGTTGGGGTTGGGCCGGACGATGATGAGGTTGGTGTAGCGGATGCCGTCCACGTCGTAGGCCGCGCCGACGGCCTGGACGGTGCCGCCGGTGAGCCCGGTGGCGACCCCGCGCTTGCGGACCTCGAAGCAGTGCGAGTCCACCTCCGGGCCCGTCGGGACGTACGTGCCGGTGACCGGGCCGATCTCCAGGATGTCGGCGTACCACTTCACGCCCGGGTCCAGGCGGGCCACGGCCGCGTCGACGGTCGTGCTGCGCTCGCCCGTCTCGTACGTGCCCACGGAGGTGGAGGAGAAGAGCCGGTCCAGCGGGAACTGCGCCTCGATCGGGTGATGGACCCGGGTGTCGGCATCGGCCTTCCTCGAGCGGTCGAGGGTCTCGCCGAGCACGTGCTGGTTGCTGAGCACGTAGACCTTGCCGGGGTCGCTGGTGTGCTCCAGGAATCCGCCGATGGTTCCGGGCGCCCTCGGGTCCACGTCCGAGGCGATCATCGCCCCACCGATCAGCTGCTTCCACCTGCGCAGGTCGAGCCGGCTGGGACTCCCCGGCGGGCTGCCGGTCGGCCCCCGGACCTCGCATTCCCCCGGTGGCGGGTCGGGCGGCGGGTTCCCCAGGTCCACCACGTCGGTGCCGATCCCGTCGATCTCGGCCGGGACGAGGTGTTCCGGCGCCAGCTCACCCGCCGGGCGCTTGCGGGCGACGAAGACCCGGATGGTCCGCTCCCGCGTCGGCCGGCCGCGTCGCGCCCGACCGCCGATGCCCACGGCCAGCACTCCGGGCACGGCGAGCAGCCGGTCGAGGGCGCGGCCCATGACCGCCGCGCACCGCCCGCCACCGCGCAGCGCGTCGTCCCCGTGCAGCACCACGATCCCCCGCCTTCCTGCCGTCGCCCCGTCGGCCGATGCCCGGCACGTCGCCGGGACACCGCTCACACCGCAATTGGTGAACGTTCGAACGGAATTCTGGCGAAACGCGGAATGTGACCTCAATGCCCCGGCGGTCAAACCACTCCATGGGATGAAAAGCCCTGATTCGCACCTGACGGGGTGTCCGGGACGCCCAGCGTGTCGAGGAAGGCCGTCGCGGCGGGCGTACGGGTCGCGTCGCTCCAGATGACGTGCTCGACGCGCACCGGGGCGTCGACGACCTCGATCGTGGTGACACCGCTGAGCCGGTGCACGTAGGCGGACGGCAGCAGGGCGACGGCGAGGCCCTGGGCGACCAGCCCGGTCATGACGAAGTCCACGGTGGACACTTCGAACGCCACGTCCCGCCGGAGACCGGCGGCCGCGAAGGCCTGGTCGGACTGGGCCCGCCCGGCGGTGCCGGCGGGAAGGTCGACGAAGACCTCGCGGGAGAGCCGGTCCAGGTCGACCACCGGCTCGTCGGCCAGCGGATGGTCCGGTGCGACCACGGCGACGAGCCGGTCGCGGGACAGTTCGTGGGCCGCGACCCCGTGCGGCCGGGCGGTGACCGGCAGCCCCAGGAAGGCCACGTCCAGGGCGCCTTGCCGGACCTGCTCCACGAGGTGGTCGCTGCCGCCCACCCGCAGGGCGATGCGCACGTGCGGGAAGCGCCGGCGGAAGTCCCCCAGGGCGGTGGGGATGTCGACGGCCGCGACCGTGGGGATCAGGCCCACGACGAGCCGTCCGCGCACCTCGCCCACGGCCGCGGCGACCTCGGCGGCCGCCCGGTCGGCCGCCTCCAGGCACTGCCGGGCCGCCGGCAGGAACGCGGCGCCGGCCGGTGTCAGCCGGACCCGGCGGCTGGTGCGCTCGAAGAGCCGCGCACCGAGCTCCTTCTCCAGGCGGGCGATCTGGTGGCTGAGGGCGGACTGGACGACGAGGCAGCGGGCGGCGGCGCGGGTGAAGCTGTCGGTCTCGGCGACCGCGACGACGTAGCGCATCTGTTGGAGATCCATGCGATCCATCGTGCATCGAGATGGATCAAGTGAAAAACATGTGTTGGACTCATCGATCACCGCCGCACGAGACTTCCGTCATGACCGCCGTCCCGCTGATCCGCACCGCCTCGACCGCGCTCGCGCCCCTGGCGTGGGGCACCACCTACGTCGTCACGACCGAACTCCTCCCACCGGGGCACCCCCTCTTCGCCGGGCTCCTGCGCGCCCTGCCCGGCGGCCTGTTCGCGCTCGCGCTCACCCGGACCCTGCCGCGCGGCGTGTGGTGGGGCCGGGCCGCGGTGCTCGGCGTCCTCAACATCGGGCTGCTGTTCCCGCTGCTGTTCGTCGCCGCCGAACGCCTGCCGGGCGGTGTCGCCGCCACCTTGGCCGCGGCCCAGCCGCTGGTCGTCGCCGTCCTCGCGGTGTCCGTCCTGCACGAGCGGATGACGGCCTGGCGGCTGCTGTGGGGCGTGGCCGGGGTCGTCGGAGTCGGCCTGGTCGTGATCACGCCGGACGCCGCGTTCGACGTCGTCGGCATCGCGGCAGGACTGGCGAGCGCGGCTTCCATGGCCCTCGGGGTGACACTCACCAAGCGCTGGGGGCGTCCCGCCGGGGTCGGCCCCACCGCTTTCGCGGGATGGCAACTGGCGGCGGGGGGCCTGTTCCTGGCTCCCCTGACCGCAGCCCTCGAAGGCCCGCCGCCCGCGGTCGACCCGCCCGCGGTCCTGGGCCACCTGTGGCTGGGCCTCGTCGGCGGCCTGCTCGCCTACGTCCTGTGGTTCCGCGGCATCGGCGCGCTGCCCGTCGGCGCCGTCGCCGTCCTCGTCCTGCTCTCACCCCTGGTCGCCGCGGTCCTCGGCGCCGCCGTACTCGACCAGACGCTGGGCCCGGTCCAACTGCTGGGCTTCGCCCTCGCCCTCGCCGCCATCGTCGGCGGCCAACTCCCGGCCCCCGGGAGGCCGGCACCGGAGCGGACAAGACCGTACGCCTGTGGGACCCCTCGACGGTCAGGACCCGGAGGGCCCTGACCGGACACGGTGACCAGGTCCTGGACCACGGGACTGTGGGATGGGCTGGGCTGGGTACGGCGGGGTCGCCCGGAAGCGGGGTTCCCGGACATCGTTGCAGGAGCGGAGCTGCGCACCGCAGTGCCCCCCGCACGCGTACTCAGGGAGCGCTGGTGCGAAGCGAGCCGGTGCTCGGGCCGGCCGAGTCGGCGAGGAAGCAGGTGATGCTCCGATCGCCCTCGGTCCAGTTGACGGAATGCGGGTAGTAGTAATAACCCCGTATCGTGTCCGGCAGCTTCGCGTCGGCGCCCACGTAGTCGGAGAGCTCTTCGCCCCCGCACTTCTCGTCGGCCGTGGCGATGACCTTCTCCTCGCCCGGGTGCGGGCCGTCGGGCAGATCGAAGACGGCGAACGCCTCCGACTGGTGCGGTTCCTCGCAGGGGACTACGTCCACCGACAAGGGCGCTGGGGCTGCCCCCTTTATGTCGGCACCGGTGTTGAAGCAGTCCCCCACTTCGATGTCGTCGGTGTCGACGGCGAACGCCCCGAAGGCCGGGCCGGTCCCGGAGAGTCCGAGGAAGAGCGCGAACGCGAGGGCTGCGCCGTGGACAGCACGGGAATGCGGGGTTCGGGGGAGTCTGGACATACGCGCGGCTCTCCTTGTGCGGGGCGCGAGACGCGGCGGTCGTTCCACTTCCACGCTACGCCGGGACCGCTTGCGCGGCCACGGAGCACGTCGGTGCGGTGACGTGTCCGGACCCGGTGGACGCGGACCCCACCGGGGGCGATCGCGACCACGACCGGGACCGGCGCGGACCTCCGGTGCCCGCGGGGTGCGGCTCGGCGGTTTCGTCAGACGGCCCTGACGACGGTTCCGGCCCCTTCGAGTGCGGCGAGCTCGTCGCCGGGTGCGCTGGTGTCGGTGACGAGGGTGTGCAGGAGCGTGGCGGGCCCGACGTGGGCGTAGGCGGTGCGGCCGAGTTTGCCGCCGTCCGTGGCGACGACGATGCGCCGGGCCGAGGCGATGCCCGCCTTCTTCACCGCGGCGTCGTCGAGGTCGTAGGCGGTCAGACCCTCCGCTGCGCTCAGGCCGCAGCAGCCGATGACCGCGGTGTCGAAGCGCAGCGCGGTCAGGGAGGCGAGGGTGAGGGGGCCGGTCAGGGCTCCTTCGGCGGCGCGGGGCCGTCCGCCGGGCACCATCAGCACGGCCCGGCCCGGGGGGTCGCTGAGGGCGTGGATGGCCTGGAGGGACAGGGGCATGACGGTGACGGGCCGCTCGCGCAGGAGGCGGGCGACCTCCAGGCAGGTCGTGCCGCTGTCCAGCAGCACGCTCTCGCCGTCGGCGATGAGCGAGGAGACCTCGGCGGCGATCCGGCGCTTGGCGTCGACGGCCGCGCGCACACGCAGCGCGAACGGCGGCTCCTCGCCCCGCAGCAGCAGGGTCCGCGCGCCGCCGCGGACGCGCTCGAGCACGCCCTGCCCCGCGAGCACGTCGAGATCACGCCGGATGGTCATCTCCGATGCGCCGGTCAGCGCGGCGAGGTCCTGGACCGTGACATGGCCCGACTCCCTCACGGCCTGGGCGATCACGGAGTGACGGTCTGCGTTGCTCATACCAGCGAATTGAACACCACCTGGCAATGAACATGCAGCGTGTTCGTAAGGGCACCTTTCGAACATCACATATGTTCGTTACGGTGGGCGGTGTGAACCCTTCGCTTCGAGCCGCCCGCGCGGCCACCTTCGTCTACTTCGTCCTGGCCGGGACCCTGATGGGAGCCTGGGTGGTGCACATCCCCGCGATCGAGACACGGGTCGGCATCAGCCACGCCACCCTGGGAAGTCTGCTGGTGCTGCTCGGGCTCGGGGCCTTCGCGGGTATGCAGGCGGCCGGCCCGCTGACCGACCGCCTCGGCCCGCGCCTCGTGGTCCCCGTCACCGGTGTCCTGGCCGGCGCCACCCTGGTGCTGCCCGGCCTGGCCCGCGGTCCATGGACGCTGGCAGGGGCCCTCCTGCTCTTCGGCTTCTGCAACGGCTGCCTGGACGTGAGCGTGAACGCCCACGCCGTCCACGTGGAGAAGGCCTACGGCCGCCCCGTCATGTCGGCCTTCCACGCCGCCTTCTCCGTCGGCGGCGTCATCGCCGCCCTCGCCGCGGCGGGCGCCCTCGGCGCCGGCATGAGCCCGGCCGCCACGCTCGGCGCCTTCGCCTCCCTCGGCGTCGTGATCGCCCTGGCCATGGCGCGCAGCCTGCTGCCCGGCGCACCCGCCCCGGTCGCCGCCACCCCTGCCGGACAGGCGCCAGCCACCGACCGGCGCGGCACCGCCCGGCGCCCCGCAACCACCAGGCGGATCCGGATCCTGGCCGCGTTGGCGTTGACGACGATGTTGTGCGAGGGAGCCGCCAACGACTGGAGCACCCTGCACCTCAAGGACGTTCTCGGTGCTCCCGCCAGCACCGCCGCCTTCGGCTACGGCACGTTCGCCGCGGCGATGACCACCGGCCGCCTGCTCGCGGACCGGATCGCCGCGCGGTTCGGGCCGACGGCCGTCCTGCGCCACGGCTCGGCCACGGCCGCCGTCGGGATCACGATCGCCGCATTCGCCCCGTCGCCTTGGGTCGCGTTCGTGGGCTGGGCGGCGTTCGGCCTGGGCCTGTCGGGCTGCATCCCCCAGCTGTTCAGCGCCGCCGGGCACGCCGACCCGGCCGCGGCGGGCGCGAACGTCTCCCGGGTCGCCGGACTCGGCTACCTCGGCATGCTCGCCGGACCCGCCGTCATCGGCTGGCTGACCCACCTGACCGCGCTGAACCACACTTTCCTGCTGCTGTCCCTGCTCTGCGCCACCACCGCCCTGGCCGCCGGCGTCCTGCGCAACGGCTCCGGCGCCGTGCCCGAGCGGAAGCCGGAGCCGGACCCGGAGCCTGAGCCGGCGTCCCCCAGCCACTGACCCCCGACGCGGCAGGCCCCCCGCCGCCGCCCCGACCAGGAGACGAGACACCACCGCCATGTCCACCGACCGCCGCATCGTGCTGTTCGACCTCTTCGGGGTCGTCGCCCGCCACCAACGCCCCGGCGCCCTGGAGCAGATGGCCACCCTCTGCGGCGCACCCGTCGACGCCTTCACCGACGCGTACTGGGCCTCCCGCCCGCCCTACGACGCCGCCCAGCAGACCGCGGCCGCGTACTGGACCACCGTCCTGCGAAAGCTGTCGCGTCCCGTCGCCACCGACACGATCGAACAACTGCGACTCGCCGACATCGACAGCTGGTCCCGGGTCGACGACCGCGTCGTCGCCTACGTGCAGAGCCTGCGGGACCGCGCCGAGGTCGCCCTGCTGTCCAACATCCCCTCCGACCACGCGGACGCCTTCCTCGCCGCGCAGCCCTGGCTGCAACACCTCGACCACGTCGCCTTCTCCGGGAAGATCAAGGCGGCGAAGCCGGACCCGGCGGCGTTCCACCACTGCGTCACCGCCCTGCGGGCCGCACCGGCCGACTTCCTCTTCGTCGACGACCGCGAGGAGAACGTGCGCGCAGCGCAGGCCCTCGGCATGAACGCACACCTGTTTACGGCACTCCATCCGCTGACAGCGGCGATCGACGCCTGGCTGCCCCCGCGCGCCGCGTGACCGACGTCGCTCTCCCGGTCCACGGTCGGCAGCCCGAGGACGTGCTCGGGGCGACCGGGCACGGGAGGGCGCGCCGACGTCAGGCCTGGGCCTGCGGGCTGCTCACATCGGGCCATCCTCCAGCCGAGCGTCAAGGCCGGATCACGGCCGATCTGACCGAGACCAGGGAACTCGGCGCCCGCACACAGGTCTTCGATCCCCACGACGGCGACCCGGACTCGACCCGCCGACAGGTCCGTCACCCACGCGGTGACGCACCGGGCCACCTCGCCGGTCGCCGTCGCGGCCCACGACTGGACGCGCCGACCCGCAACGCCCGGTGGCCGAGACGGGGATCCTGGGCGCGGGAGGGTGACGCGCCGTCAGGTCAACTCCGCCCGGCCGTCCCTCAGGGCGTAGCGGAGCCGAGTGTGCGTCGGGCGTCCAACCAGATCCGCTCGAACTCCTCCGCGGAAATCTCACCGGCCCGCCCTGCGCCGTTCCGGTCGGTGATCCTGCCCTCGGCGATCGTGCCGTATCGCCGCTGGTAGCGGCTCATCGTGTCGACATCGGAGCATTCCTGGAACCGCAGCACTTCCTCCAGGGAAGCGGCGGTCACCGGTGTGCCGTCATCGCCCCGCAGCTCCACCTGGCGCGTCACCTGCCCCGCCTCGTCGCCCTCGAAGTACTGCCACAGATCACGGTCTTCGTCGTACACGCGGATCCACACCGGCATACGGCCATGGTTGCGCAGGCTGCGGGCCGAGACGAGCACACACGCCGCTCGCCGCGACATCGGCCTCCGGGGTGGTGACGATGCCGGCGCACCCAGCGGAGGGAACCAGCGGCGAACGACGTCCAGCGGCAGGCCCCACCGGAAGGGGGGCAGCGACGAGGCGGCGGCACCTGCGTCTCGGTGGTACGAATCGCCCGCGGAGGCAGCTTGTTGTCATGCGCATTGCTGGCATCTCGGTCGCTTCCCGAGGATGACCGGCATGACCAGAACACACGACGGCGACCGGCGGTTCGGCCTCCAGGGCTACCTCCGTCGCATCGGGTGGCAGGGGGAGTTCCCGCGGGCCGACGTCGGGACGCTGCGCGCGCTGCACCGCGCGCACGCGATGAGCATCCCGTTCGAGAACGTGGACGTGGCCCTGCTCCGCTCGGTGCCCTCCCTGGCCCTGCCCGACCTCGAGGCGAAGGTGCTGCACGCGCGCCGCGGCGGTTACTGCTACGAGCACAACACGCTGCTGAGCGCCGCCCTGCGGGAGGTGGGCTTCGGCGTCACCACCCTGACGGCGCGGGTTGTGGCCGGCGCCCGGCGGCCCATGCTGCCGCGCACCCACATGATGATGCTCGTGGACGTCCCCGGCGAGGAGCTGCCGTTCATCGCCGACGTGGGCTTCGGCTCCCACAACGCGCCGGTGGAGGCCATGCCGCTGCAGGAGGGCGTCGAGACCGCCGGGTTCGGCCGGCGACTGCGGTTCACCCGGCAGCCTTCCACCGGCCCCTCGGACATGTGGGCTCTGGAGGCGTACGAGAACGGGGCTTGGGGGGTGCAGTACGCCTTCACCCTCGAGCCGTTCGAGGACGTCGACATCGCGATGATCAACTGGCACATCGCGACCAACCCGCGGTCCCCCGCCGTCCACACCCTCTACGCGTCGATCACGCGGCCCGACGTCCACCTCGGCCTGTACGGGACCAAGGTCGTGGAGCGGTACGCCGACGGCAGCCGCAAGGAGCGGGAGCTGAACGGCCCGGAGGAGATCCGAGGCGTCCTCGCCGACATCGGCGTCGACCTTCCGCAGGGGGCACGGCTGTGATCACGCTGCACGCGACCGCGCAGGCGGGCACGGGGGAGTTCGCCGGCCGGATCGCCGTCGTCACGGGCGCGGCGGGCGGTATCGGAGCCGCCACCGTGCGCGCCCTGGCCGTCCGCGGCGCGACCGTGGCCGCACTGGACAACGACACGGCGGCCCTGGAGCAGCTCGCCAAGGAACACGACGCGGACGGGTTCCCCGTCGTGCCCTTCCCGCTCGACGTGACCTCCAGCGCGGACGTGGCGTCCGTCGTGACCGAGGTCGAGCGGAGCCTGGGCCCCATCGACCAGCTGGTGAACGCGGCGGGCATCCTCCGCCTCGGCCCGGGCTGCGCCCTGTCCGACCGAGACTGGACGGACACCTTCGCCGTCAACGTCCACGGCCTCTTCTTCGTCTCGCGCGCCGTGGTGGGCCGGATGGTGGAGCGCCGCTCGGGTGCGGTCGTCACGATCGCGTCGAACGCCGCCGGCACCCCGCGCACCGGGATGAGTGCCTACGGCGCCTCCAAGGCCGCCGTGGCGATGTTCACCAAGTCCCTCGGACTGGAGGTCGCCCGCTTCGGCGTCCGGTGCAACGTCGTCGCCCCGGGCTCGACCGACACCCCGATGCTGACCGCCCTGTGGTCGGAGGGGCAGGGGCCGCAGAGCTCCATCGACGGGACCCCGTCCGAGTACCGCACGGGCATCCCGCTGGGCAAGATCGCCACACCCGAGGACGTCGCGGACGCCACGGCGTTCCTGCTCTCCGACCGCGCGGGCCACATCACGCTGCAGACGCTCACCGTCGACGGCGGCGCGACCCTCGGGGTCTGACACCACTACCACCACACTGCCGGACACAGGGGGAGACGATGGCAGGCATTCCAGACACAGCGGCGTACCCGATGCCGGGCTGCGACGACTTGCCGCAGAACACGGCCACGTGGACGCCGGATCCGCAACGCGCGGTCCTGCTCGTCCACGACATGCAGAAGTACTTCCTGCGGCCCTTCGCGCAGGGCCGTTCACCACTCACCGAACTCACCCGCAACGCCATCCGGCTCCGCGAGGTGTGCGCGCAGCTCGGCGTCCCGGTGGCCTACACCGTGCAGCCGGGCGGCATGAGCCCCGAGCGGCGGGGGCTGCTGAAGGACTTCTGGGGGCCGGGCATGACCATCGACCCCGCCCACCGCGGCGTCGCGGAGGGCCTCGGCCCGCGGCCCCGGGACTGGGTCCTCACCAAGTGGCGCTACAGCGCCTTCCACAGGACCGACCTGCTGGCGAAGATGCGGCTCGCCGGACGCGACCAGCTCATCATCTGCGGCGTGTACGCGCACATCGGCATCCTCATGACGGCCGGCGACGCCTTCACCCAGGACATCCAGGCCTTCCTCGCCGCGGACGCGATGGCGGACTTCTCCGCCGCCGAGCACCGGATGGCGCTGGACTACGCGGCCGGGCGCTGCGCCGTGGTCGCCACCACGCGGCGGCTCGCGGCGGAGCTGACAGCCGCCGCGACCGCTCCCGCGACCGCATCCTCGGCTGCTCCCGCGGCCGCTCTCCCGACCGCATCCTCGGCCGCTCCCGCGACCGCTCTCCCGCCGGCCGCCACCGCGGCTCCCGTGTCCGCCGCCCCGCGCGTCGAGGAAGGGGCCTGCGCATGACCGCGGACCGGCCGTCGGCCCCGGCCCCCGCCCCGCTCGACCGCGTCCTGGCCGCGGACCCGCCCCCCTTCGCGCTGCTGCACCGCCCCGAGTCCGGGGCGGCCGAGCAGCTCGAGGTCCTGCTGGGCGAGGTCGTGGAGGTGGCGGCCCTGGACGACCTGCCGCTCCCCGAGGCCCCGGACGGCGCACCCGGCCGGCACGAGGTCCTGGCGCTCATCCCCTACCGGCAGATCGCCGAACGCGGCTACGCCGCCGTCGACGACGGAACCCCGCTGCTGGCCATGACCGTACGCGAGCAGGACTCGGTACCGCTGGCGGAGGCACTGCGCCGCATCCCCGACGTCCCCGCTCCGCTGCACGGTGCCCGTTTCGACGTGGACGACGAGACGTATGCCCGGACGGTGCGGCGCGTGGTCGAGGAGGAGATCGGCCGGGGAGAGGGGGCGAACTTCGTCATCAGACGCTCCTTCGTGGCCGACATCGGCGGGTACACCCCCGCCGTCGCGCTCGCGTTCTTCCGGCGGCTCGTGGAGCGGGAGCAGGGCGCCTACTGGACCTTCATCGTCCACACCGGCGACCGGACCCTGGTCGGCGCCACCCCGGAGCGGCACATCAGCGTGGCAGGCGGCACAGCCGTGATGAACCCCATCAGCGGCACCTACCGCTACCCGCCCTCGGGACCGACCCTGCAGACGCTCCTGGAGTTCCTCGCCGACCGCAAGGAGTCCGACGAGCTGTACATGGTCCTCGACGAGGAGCTGAAGATGATGGCCCGCATCTGCGAGAGCGGGGGGCGCGTCATCGGCCCCCGGCTGAAGGAGATGGCGCGGCTCGCCCACACCGAGTACTTCATCGAGGGCCGCACCGTGCGCGACGTACGGGAGGTCCTGCGCGAGACGCTGTTCGCCCCCACGGTGACCGGCAGCCCGCTGGAGAGCGCCTGCCGGGTCATCCGCCGCCACGAGGCGGGCGGGCGCGGCTACTACAGCGGCGTGGCGGCCCTGATCGGCAGGGACACCGACGGCGCCCGCCGGCTCGACTCCTCCATCCTCATCCGCACCGCGGACATCGACCGCTCCGGACGCCTCAGCATCGGCGTCGGCGCGACACTGGTCCGCGGCTCCGACCCGTGGTCCGAGGTGGCGGAGACGCGCGCGAAGGCCGAGGGGCTGCTGGCGGCGCTCAGCCCACGCCCGCGCCGGTTCGCCGACCACCCCGACGTGCGCAGGGCGTTGGAGAGCCGCAACGAGGACATCGCCGGCTTCTGGCTCCGCGACGAGGCGGCGGCACAGCGGCGCAGCGCGCAGGCCGCGGCGGACGCCCCGGCCCGCGGCCGGGGACCGGCACTGGCCGGCCGCACGGCCCTGGTGGTGGACGCCGAGGACACCTTCACCTCGATGATCGCCCATCTGCTGCGCTCGATGGGGATGGCGGTGACGGTGCGCCGCTTCGACGAGCCGTACTGCCTGGACGGCCATGACCTGGTGGTCATGGGACCGGGCCCCGGCGACCCCCGCGACGACGCACTGGCCAAGATCGCCCACCTGCGCGCAGACCTGCGGCGACTGCTCGACACCGGACGGCCCTTCGTGGCGGTGTGCCTGAGCCACCAGGTCCTCAGCGGGCTGCTCGGCCTCGAACTGGTGCGCCGGGACGTGCCCCACCAAGGGGTGCAGCGCGAGATCGACCTCTTCGGCCGCCAGGTGCGCGTCGGCTTCTACAACACCTTCGTCGCCCGCTGCGACGAGGACAAGGCCGAGGCGCCGACCGTCCCGGGGGTCGTCGAGGTCAGCCGCGATCCGGCGACCGGCGAGGTCCACGCGCTGCGCGGGACGGGCTTCTGCTCGATGCAGTTCCACCCCGAGTCTGTGCTCACCGAGGACGGAACCGGCATCCTCCGAGACGCCCTCGTCCACGTGCTCGCCGGCGCCCCCGCCCCCGCCGCCGCCCTCGTCTGAGTCACCACCACGGAAGGGACACCATGTCGACCGTACTCGTCGCCGGGGGCGGCATCGGCGGCCTCGCCGCCGCTTTGAGCGTCGCGCAAGCGGGCCACCGGGCGGTGGTCCTGGAGCGCCGCGGCGCCTTCACCGAACTGGGCGCGGGCATCCAGATCGGGCCCAACGGCTTCCACGCCCTGGACCGGCTCGGCGTCGGGGACGCGGTGCGCGCGCTGGCCGTGTACGTCGACGAACTGCGGTTCATGGACGGCACGACCGACGAGCGCGTGCGCAGCATGCCGCTGACCGAGCGCTACCGGAAGCGCTTCGGCAACCCGTACGCGGTGGTCCGCCGCGCGGACCTGTACGAGCCGCTGCTCGCCGCGTGCCGCGCCTGCGACGCCGTCGACCTGCGCACCGACAGCCGCGTCACCGCCTACGAGCAGGACGCGGCGTCGGTGACCGCCGTCCTGGAGTCGGGGCAGCGGGTGCGCGGGGCGGCGCTGGTCGGCGCCGACGGCATCCGCTCCGCCGTGCGGGCGCAGCTCGTCGGCGACGGCGAGCCGCGGGTCTCGGGCCACACGATCTTCCGCTCGGTCATCCCGATGGACGAGGTCCCGCCGCATCTGCGGTGGAACTGCGTGACCTTGTGGGCCGGACCGCGCTGGCACTTCGTGCACTACCCGATCGGCGAGGGCAAGTACCTCAACCTCGCGGCGACCCGCGACGACGGCGCGCGGCAGGTGGTCGTCGGCAGGCCGACCGGGCGCGACCGGGTCCTAGGGGCCTTCGCCGACCTGGGGAGGACCGCCCGGGAGTTGCTGGAGCTCGGCGCGCAGTGGAGGGAATGGGTGCTGTGCGACCGGGACCCGGTGGGCAGTTGGACGGACCGGCGGGTGACCCTGCTCGGCGACGCCGCCCACCCGATGCTCCAGTACGCGGCCCAGGGGGCCTGCATGGCTCTGGAGGACGCGGTCGTCCTCGGTGAGGTGCTCGCCTGCGCGGAGGGCGGCTTCGCCCTGGCGTGGGCGGAGTACGAGAGCAGACGGCGCCGGCGCACGGCTGACGCCCAGTGGGTGGCGAGGGAGATGGGCCGGAGCCTCTACCACCCGGCCGGGCAGGAGGCCGCAGCCAGGAACGCGATGCTCTCCGGCCTCTCCGACGACGCGCTGTACGAGAAGGTGTCGTGGCTGCACGACGACCGGGGGTTCTCGCGGGCGCTGCGACCGGTGGGTGCGTCCTGAGCGGGACGACGGTCACAGCCGGCCTCGCCGGCTGTGACGGGTCCCGCCAGGGAAGCGCTCCTGTCGCCGGGAACACGCCGGAACGCCCGCGTTCCGCTGTGGTGCCGGGCCGGTGCCGGCGCGATTCAAACAGCGCCTGTCCCGCCGTCGATCCGGAAGGTGACGACGTCGACTTCGTCGGTGCCAGCCAGATCCGGGTAGTGGCGCTTGAGGACTTCCCGGAGTTCGTCTGCGGTCGTGAGTGCCTCGGCCCGGGCGTCCTGGTCGGTGAGCTCGTCGACCAGGCAGTGCCTGATGCCGGTCACCTCTGCCGGCAGGACGACTTCGGGGTCGCTCTCGAACACCAGCCGGGCCGGCCCGAGCCGGGCCGGGTCCCGGAAGCGGGTGGTCCTGGTCTTGGCGCCGGAGCGGACGTCTTCGAGGTAGCGGGGGTTGAACCGGATGATCGGGGGGCCGGCCGCCTCGGGGTCTTGGTAGAGCGAGGGATCGAGACCGGCCATGCCGTCCGGGGTCCATCGCTGGGTCAGCGGCATCAGGTCGGCGGCGAGAACCGACCTTGGCCCCGCGGGCGTGGGCACGATGACGCGCATGGTGGGGTAGTAGTCCGCAAAGACCTGCCGATCGCGCCCGCACGGGCCGATGACCCCCCGGCCGTGGTTTCCCACGGCCACGATGCAGCGCATCTGGCGGGCGCCCTGGGCTCGCGCGGCGCCCAGAGCCACGAGTTCGGCGCAGGGACCGCCGGTGAAGTGGTAGAGGTTCACCCCGGCGAACATCCGGTGGTCGGCGGCCATGACCGCGGCGCCCATCGTGTGGATCCCGTCCTCGTCGGGCCCGGCGTCGGTATGCGCGTCTATGGTGCGGCGCGCCAGCTCCACGAGCTCACGCTCGTCGTCGTCGAGAGCTCGCGCGGAGGGCGGTACGTACACGCTGTCGGCCTTTCCTTCCGTCAACAGTCGCCGAAGATCATTCCACGCCACCCAGGTGACCTCCACGGGATTTCGGCTTGCCCGCCCCAGGGACGCTCACGTGCGAGCCGCGTCCCCGGCGGGCGCCGCAGTCGGAACACGCCACCTTCGCCACACGCCACCTGAGCCACGCGGACGGCACCGGTTCGTGGTCCCTCCCCCGGACGGGGGAGGCGGACGGTTCGGCCGGGGGACGCGGCACTGCGGGCTCCCTACCAGGATGGAGTCATGAACACGGCAACGAGCAAGCGGACGCGGGCGCAGCGGGCCGGCGCCCTCACTGCGTGCGCGGGTGCGCTCGCCTACACCCTCAGCAAGGTCGACCTCGCGCGGTCCGGTGAACTGGGCATGCCGGGATTCCCCGCCCCGCCCGAGGCGTACGCGTCCATCGGCGATGTCACGGCGGCGCAACTGGGCAACGCCGCTCTCGGCCTGCTGATGGCGCTGGTCGCCCTGCTGCTGGTCCGTCCACCGGCCGGCCGATGGATCCGGCGGGGCGTGTTGCTGGTCTCCTGGGCCGGCATCCTGATGGTCGGGTCCGGCGTCATCGGCTTCGCCGCGCGGGCAACGGGCTTGGCTCCCGGCCTGGGCGCCCCGCCCCCCGATGCCGGAGCGGCTGCCGCGGCACTCGCCGTGGGCGCGCTGTGGGTGGCAGGCTGGGTGGTGGCCGCAGCCGGCGCCACACGCCAGGGGAGTGCTCAGGAGGTCGCTGAGTAGCAGGCCCTCCGCATGTCGGGCACCTTCCGAGGGCCTCAGCTGCCGGGCAGCCGCAAGCCCCCCGCCGGCATGCGCCGACGCACAGGCCGTCCATGAGGCTTCCGCCCACGGGATGTCAGGGGGCACCCTTACGCTCGCCCCCGTGAACGTGGACGATCTTGAATGGCAGGCGCGCCACTTCGGCGGTCTTCCGCCGCGCATGGTGGACCTGCTGCTGGAGCAGGGCCACCTGGACCTGGTGATCCGGGCGGCGGTGGAGCGCGGTGAGTGGTTCTGCGCGCAGGGCGCGGCGCAGGCGCTGTGCCGGACGGAGGAGTTCGGTCGGGCGCTGCGGGTGATGGAGCCCTTCGTCGCGACCGGGTGGCGCGACGCCCTGTGGGCGCAGGCCGACATCCTGCTCCGGGCCGGCCGGACGGAGGAGGCCCTGGATCTGGTCCGTCCGGACGAGGCCGGCCGCGCCTCGGCGACCACATGTCGCGCGTTCGCCGAGCTGCTCGCCGCAGCGGGACGCATCGACGAGGCCATCGACCTGCTCGTCCCGCACCTGGACGAACCGTGGATCCTGCCGGTCCTGGTGGAGATCACAGAGGGCCGGGACCGTGACGAGCGGATGCTCCAGCTGATCGCCCCCCGCGCGCGAAGCGCGCGCGGGGCACGCGGCCAAGGCCGGTGGAACCACCCGTTCTCGCAGGCGCAAGGCCTCCAGGCCCGGGTGCTCGAGCGCGCGGGCCGGGTCGACGAGGCGATCCGGCTCCTCGGCCGGGACATAGCCGGTCGTCACTTCCTCGGGCAGGACACCCTGACCGCCTACGCCGAGCTGCTGGCACGCCACGGCCGGCTCGACGCCCTGCGCGAGCTGGCCGCCGGAGGCGACGCGCGTGTCGTCCTGGCCGTCTACGCTCAAGCCCTGCGCGACCGGGGAAGGGCAGAAGAGGCCGAGGCGGCGGTGCGGGAGGCCATCGCCGCCGACGACTGGGTCGGCCACCGCGCCTGGCTCTCCGCGACCCTGCTGCGCGACGGGCGGCTGGACGACGCGATCACCGTGGCCGAACCAGGCTTCGGCTGGTACGACTGCTCCAACCTCCTGGCACCACTCGTCTCGCTCCTCGACCGCCCCCAGGACGTGCTCTACCTGGTCGAGCACCCCAGCGTCGTGCCGCACCACGGTCACGAGGAGTTCCAGCACCACTGGCGGGCCTGTGCCCTCGCCGGCCCCGGCCGCGTCGACGAAGCGATCGCCGTCCACCCCACCGTGGTCGAACAGCGCACCGCCCGACCGAAGCCGACCGCCGTCACCCGGGACGAGAACGGCTACTCCCTGGAACTCCCGTTCTAAAGACGCCCGCGCTCGCCGACCGACCATCCGGGCCGCCCCCCCCGTACGCCCCCTCCTCCTCGACCCGGACCACGCCCGCCCCCGCCCGGCCGTCGGCCGTCCGCACTTCGCCAGGCCGCTCTCAGCGTCCGGGGGAGGGCGCACACTCGTGCCGCCTCCCGTCCTGCTGCCAGCGGCCGATGGCGGGCTGCCCGACCAGTGGCCTGGTCAAGGGCCCTGGGCCAGCCAGACCAACCGCAGCGGCGCGTTCCATGCGACGGCCGAGCGTGACCAGTAGTGTTTTGTCGGCATAAGGCTCCGTACGTCCTGCCGGCGTCGGGTCGGCGACCGCGCGCGAGTCGGCCGCCGTCGACGTCCGCTCCACCGGCAGAAGCCTCGGGAAGGCGCTACATGAATCTCAACCGCTGTGACCGCCCTCTGCGGGGTCTCCTGCGGCGCAGGCCGGTGCGGGTGCTGGCCGCTGTCCTGGTCCTGGCGACCGCTTCCGGTTGCACATGGCGGGACTTCCCCCGTCTGGGGATGCCGACCCCGGTCACGGAAGAGGCTCCTCGGATCCTCTCCCTGTGGCAGGGCTCGTGGGCGGCCGCGCTCGTCGTCGGCCTGCTGGTGTGGGGGCTGGTCATGTGGGCGGTCATCTTCCACCGGCGTACCAGGACGAATGTCGAGATTCCCCCGCAGACCCGGTACAACATGCCCATCGAGGCGCTGTACACCGTGGTTCCCCTGATCATCGTCTCGGTCCTCTTCTACTTCACCGCCCGCGACGAGGCCCAGCTCCTGGAGCTCAGCAAGAAGCCGGCCCACACCATCAACGTGGTCGGGTTCCAGTGGAGCTGGGGCTTCAACTACATCGAGGACGTGGACGGCAACGCCGCCACCGGTGACGCGAAGGCCGACCGGAACCTTCAGATCGTTCCGGACCGGCACATCAACACCTTCCCGGCAGGGGCCGAGGGCGTCCACGACGTGGGGGTCCCCGGCATCCGCAACCCGCAGACCGGCAACCCGGGTCCCACCCTGTGGCTGCCCAAGGGCGAGAAGGTCCGGTTCATCCTGACGTCCACCGACGTGATCCACTCCTTCTGGGTGTTGCCGTTCCTGATGAAGCAGGACGTCTTCCCCGGCCACAACGTCAACGTCTTCGAGGTGACACCCAGCGAGGAGGGCACCTTCAGGGGCAAGTGCGCCGAACTCTGCGGCGTCGACCACTCCCGGATGCTCTTCAACGTGAAGGTCGTCTCCCCCGAGCGCTACCGGCAGCACCTGAGAGGACTGGCCGCCAGGGGCCAGCGCGGCTTCATCCCCGCGGGCATCAGCATCACGGACCCGGCCCGGAACAACGAACCCCGCAAGCTGTAACTCCCGTTTCCGGTCCCTGCCGCAGCGCAGTCATGTCCCACAAGTGCCGGGGGTGAGGCCCTCGCCGACCCGGGCACGGCGGACGCACGGTCGTGACGGGCGAGCGGTTCTGTCGTGGGCGCCGCCGGGTGATCACCGAGGACTGCATCAACTGCGGCGCCTGCGAGCCGGAGTGCCCGAACGAGGCGATTTCGGAGGAGGACGAGATCTATGTGACCAATCCGAGTGCCTGCTCGGAGTGTGTGGGCTTCTACGACCGTCTCGCGTGCCAGACCAGAGCGGCCTGCATGCGCTCCAGGGCGGCACGGTCGGGTACGTGACAGGCCCGGGCGTCGCGCTGGAAGTCGTGCACGGAAGTAGCGGACCGACCCCTTTCGGTCAGCGGAGTGTCCCGAGCCTCGTATCCGAGCCCCGCGCCGCGGCGACCCGGCCCACCCCTCAACATGATGAAGTGCCGCTGCCCGATGTCATGGTGTCGGGTGTCGACCGCGCTCCGCCGGACCCGCGCTCCGCCGGTCCCGCAGCCGGCCAGGAGCGGGAAGCCGGCCGGGGCCTGCGTGGCGGGGGAGCACGGGGCGGCCTCCGCGGAGGTCTGCCGGGCCTTTGTCAGAGGATGTCGTAAGCGGTCAGGGGGTGGCCGGCCCAGATGTCGCGGGAGCTCTGCTCGGGATAGCGGGTGGTGGTGGAGTGGACGTCCAGGACCCGGGTGAGCTGATGCCGGGGGGTGAAAGCGGGCCATCCGGGATCGCCGGTAGTGGTGAAGCGGACCCAGGCTTCCTGCAACTCGCGCGAGGCCTGGACGACCTCCGGCGCGGGTGGTGTGCCGAGGAACTGCTCGCCCATGGGGCTGCTCAGGGTGCCGAACGCCAGAGGGAGGTCCAGGCCGTGGCAGGCGCCGAGAGCGCCGTTCATCGCCGGGGCGGGCAGCGCGAGTTCGAAGAGGTACAAGGTGCCGCCGGCCGTGGTGTTGGCCTCTGCCAGGTGGAGCGAGGGTATGCGGAACAGTGCGTCGGAGCTGACAGCTTCGAGCAGGTCCGAGGGGGTGGCCTCCGGGTGCGCGGCGCGGTAGCCGGCCGGCCCGGACGGGGGTGCGAACAGCTCCAGGTGATGGCTGGCCTCCTCGCCGGTGAAGGTGCCGTGCCGTCCGCTGAGGACACTGAACAACCGGAACTCGTCGCGGGTGTGACCGACGAGCAGGTCGACGCCCTCGGCTCGCCGGGAAGCCAAGGCGGACCAGGGCGGAGCGGAGAGGACGTCGCCGTCGACGACGGGAACGGTCGCGATGCCGCTCGCCGCGAGCCGGCCCCAGCGCGGGAGGTGCTGCGGCAGGGCCGCCCCCAGGTCGGTGACCGCCGCGGCCAGGTGCCACGGGTCCGTCTCGGCCAGGGCGGCGGCGGTGGATCCGGTACCCAGCAGCCGGGCGAGCTCGACGCTGACCTCGGCGGCCAGGGCCGGGGTGCAGAGGTTGCCCGGGACGCTGTGGGCGATGGCCCGGCGGAACAGACCGCGTGCCGTGTCCATGGTCAGCAGTGCGGCGACAGACCCCGCACCGGCGGACTGTCCGGCGACGGTCACCCGGTCGGGGTCGCCGCCGAACCGGGCGATGTTGCGCCGCACCCACCGCAGGGCCGCGATCTGGTCGAGGAACGCCCGGTTGGCCGGGGCGCCGTCCAAGTGAGCGAACCCCTCCGCACCGACACGGTAGTTCACGCTCACGACGACCAGTCCTGCCCGGGCGAGAGCGACCGGGTCGTACAGCGGGTCGCCGGAGTTCCCCGAGATGTACCCGCCGCCATGGATCCAGACCAGCACCGGCAGCCCGGCCCGGCCGGGATCCGGGGTGCAGACGTTCAGCGTGAGCCAGTCGGTCCCCTGAGGTGAGGGGTCCGCCGGCAGCGGACCGGACTGCGGGACACGGGGGCCGAACTCGCACGTCGCGCGTACGCCCTCCCAACGCTCGGGCGGCGCGGGAGCGGCGAAGCGGAGCGCCCCGACCGGCGGTCGGGCGTAGGGGATGCCGCGGAAGACCGCGGCTGTCCGGTCCACGAAGCCGCGGACGATTCCTCCAGTGGTGCGGACGACGGGCTGCTGCTCGAACACGCGCGTACTCCCCTTCGGGCATCCCAGCTTTGTAAGTCAGATGTATTATGTCAACTGTATTGGAAAAGGGAGAGACCGAAGGAGCAGCCGAGCCCATGCCCAAGCAGGTCGATCACCGGCAGCGTCGTGAGACCATCGCGCGAGCGCTGTGGAGGGTCGTGGAACAGCAGGGCGTCAGGCACCTGACCATGCGTGACGTGGCCCAGGAAGCCGGCATCTCGCTCGGCCAGCTCCAGCACTACTTCCGCTCCCGAGCGGCGATGCTTTCCTTCGCCATGGACTTCGCCGGCGAACAGACCGCGCTGCGAGTCGGCCGGGCACTGGCGGAGCTGCCCGAGCCCCCGCACCCCCGGCAGGTGCTGCGGGTGATGCTGGTCGAGCTCCTGCCCCTGCACGCCGATGCACGCGCCCAGAGCCGGATGAGCGCCGCGTACGTACTGGAAGCGCTGCACGACGAGGAGCTCCACGCGCGGGCCCGCGACGGACTCCTCCAGGGCCGCGCAATGGTCGAGCAGGTGGTGCGGCAGGCGATCGCCGACGGGTACATCGAGCCGGACCGCGACCCGGTGCTGGAGACGAACCTCCTGCTGGCCCTCACCGGTTTCACCACACTGCTGGAACTCGATGCGGTCACCCCCGCCGCCGCGCTCGAAGCCGTGGAGCGCTACCTGGACCGGCTCTTCGAAACCGAGGACGGGCCGGGCCGCGACTGACACCGAGGCAAGCACGACGCAACGGCGTCGGCGGTAGCCGGCCACGGGCAACCACTCGCCCGGCGCCGTGCCCGGCCCGCGGATGCCGACGCGACTGCGCCCCCGAGCCACCCAGCCGTCCAGCCGTCCGCCCCATCAGGACGGGACCGGCCCGAGCTGCCCGCGGTGACCCGTGGCCGCGCGCGGGGGAGAGGCCGCGAAAGTGGCGCCTAGGAGCGTGGGTCAGCCTCTGTCGCCGTGTCGGTCCAGGCGATCTCGAAATACCTGACGCGTTCGTCCTGTCCGGCCGGCCGCATCCCGGCTGCCGACATGACGTGCTGGGACGCGATGTTGTCGTGGTCGGCGTCGCCCTTCACACAGGTCACGCCGCGTGAGCGCGCAAACGACAGCAGTCCGCGGAGGGCTTCGGCGGCGTACCCCTTGCCCCGCACCGACGGGACGAGGCCGTAGCCGATCGTGACGCTGCCGTTGGCGTCCGCAGGTCCGTGGAAGCCCACGCCGCCGATCGCCAGGCCGTCCTCGCGCAGACGGATCTCGTAGTTGCCGAACGGCTGGGGGTCACCGGTGTTCGCGCAGGTGTCCAGGTAGCGCCTGGCGGCGGACACATCCCCGTCGGTGGGGTAGCCGGGCGCCCAAGGGGCACCGCTGTCCGACTCGCCCGCCACCACGCGCTCAGCGTCGTCGACGGTCATCGGGTGAAGCACGAGCCGCGCTGTTACAAGATCGTCCATGGCAGGGAGGATTATCACGCGGGACGCCGGACCGCACGCGGATTATCCGACCGGACCACGCCCCACCTCCGGTTGACGACCGAGGAGCACTGTTCCTGTACGCGCTCAAGCCCGGCGGCCCCGCCGTACCCGCCCACGCGCCGGCCGGCCCCTACCCGCTGCCCGCCGCCTACCGGGACCCGCACGAGCTGAGCCGGAAGGGCTGGCTCGGCATGGACGCCCGCCGAGTTGCTCGCCGAGTTCTGGAACACCGGACACCCGCGGCTCGCCGAGCTGCGCCAGGCGCTGCTGCCCGCCCTGCGCGCCCCCGTCGCCACCGGCACCGACCGCTTCAACGACGGCCGTCACCCCGGGCGCGATCACTGCACAGGGGGGCGGCGAGCCGGGCGGCCTCTACACGCACCTGCACCGCGAGCACCCCGTCCACCACGACCCGGAACTCGACGTCTGGGTCGTCACCAGCCACCGTGACATCGACACCGTCGTGCGGGACGCGAGCGGCACCTTCTCCACCGCCCTCGAACACGTCCCCCTCCAGCGGCTCTGCTCCTCACCCACCCGGACCGCTGCCACCCCGACACCTGGCCCGCGAGCGCGGCACTGCGCTCCCCACGCCGACTCCGCGCGAGCCGGTAGCCCTTCGTGAACCCGCCGCCGGCGGGGACGGTCCTCCAGGGGGGACACGGCGTCAGAGCATCGGGTCGCGGTGCTGTCGCGCCGGCCGGCCCCGGTACAGCGGTCTCGGCCTTGCTTGTACCGGGGCGGCCGGGGCGTCGCCTACGGAAGGGGCAGCCTGAACTTCACCGACTTGACCTGGACCGAGTCCGGCTGCTGTTCACCGTTCGGCAGGAGGACGCGGCTCGGGAGTCCCTGGCATTCCGTGCTGTCGGCCCAGATCTCGGCGACCGCGTTGGTGCTGTTGTGCGGGGCGTACCCGTAGAGCTCCCATTGCCCGTCGAAGAGGCTGACGCATTCGGCCTGGGGCGGTTCGTTCAGGGTGCCGAGCATCCTCACACCGGATCCGGCGTCGTTGTAGTAGTAGTGGAAGGCGCCGTCGACGTCCATGTGCGTGGCCGCGGACACGGAGACGGGGCCGGACAGACCGAGAGCGAAGGCACTCGCGACAGCCAGCAGCGCGGTGCGTGCGCGCATGGGGAACTCCATTCAGTGGGGGCCGGTGGCCGGGTTTTTCGCGCTCATGATGCAGGCGCCCGGTGCGCGGCAGCGTTCAACGGCACGACACTCGAAAAGCCGTTCACACGCAGGAGTGAATGCCCTCCGCATGAGTTCCGCCTGGTCGGCAGCCAAGCAGGAGGTGGCTCGGCCGGCCAGCGGTCACGGCCGTGACCTTCCCCAACCCCGGACGGCGGCGGCGGGCCCTCCGCAGAGGCCCGCGGTCACCCGGTGGATGACCGCGGGCCGCATCGGCGGGCGCAGTGCGTCTACCGGTCGAACTCGCCGTCTCGGACCCCGGCCGTGAAAGCGGCCCATTCGCCCTGGCTGAACAGCAGCGCGGGACGGCTGTGGTCCTTGGAGTCGCGCAGAGCGACGGTACCTTCGTCCAGGAATGCGACCTCCAGGCACATCTCTCCCGCGTTGCTGCGGCTGCTCTTGTGCCAAACGGCGCGGCTCAGGTCCGTGCGACGGTAGATGTCCGGGGTGTCAGCGGCCATGATCAGGTCTCCTTCGGAAGCGGGCCCCCGGCCCAGCCTCGCCGCGGGCGCCCTGCCGTGCCAGGTGGCAGGGGCCGCTCGTGCGACCGCACCCGCCACAGGGCGACGCCGGGTGCCGGGGGTGTCCGGGCCGCGAGAACGGGGGCCGCGGGTGCTGGCATCGCCGTTCGCCTCGGAGATGATCGAGGGCGTACGCACGGTGCGGACGTGACGCCACTTCACCTTCCTGCGTGTGGCCATGGGCTTCGCTGCGCGCCGTCGGTGGGATGCCCCGGTTGGGGTAGGGCACCCGGCGGCGGCCGGCTGAGGGTCGTTCTCGCCGGAGCGGTTGAACCGCAGAGCCGACGTCTGCTCGCGGTGAGGGCTGTGTGGGGGTGTGAAGTGGCGTTTCTGCGGTGGACCGGGTCCTCCGGCGGGGTGAGTGGCCGGTAACGGTGTTCGGGTCGGAGCGGGTGCGCCCGGTAGAACCGGTGGCGTGATCAGGAGTGTTCGGCGTGGTCCGACGGCAGCCGCCGGGGCCCTGCCGGTCCTGCCCCTGGTGCGGCGCGTACCGGCAGGGGCCCGGAACCCGAAGCGGGAGACCCTGCCTCGCCACGCCTGCAGGCTGCCCGAACACCACCCTGACCTACACACCGGCCCAGTGACCGGCGGCCTGCCACCGCCGTGAGCCCGCCGAGTTATGCGCACACCTGCCCAGGGCTGGATGACGGCCCGCCCGGTGAAGCGGTCCCGGCGGCCCACGTCCCCAGGTGCGCAGCAACCCCCTACAGGAGGAACTGTCATGTCAGAGACGATCAAGAAGATCACCGTGACGCTCCAGACGGCGACGCAGGAGCGCGGGGAGCGGACCTTCAAGCGGCGGGTCGGGGTGGAGGGAGACAGCAAGGTCTACCTCGGCATCGCCGGCCGGGAGTTCTCCTGCCGCCTGGCCGGCAACAAGGTGCCCTTCCAGCCCGGCGACAGCAACACCTTCGTCTTCGGAGGCGACCCCAACGTCCTGGACGCACCCATCAACGACCCGCAGAACATCCCGCTGGCCGAGGTCAAGCCCCACCCGGTCTACATCCGCTTCGAGCCCCACCCCTACGACGACGACAACTGGTGCCTGGAGCGCGCCGAGGTCGTCGTCGAAGCCTCCGGCAAGCCCCTGCGCCTGCACGCTGTGGCGCTGGACGGCGAGGCCACGATCTGGCTCGGCCGGGAAAGCGGCCACACCGTCCACCTCGCCTGAAGCCGCTCGCACCACCATCTGAACGCGACAGCGGCCGGTTCCCTCGGCCTCCGTCGGGCCGTCGCTCCTGTGGGGGCGGCGGCCGCCGCGTGCCGAGCCGGTGATGTGGGGGCGCCCGAGGCCGGCCGAGGAAGGGCCGTGTACGCTGCGCCGCTCCGGAACCCGGATCGGGGTCGGGGGTTGCCTCCTTCGGCGGCACCGCCCCACAGCGGAAAGGGCTTCTGTACAAGCAGGGGACGTGCCGGGCGCTGCCCGCCGGCCCGGTGCGTCCGCAGTGCGCGGTGCCTAGTTGCCCAGTTTCGCGGCGGTGGCCATGCCCGCGTACATGGTGGCCATCTGGGCGTGGAGCATCGCCTCGGCGTGGTCCTTCTGCTCCTTGCGGAGCGTCCAGTTCTGGAAGGCCTCGTTGGCCTTCTCGCTGTGCCGCCACGCCAGGTCGCTGTACTTCGATGCGATGCTGTTGCTCAAGTTGCCCATGTGACCCCCTCGTTGATCGATCTGCTTCCGTGTCGGGCCAGCCTACGGATCGGGCAGTGATCATGAAAGTCCAACGCCGGCCGGTCGACCAGGACGACCCCGCGCCGGGTCCGAGACCGGCGCATGTCTACGTCGAGCCGGTCGGCGGCCTGGGGTTCGGGTCGGGCGGCCGCTCGGGGGATGTGCCTGCCGACGGGCACCGGGCGCTGCTGTTCGACATGTCGCCGGTGGCGGGGAGCGCGGTGAGGGCGATGGCGGCGCCGTGGAGGGAGTCGGTGACGTCCAGGACTGCGGGGCGGGTGTCGAGGAACTCACGCAGGCTTTCGCCAGGCATGACGGGGATACCGCACGCGTCCCGGACGCGGTCGGCCTCGTTCTGCCGTTCCGGCGCAGGGTGGCGCACCAGGTGGCGCACGGCGGCGAGCAACTCGACGGCAGGGACGTCATGAGGTGGCGCGCCCGTCGGTGGCCTGGCGGGCCGTGCGCACGGCCGCGGCGGGGCGCCGCTCACCCCTCGCCCCGACGACTTCCCGACTCCGGGCATGGGTGCGGTGGGGCGTGGCTGGTGTCGCTGACCTCGATGTCGCCCCCGTCCTGTGACCAGCCGACGTCGAGGGGGCGGGGTCCGGGGCGTGCCGGACGGCGTTGGTGACGAGCTCGGTGGGGACCAGGCAGGCGGCGTCCCGCTGCGCGCCGGAGACGAGGTCTGCGTGGACGCGGGCACGATCGATGGCTGCCCCGGCGCATGCCCGCCCGGATTTGGCTTCGGCTCCGGCCCCGAAGCCTGATCCGGTCCCGCAGCCGCCCGGCTGCCGCCGGGCCCGATCCCGTCGCTGCTGGAACGCAATGGCCCCGACCCCCAGATACTCCCCAGCCTCGGACATCTCGGTCAGCAGCACCTCGGCGCGCGCGTCGCAGCCGTCGTCGGACAGGACACCGGCGTCCCGGTACTTGAACGAGGTGCGCTGATGGCCGGTACGTCCTCGACCACGATCGGCAGCGTGTTCACCGCGGCGCGCCGATCGGCAGGACCTGGGCCGCGGCCCGCTCCTGGGCTGCGGGGGAGCGGGTGGTGCTCGTCGGCGCAGATCCCGTTCGGCCTTGCCGCCGCGGCCGCGGCCGCGCTGAGGCCGCACGGGGGCCGGGAAGGGCGCGGTCGACGTCCGCCGGCGCACGTGGCCAGGTCTTCCCGGGCGAGCCTGCAGCGGGTCCGCACGGCGTGGGCCACCCGCACTCGCTCGCCACCTCAACCGGATAGGTAATCCGATCGTGTTACCGTTCCCCTCAAGCGGATGAAGTATCCGAATGTCTGCTCGGGGTGGAGGAACGCGCATGGGGAAGACAGCTGTCGTGACGGCCGGAACGGCCGGCATCGGTCTGGAGACGGCGCTGGGGCTGGCCGCTGCCGGGTTCTCGGTCACCGTGGTCGGGCGCGACGCGGAGCGGGGCGCCCGAGCGGTCGACCGCATCGACGCGCAGAACCCGAGCCGCCGAGCCCGGTTCCTCCGGGCCGACCTCGCCTCGCTGCAGGAGGTACGCGCGCTCGCCGACCGCATCGCCTCCGACCGCGCCGCCGCGGGTGAACCGCTGACGGTACTGGTCAACAACGTCGGGGCCATGTTCCCGGTCCGCCAGGCCGTAGACGGGGTCGAGGCGTCGTTCGTCGTCAACCACCTTTCGCCGTACCTGCTGACAGAACTCCTGCTGCCCACGCTGACGGCCGGGGCGCCGAGCAGGATCGTGAACGTCACCTCGGGCGCGGTAGCCCTCGCCAAGCGGGTGTTCGACGCCGTGGAGCCGCCCGGCGGCTACTACGGCTTCCACTGGTACGGCCGCGCCAAGCTCGCCAACCTCGCCTACACCCTGGACCTGGCCGAGCGGCTGGACGGCACCGGCGTCTCGGTCTTCGCAGCCGACCCCGGAGGAGCGGCGACCGACATGACGAACGGCACCCTGACCGACCCCCGGATCGTCTCGCCCGCCCTGCGGCTGCTGTGGCCGCTGGTGCGCCGCACGTTCGCCCGCTCGACCTCGGGCCCCGCGGCCGTGGCCGCCCGGCCCTCGATCACCGCTGCCACCGACGACGCACTCACCGGCCGCACCGGCATCGTCATCGGCCCCCGGGCGCGCCCCGTCGAGCCGCTCCGCACGGCGGCCGACCCCCGCGTCGCCGAAGCCGTCCGCCTGCTCAGCGAACGCCACGCACCGCTCACCGCCCCCTGACCTCCGGCGCCGCGAGCGGCGCAGGGCGCGGGCGCGGGCGCCCCGACCATCCGGATGAGCCATCCGATTAGGATGCCCCTCATGACGACAGCCCTACGCAAGGACGCGGCCCGCAACCGGGACCGGATCGTCGCCGTCGCCCGCGCCCTGGTCGACCAGGGCGCGCCGCTGCAACTCAACGACGTCGCGCGCCGCGCCGGCCTGGGAGTCGGCACCGTCTACCGGCATTTCGCCACCCCCGAGGCGCTGCTGGAGGTCGTCGCCACTCCCTGCCTGGAAGGCCTCGCCGCGCACGGTGAGCAGGCGCTGGCCGACACCGATGCGTGGCGCGCGTTCGAGGGCTTCCTGCTGCGTGTCGTCGAAGCACAGGTCACCGACGCCTCCCTCGCGCCGGTGACCGCCACCGACACAGACGCACTCCCGCGGACCACCGAACTCAAGAAGTCGCTCCGGTCGGCCGGCGGTACGCTCTTGGACCGGGCCCGCGAGGCCGGAGCGGTCCGCCCCGACGTCGTCGCCGCCGACCTCGTTCCGCTCATGTGCGGCATCGCCCACGCTGTCGACGTCCACGGCGGCACGTCCGCCGACCGGATCGACACCGCCCGCCGCTACCTGACCACGCTGCTCGGCGGCATGCGGGCCACCCCGGCGAACGTGAAGGGGGACCCGAGGTGAGCCCACATTTTTGAGCATGTTCAAATGAGGGGGTGCGGCCGCAGGGCCGGACGTGCAACCTCTGGGGGGGATCTCTGTGAACATGCGTACGGGAACTGCGGCGACCAGGAGAGCGGCCGGATGGTGGCTCTGCGCCGCCCTGACGGCTTCTGCGCTGCTCGTCTCAGGGTGTGCAGCCTCCGTCGATCCCGACGAGCTGCCCGGGACGTACCGCAACGCCAAGACGGGGGCCGAGCTCGTGCTCCAGCCCGACGGCAGGTTCTCCGCCACCGCCGTGTCAACGGACCTGAACTCCGACCCCGCCGATTTCAGTGGCCGATGGGAGTTCCTCGATGACCAGGCGTCGAGCGACTTCATCTACTTGTCGATCGACGGCGACGGGCTCCGCAAGGTGGCCGGCGTCCAGCTCTACCCGGTCGGACGAGGAGCGGTGGAGTTCCGTCCGGATCCGGACGGAAAGCCCTTGCCGAAGCTCACCAAAACGTCCGCACCGTAGCAGAGCGCCAACTCCTGCCGACGGTGCACAACTGCCCGCCGTCGGCCTGCGCCTGCGGCCCCGGCAGGTCGTCAGCGTGCCCGGCAGCGAAGCCGGGGACGGCGAGGGTGGCGACCTTCCGCATGCCGAACCGGACCTGAGAACCATCTCCCCCGAATGGGCCTGGTTTCGCCGATTGCCACCCGGCCTCCTCGACTGGTACGGCACGCTCGTCGCCGAGGGTCCGCGCCTGGCGGCCCAGGCAGGTGGAGCGGCTGTGAAGAGGGACGAGACGTGGACCGCCGAGGAGTACGGGCGTGCGCATGAGGGCCGTGTAGGGGTACTCCTGGCCGACGGTACGGTCCCGAGGCCGGTGTACTTCGACTCCAACTCCGGCGGGTCCGGTTGGGAGGTGACGCACTGGAGCGTCTACGACGGCCAGGGCCCCTACACCCCCCGGCCGCGGGCGCACTCCCTGCGCGGGGAGTGCTCCTGCGGGTGGACCGGCACTCCCCGCACCCTGGACCCCGCCCCCGCCGCCTTCGGCGATGAAGACGAGGACCAGGACGACGACGGGCGTGCGTTCCGCGAAGCGGGCATGCAGCAGGCGGAGGACTGCCGCGAGGACTGGGACGCCCACATCGCCACCGTCACCGAGTCCACCATCCCCCTCCCCGCCGAACTCGACACCCTCCTGCAGACCCTGAACACCCACCTCGAAGACCTCGCCGACACCTCACCCCTCGCCGCCCTGAAGGCCGCCCGCACCCTGGAGATCATGGCTCGGCGCAGCGCGTACCGGCCTGCCCGGGACGCACAGCGCCTCGATCCGGCAGAGGTGGCAGCCGGGCTCGGCCTCGACGAAGACGCCGCCGACGAACTGCTGGAGCGGTGCGTGAGCAGGAGCCGCTAGGAGCCACCTGCGCGCTACGTGATGGGTGAGCGGGTGGCCTCGTGAGCCGTGGGACGCCTTTGGGCTCTGTGAGTCGACTCGCGGAGCCCAAGGCGTCCGGAGCGGAACCGGTGGCGGGCTCTCCACTCCGCCGCGGCGAGGTCGCCGGGGCTTGGTGAGCGCGGTGGTCGAGGCCGCACATCGTATCTCTGCGACACCTGTTCAACCCGATGCTCGGCCAACTCCATCACTGCCTCTTGGCACGGGTCCTGTTCGATGAAGCGGCCGCTTCCCGACAGCGCCCCACCAAGCACGAACACGCACCGCGTGGAGCAGAACGGCGCAGCTTGTCCTGGGGCGCCGGGGGAGAGGACCATTCGGTCATGAGGCCCGAAGTGCAGGCGTTCGTTGCGGACGGACCGCTTCCCGACTGGGACGCGAGCGAGGAAGAGATCGACCGGCGTGAACGCCAGCTGACGGCGATCTCCCGCCCTGTCACGTCCGAAGAGGCCGCGGCTCTGGCCACGTGCTTCGGCCCCGACGACTGCTACGGCGCCGTCTGGACGCTCGTGCACCTGATCGAGACGGCTCCCGATCCGGTGCCGCCGTGGGAGGATCCGGGTCCGGAAGCCGGCGACTGGGCCGAGGTTCTGCGTGGGCGATGGGGCGGCCGACCCCCCACGGCTTGACGGCCGGCTCCTTGGTCCCTCATCCCGCCCGCCTCCCTCGCCGGGGCTTCCCGCCGCAGGGGGCCTCCATGTTCTTCGTCAAGCGTGTGGGTAACGTCGGCCCCGAAGTTCGAACTCCTGCGACGAGCTCGCTGAGGCCCGGACCTACCGGGCCGCCGTTGGTTCGGGTGGATGCCGTCGGGGCGGCGGGTGTGGCGCGTGGGCGGGGGCGGGGTGCGGCGCCAAGTGGGCCCCACCCCGCTGTTCTCCGCTCATTGCTTGCCGATGAGGACCCGGAAGAGGTCACCGTTCAGGACGCGCTCGGAGCCCTAGAAGCCGCTGCTCTTGCCGCCCCGTCTTGTTCATGTCGATGATGCCCCGTTTTATCTGTTACAGATGTGGCTGACCCGCCAGGCGGACTTGCCCGGCGGGCCGGCTGGTCGAAGAGATGTCCTCGGTCTGTGCTCGGCCCTGGCCTTGCGGCCTACTGTCCCTCGTCGGCGGCTGCCTTGCGGAGCTGATCGAAGTACGTCACGTAGGCGCTGAAGACCGGAGCCTTGGGTGCCGTGTCGTCGTACTTGAGCAGTGCCTCGTCATTGAGTGTGAGCGCGGACTGCGTGTAGGTGTGGCTCCCCGTATAGACGATCTTCTTGTCCTTGATGCCGTCGTAGCTGCCCTCCACGAGAAGGATCTTGTTGTGGGTGCTGGTGCCCAAAGGCCGCTTGGTGAGCGGGTCGATTCCATAGCGGCCGTCGTTGTCCAGCTGGTGCAGGGCGATCCGGCCCTTGCCGGTCGTCCTGGTCAGCCAGTCCGACACGCGAGGAGGACGCGGCTTGGTGTCATCGTCCGGGACGACGGTCCCCGGCTGCGTCGACGGAGGGGTTTTGGCTACGTTCCAGGTGTTGTCGAGCTGCCGGTAGACGACTTCGACGTGACAGCCGGCGTCGGCCAGCTTCCAGAGCATTTCGGCGACTCTGGGACGGTTGAAGTGTCCTTGTGCGACACGGATTTTCGTCCGGCCGTCCTTGGTGCCGGCGACGCCCGGGGTGTTGCCTCCGCAGTCGAGCTGGCCCGTGTCCTGGCCCGGTGCCGCCCTCCCCACGGTCTGCAGGATGCCGACGATCACGTCCTGTTCCTGCCTCGGGAAGAAGTAGACCTTGGCGTTGCCCGCCGCCGCGTCCTGCTCCCGAACGTCTGTGTCCTGTGGTCCGCCCTCTGCGGCCTTGGCCTGCCGGTCGAAGTACCTCACGTATGCGTCGTAGAGCGCCGCATTGTCGACGACCGTCATGGCATCGTTCCACCACTTCGTGTTGTCAACGGCCGTGAGGTTCCCGGAGGACTGCACCACCACGTTCTGCTTCAGCTCGGGCCCGCCGCCCGTGGTGCGGGAGAAGAGGAAGAACTTGTTGTGGTTGACGTTGGCGACGCCCGCCTCGTCCTTGGCGAGGCAGGCGTCTCCCTTGTTGCAGAACCGCAGCCATGAACCGTCGGCAGCGTTCGCGTTCAGGTGATCGGCAAGCAGTCGAGCGTACGAGGTGGTCGGGCTTTCGTCCGGCCCCGGCCCCTCCAAGCTCTCGCCGTCGAGGACCACCTGGACCGCGACGCCCCGGTCGTGCGCGGCCTTGAGAGTGGGGAGCAGATAGCCGGACTCGTACAAGTACAGGGAGATTCGAATGGTCTCGCCCTGCGGGGTGCCGTTGATGAGCCGTTCCAGATGCATCAGGATCCGGGACTGCTCGGCCCAGCTACCGGCGGGGTTGTTGAACACCGGGCCTGTCGACAGGGGAGGGAGGGGCGGGGGGTCGGCTGCCACCGCCGGGAGCGGGGCGGAAGCACCGAGGACGGCGACAGCGACGGCAGCCGTGGCGGCGCGGACGATATTGATCTTCATCACAGGGTGCAGCCTAGTTAATACCGAACACATGATCGGCGGCGAGGGGGCTGGACCAGTCTTGGACGGTCGGCAATCCGCACCACCCTGCGTGGGGACCGCGCAGCGCTGCTGACGCTGCTGCAGGTGAAAGCGATGCGGCCGGGCTCATCGCCTGGGAGGCCAACCTCGACTCCCTGGTCTGCCGGGCCCATCAGCACGCGGCCGGTGGCCGTCGGTGAACCGCCGCACGATCTCCGGGCGCGGGCGATGTCCGCGCAGGCCCGACAGGCCTGGCCGAGCCGGACCTCGTCGTCTTCACTCGACGACTCACGCCGCCACATGATCCACTACCCACGAGGCCGGGCGGGAGGTGGCGCTGGTGGCCCACCGTCCGGGGCGCCCCGGACGGTGAACGGCACCCGCCGCTGGCGCTCGTCTTCGCAGACGATGCGGCCGGATGCGAGGGAGGCCCGGTTGCGGGAGGTGGCCCGACGACGGCGGCGTCCGCCGGGCGAGTGCCGCTTCGGAGGTCGGCATCCGGCGGGCGCCGGTGCGCTGCGTCGTGTCCTCCTGCCGGCGCATGCGCCGTTCGCTGGTCCCTCGGCGATCGCGGGTCCGGGCTGGTGGGAAGCTACGGGAAAGGCCCCGCCCGTCACGCCCGGGGCCCTCGGATGCGGTCCTGCTCCAGGAGCGGTCACGCCCACTCCCACGCCCCCAACCCCCGCAGCACGGCTGTCTTGGTAACAGGGCTGGATTCTGCTGTCGAGGTCTGGGCTGGGGTTCGTCAGGCTGCGGGCCGGGTGGTCAGGTCGGATCCTTTGAGGTGATCAGTGATCAATGATCAGGTTCATTGATTGTTGGTAAATCTGTGTGAGCGGTCGTGGCTGTGCTGCTGGGAAGTCGGGGCGCCGGCATGCGCGGAGGCCGGGCATCAATTCAGCCAGGAGGGGTGGCCTGCCACAGGGAGGATGTTCCGGGCAGGACCTGGGCGGTCAGGCGGACGGCGAGGGCGGATCCCGAGCCGAAGCTGACCGTGGTGGCGATCAGACGGCATGTGTCCGCAAGGAGAGGGTCGTCGATCTGGATGAGCTCGCCGGTGCTGAGCCAGTAGTCGTCGTTGACGCTGAAGTGGACTTTCCGCGGAGTTCCGGGGTCGAGGTCGATGTCAGTGACGTTCTGCAGGAGGAGCGGGTTTCCGTAGAGGGCGAGTTGCCCGAAGACATCGCTGGCGGCGAGTTCCACGAGCTGGTCGGCGGCGTCGAAGGCATGGGCGAACTCCCGGGCTGGTCCGGTGAGCTTTTCGATCTCTTCGTCCAGCACGGTGCAGCGGTAGTGGTGCCGCAGCAGCACACGGTTGGGTTCGTGGGCATCGACGGCTGCGTCGGAGAGGCGTTGCCTGAGGCGCGCGCGTGTTTGAGTCAGCTCCTTGCGGCTTTTCTCGTCCAACGCCTGGCGGGCTGCTGCGAGCTGCTGCCACGGCTGGCTTGCCTGCAGCGCGGTGGCCAGGGCGCGGGCGCTTTCTCCGAGCGCGCGCACTTGGCTGGATGCCGCCTGCAGCGGGAGGGTGGCATGTGGAGGCAGATTCTGCATTTGGAGGCCGGCGGCGCGCTCGCCGGGTTGCCAGGTAAGGCGGCGCGTGTACTCGGTGGTGGTGAGCGCGGTACCAGGAGCGAGCTGCGGAGCGGGCAGCTGCGGATAGCCGGGCATGCGCGAACGCAGCCAGGCAATGGTGGTGCGGTGTGCAGACTCGATCCGTGCAGCTGCCTGTAGCCAGGCGTTCCACTGGTTCGGGTCGACCGGGGTGTCTGGGCCCAGATGGGGGACTGATTCGAACATGCGCGTTTCCCGGGTCAGGCGCATGGGCGTTCCGGCGATGTCGGCGCCAGCGGCTTGCAGGTGCTGCAGCCTGCCCGCCACTCCGCCGGTCCGGCCAGGCGAGTTGCGGGGCAGTTGGCGGGCGAACTCCTGCACGACTGGCAGGGCTGCCCAGGCGTCGGCTTGTTGCGTCACGGCTTGCCAGACATCTGGGTCGGTCATGGTGTGCTTCCGTTCGGTGAACCGGGCAGGGGGTATCAGGGCACAAGCCACGATTTTTTCGTGAGAGCTTCGATGGCTTCCCGGATTCGCTGAGCAGCCGTGGCGGCCGGTGGGGTGTCGAGCAGGTACTCCAGGGTCGTGGAGCCCCCGTGCTCTCCTTGCGGAAGGCTGGGGCCAGCCGGCGCTTCGGCAATGGAGACGCCGATCGCACGTTGATAGTCGACGGGTGTGTGCACGCCCAGTGCGTCCTGCCTCGGCTGACCGATGACAGCGTGAAGGCCGAGCGGGCCCACCTGGGCTCTCAGGCGTGTGACGTGACCGGGGGGCGCGATGCGCTCGATCATCTGGTTTGCCGCCGTGGCGGTCTGTTCGGTGTGCTGGGCCAGCACCTCTTGGGGACTCAAGCCTTTCACCGGGCGCAGCGGGGAGCCTGTGCGGTGGTCAAGGCAGGCGCGTAGTTCCTGGCGCCACAACCTTGTCGCAATTGCCAGGGGGCCGGCCTTCTGGTCGGCGACGGCTGCATGACAGGTGTGCGCGAGTTCGATACCGGAGGCCTCGTCGATCCAACCTGATCCAGCACGGGGAGCGAGCATTGCCAGCACCCTTCCGTCCCTCAGCCGGCTCATTACGACGGATGGCTCTTGGGCCGAGGAAAGGTAGTGGAGCAGAGAGGCGACCTCGGCGGGCGCCTCCTGGCCGAGCGGTCTGCGGTCATAGCGGGCCAACGCCACTGTGGTGAATGGCAGGTCACGGGCAACCAACCCTGCGGCTTCCTCGTTCACGCCTCCAATCTCTGCGTAGAACAGCATGCGCTGGTCGTCGCCGGCGAGGAGCCGTTCGGGAAGGGGTTCGGCGCCGTTGGCGTGCGCAGCTCCGGCGAGGTAGTCCGCGAACGAGTCGTGCATGGCGGCCACCGTCTGGTCCCATCCCAATGCAGTGATCAGCCCGCAGCGACGGGCCGCCTCGTGGAGGGCTGACGTGTCGGCTGGCAATCCCACGCTGTGAAGGGCGGATGTGTGGCTTCGTTCACGTTCAGCGACAGCGTTTGTCGATGAAATTCAGCAGCAGTTGAGCGTCCGCCTGTTGGTGAATGTTCACGAGAAGTGACGGCAGTGCTGTGTCTCCCAGACGGCGTGACGGGGATCCTGTCGCCCGGGTGCAGTTGCTCCTGAACCGGACGAGGGTGCGAGGATGCGTTCGTGGTGACAGATGCCGAGTGGGCTCGGATTCGGAGTGGGCTGCGTTTCGGGCAGGTTTTCGAGGGCACCGTCGTGCAGGTTCCCCAGCCCGGTGCGATCGGGATCTTCGTGGACATCGGCCTGAGCGTCGGAGGCTTCGTCGACGTCCTGCTGCTTCCGGAGCAGAGCGATGACTGGCCGGCGGAAGGCACCGTTGCGGATTTCGAGATCTGGTGGGCCGACAGTCGTCAGCAGATCCGACTGAAGCCGTCCGACTCACGGTATCTGCGGAGCGACTTCACAGACTTCGTGGGACGCGTCCGCCCCTATTGGTCATCCGAGGTCGGTCAGCCTGTTCGTGATCCCGGACCCCTGGCCCTCGATGAGATGCGGTCCTTGCTGCGATCTGATGGACCGCCGGCCAGCTCGCCATGAGGTCTGGTGAGGTGGCCGACTGTCGTGGCGGGAGCTAACTGGCCTCGGCTTCGGCGCGGGCCCGGGTGGACGCGAGGCGGTAGGAGTCGGTGCCGGTCTCGATGATGGTGCCGTTGAAAGTGAGTCGGTCGACGATGGCCGCGCAGAGGCGGGGGTCGGTGAAGGTCTTCGTCCAGCCGCCGAAGGACTCGTTCGAGGCGATGGCGACGCTGTTCTTCTCCTCGCGTTCGGTCAGAACCTTGGAAGAGGAGTTCGGCGCCGTGGCGGTCGAGTTCCATGTAGCCGAGTTCGTCGATGCAGAGCAGGTCGACGCGTCCGTAGCGGGCGCTGGTCTTGTTCAGCTGCTTCTCGTCGGCGGCTTCGACCAGCTCGTTGACGAGCTTCGTGGCCAGGGTGTAGCGGACGCGGTAGCCCTTCATGGCGGCCTCGGTGCCCAGGGCGATGAGCATGTGGGACTTGCCGGTGCCGGAGTCGCCGATCAGGCAGAGCGGCTGGCTCTTCTTGATCCATTCGCAGCTGGCGAGGGTGTGGATGGTTGCCGGGTCGATGTTGGGGTTGGCGTCGAAGTCGAAGGATCGCAGGGACTTCTCCGGGGGAAGCCGGCCGCCTTGATCCGCCTCTCCGACCGGCGACGAGCCCGGTCGTCGCACTCGGCCATCAGCAGCTCGGCGAGGAAGCCGCGGTAGGTCATCTGGTCCTTGGCCGCCGCGGATGCGATGTCGGGGAACTCGGCCCGGATCGTGGGCAGCCGCAGGAGGCGGCAGGCGGTGTCGATGGCGGCGTCGGCGGCCCGCTCGGTCATGTTCCGTTGGCGGGGCAGGGTCACTGGGCTTCTCCCTCATGGTGGGTGCTGCCACTGGTGCGGTGGCGGCGGAGCAACTGGTCATAGGGGGTCACCGAGGGCAGCGGCCTGGTGTCCGGCGGGAGGTGTGCGAGGCGCCACTCGTGCAGGGACGTGATGGTCGCCGACGGCTGGCTTGCCGGATGGGGATCACGCGGGGCGGAGGCGGGTTCTTCCTCGGTCTGGGCGGCTTTGCGGGCCTCCAGTGCGACGGCGTCCGCGGTCAGAGCGCCGGCTCGCAGGGCTGTGGCCAGCCCGGCGACCAGGTGTTCGTGCGCGATATGCCGGCCCAGCAGCAGCACCTCGATCAGTGCTCGGGTGCCGTCCCTCCAGAGCCTCCAGGTAGTGGTCCAGTTCCAGGCGGATTCCGCACTTGGCGATCAGACGCTCATGCCGGGCCACTTCCACGTTCTGGTCGTAAACCACCAGGTGAGAGGCGTGCAGCATGACCCGGACCTTCTTGCCGATCAAGCGGACGGGGACCGAGTAGCGGTTGGTGCGGACGGTGATCTGGCTGTAGCGGTCCACTCGCGGCGTGAACAGCCGACCCGTTTCGAACGGTTCGTCCGGCAGAGGCGCCAGCAGCGGCTGCTCGACGGCGAAGTACTCGTCGATCGTCCGGGGCCTTGCCCCGATGCGACGACGTCCGTCGTGCAGGTCCCACTGATCGACCAGCTCGTTCAGCTCGGCGAGCGAGCCGGCTTCCGGGACGGGCGTGAAGTGGTTGCGGCGGAAGTAGCCGATCTGCCCCTAGACCCCGCCCTTCTCGTGGGCGCCCTCGATGCCGGGGCGGCAGTAGAAGCTCTCGATGCCGAAATGGGAGCGGAACGCAATCCAGCGGTCCGTCTCCACCCGGGCCCGGCTGAGCCCCAGGACCTGGGCGACCGCGGACTTCAGGTTGTCGTAACGGACCTTGGTCTGCGGGACCCCTCCCAGCGTTTGGAGTGCGTGCACGTGGCCTTCGAAGAAGGCTTCCTGTCCGCAGGAGGCGAAGACGCGGTGGACGGCCTTGCCTGAGTAGGACAGACGGAAGGAGAACAAGTAGCAGGTGACCAGTTCGCCGGCCAGCCACACCTTGACGTCGCCAAAGTCGACTTCAGCCTCCATGCCGGGCTGGTGGGACTGAGGGACGAAAGCCTCCACCGGCGCTTTCCCGGACGCCGCCAGGATCTCGGGCTTCCCGTCGGCGACGTAGCGACGGACCATCTGGTACGAGATGTCCTCGGCCCCGTTCTCCTCGATGAGCCGGTGGAAGATCCGCGTGACTGTGTGCCGCTGCTTGCGCGGCGCATCCAGGTCCGCCCGCAGCATCTGGTCGATCACGAACTTGTACGGATCGATCGCGGTCGCACGCGGCGGGAGCTTCTTCCGTGGCTCCGGCCAGGCGGAGTTCATGGCCTTCCGCACAGTCCGGTACGTCACCCCGTACTTCCGCTCCAGGGCTCGCATCGACTCACCAGCGCGGTGGTCACGCCGGATCGCCGCATACAGCTCGACCTTCGACATCTGCGGCATGACCAGCACCTTTCACCAGGAGCATCCCGATGCTGCCCTGGCAAGAACCGCAGTGCTGTCAAAACTCGTGAACATCACCCGTCCGTGGATCGGGGTGCCTCCCAAACCCATGAACAACCGCTGTCGCTACCCATGAACAAAGCCAGATGTGGCTTGACTGAGCCGGCGGTGCCATTCGTAGACGTCTGCGTAGCGGCGACCCTCATTGAGCAGGCGGGCGAAGACGATGCCCAGCGCCGTACGCACAGCTGAGAGGCCGGATGCTCCGTTTCGCGCGGCCAGCTGTTCGATGAAGGCCCGATAGAGGTCTGCTCTGCCTTTCGGAGCCGACTGGTTGTCAAGGAGTGACAGAGCCATGGAGAACAGCAGAGGGTTGGCCGCTGCATCACCCAGCGTCTGTTCCAGAGGCACTACCACAGTGCGAGCCAACTGAGGCGGGCACGGCCTTCCGGCAGCCGCAGTTGCCTTTTCCACCAGCTCGACGCGCTGCTCATGCCCGAACCCCACCATCTGGTACGTGGCTGGAGACACACTGCTGGGCAGGATCTCGCGCAGTGCAGCCACATCGCGTCCCACCAGGACAAGTCGTGCCCCACGGCCGGAGGAGACGGGGGCCAGGAGCTCCTGGTGCAGGGCTCGGCGCATCGGTTCAGCGATCTCTGAGGCGCCGTCGATGGCTAGGGTAACGGTGTTGTCCGACAGGGCCTGCGCGCCGGTGGCCGTGGGGAACGCTTCTTCGAGCACCGCAGCGAGGCCATCAGCGGCAAGAGCGGCCATACGCCCGGGCAAGTAGCTCTCGGCGTGCACCATGATCACCACTTCACCGGATTCTGCGGCCTGTTGACGCAGAATGCGTAGCGCGGTTGACTTCCCTGTCCCCGTCCGGCCAGTAAGGAGCACTGGGCCGGCCCCACTGAGCAGTTCGCCCAGGTGCGTCCTCTGCCCTTCTCCCCATTCGTGCTGCCGAAAGAGCGAGGGGACTTGCACCTGGATGTCGGCGACCGAAGGCACGACCGCCTCCTGCACAACACGGCGCGCAGCTGCCTCCAGGTAGCTTGCCCGTGCAGTCGCCCACCGGTGTGCAGGAGACTGTTCAGCGGGGACGCCTAGAAGCGCCGCGATGACCTGGCGATCCATCTCGCGATGGCGTGGCTCGGGGTTGCTGGTGAAGTCGAACAGGGCACGGAACAAGCGGTCGACAGCCTTTGTTGCTTGTTCCTGCCGATCCTCGTCCGTGTGAGCTGAGGGCAGCATCGCGGCGACTTGACTCTCGGCACGTTTCAGGAGAGCACCGATGTTGGACGGGTCCTGACGGATCGTCGCCTTGCCTAGCGCTGTGTACACAGGGTCGTCGATGCCTGCACCGAGCAGTCGGGCGAGGTCATCGGTATCCCCTTCCGCCGCAGATCTCAGGGCCTGCTGGACGCGCTGGCCGCTCGGACCGAGTCGTCCATCCGTGAGGAACTCGAACGATGCATGCGCGGCCGCAGGGAGCACTGCCCAGCGTTTCAGCACGGTGAGCAGTGCTGACTCCCCCCACGTATAGTCGGTGGCGCGCACCTTGACTTGGATGGCGTGGCGCAGCGTTCCGTCACGTCCGAGCAGTTCGATGTCGACAGCGTCGTCGGTGCCCTCGACCCGCAGACCGCCCAGGTCGGGGTCCTCCAGGACCCCGACTGCCTGGAGCACACCCTGTGCCTGCTGGTACGCAATGCCTCGGACCGTGTCTACGCCGCTCACAGCCTTATGCTTCCACGCCCCTCTGACAAGCCGCGCAGCCGTTTCGGTTCGGCGCGGTACTGACGGCTGCCCCCACCCCTTGCGTGCGGCACCCAGCGCTCACCTCTCTGCGGATGCCGGTGACCGGCTGGCGCCGTCCGGATCCGGGGCGGTAGTGCTCCTGGCGGAGTTCGGGCGGTGGGTGACAACAACTTCGCGATCCTCAAGGTCGACGGCGTCACCGTCGCCCGGGGCGAGAGCAGGACCACGTACTGACCGCATCGGGCCCTGCATCGTCCTCAGGTGGCCGCCCCGGGCCGACGGACCTACGGGCCGGCTCGGTCGGGGAGTGTCCGCTCCTGCGTCGGGCTTCTGGAGTCTGCCGCTCGGCTTCGGGGGTAGGCTCCCTTCACCCACCCAGGACACCAGCGGGAGGCGGATCGTCATGGCGGAGCCGATGCATGAGGGCGGGCTCAAGCTGCCGCCCACCTACCCGCCCAAGTCGCCGCCCCCACCCAAGCGTCCGGTGGAGCCGCAGCGGCCCCACAGCGACGCCCCGCTGGCCACTGCTCGGCTGCTGCCCGCCGTGCCCGGGCCGGCCCGGATGAGCGTCCGCAACCGGCGGTCGGCGAACTGGACGCTCACCGCCGACAAGTGGGCCGCCCGCAAGGCGGCTCGCCACGTCACCGGGACCACCCGCTCCTGGGGCTACACATACCCGCAGGACGAGACCCTCGTCGTGGCCGTCCAGCGGCTCATCGCCGCCGTCCTCGCCGACGGTGGCAAGCGGCTCAGCCTCCACCTCGCCGACCAGGACGACCGGCTGCTCATCCTCGCCCTCAGCCACCGCCCCGACCCCGCACCCACCGTCGACGAGGCCCTGGCCGAGCTCGCGGCCATCGCCGGCGCCGTCAGCTGCGGCACCGACGCGGTAGCCGATGGACGGCGGGTCTGGGTGCTGCTGGACACGGCCGAGCCGCGGGCACGGACCAGCGCATGACGCCGGCCTACCCGCTCATGGTCGCCGCCTCGGCCCCATGAAGGCGGGTCTCCTCACCCACCTGCCAAGGGCGCGTCCGGAGGCGGACGGGCGCCCGGTCCGCCGCCCCGAACCCCGCTTGCGGGATCAGGGGGTTTCGGGGAGACAGGGGAAGCCGTGACCGCCGGACGGGTGGTGGGCGGCGACTTCGGCGGGATGATGTCCGGGCTGTCCCGGCGACCTCACCGATCATGGCACGCGTGCGCCCTCAGGATGTGGCGCTCCCGACCTGAAAGGTGTGGTGAAGGATGGCGAACACTCCCCGTACGAGGCTTTCCCGGTACCGGGTCGCAACGTGGGTGGGCGCGGCGACCCTGCTGGTCGCCGGCCCCGCCTGGGCCCAGCCGCGTGCCGTGGCCGCCGCGCCGTCGAACTCCGATCTGGAAGTGGTGCGCATCGACCCGGATCCCATGGCGCCGGGCGGCCGCACCGATCTGCACGCGTTCGTCGCCAACCTCGGCCCGGAGACGACCAACTCCTCACTGTTCATCACGGTCACCCTGCCGCCCCAGGTAAAGGTCGAGAGGCCGTTCTTCCCCGACACCTGCGAGCCGTACGCCGACGACCACCGGGTGCGCTGCGAGTTCGGCGCGGGGCTCAGGAAGGACCGCTCCGCCACCGCCCTGATCCCGCTCCGCATCGACTACGCCGCAGAACTGGGCACCTACAAGGGCACGTTCACGGTGCGCAGCGCGGACGACCGGAACGCACGGAACAACAGGACGGAGTTCGAGATCAGGGTCATCGACCAGGTCCCCGACCACTGACGGTGGAGCTGCGGCCCCTCAAACCTTGCCGCACCGGCGATCCTGCGCACCCGGTCACAGCGATCTCGTGGTGACCTCGCCCCGGCTCGACGGCTGCCGGCCTCGGCTGCGCGGGGACGTGCTCGCGATGCACGCCGTCACCCCCTTCCCGGGTACGCGATCGCCCCCAGGCGACCGCACCGACGCCGGTGGTGGAGGAAGGGGCCTGAATTCGCGGTGCATCCAGATCTCGGCTGACACGACCGTCACCCTCGCTGCGGGGGCCGACGGCGCGCCCGGCTCGCACGGCGCGACGACGACCAGCGGAGGGGCGGGCTCCGGCGGCCGTGGCGGCGCCATCGACGGCAGGACCTACGGCAGCGGTGGCGCAGCAGGCTCCGTCGGTGCCCCCCCAAGGAGCCGACGGACAGGACGGCAGCGACGGCGCAGTCCTTGCCCAGTACTGACAGACGACCGCCTCACCACGCCACTGCAAGAGTGCGCGTGGTGCGGCCGCCGAGCAGCGCGGCGGGAACACGAGCGCCGCCTCGGGGCCGTCCGCGACGCCGCAACAGCACGCACGGCAGGGACCACGGCGGGCAAGGCCTCGGCGGGCCGGGTGGAGCCGGGGTGGACGGTGAGGCACCCGGCCGCGGTGAGCAGGGCGGCGAGCAGCAGGGGCAGGCACGAGCGGTGAGGGGGCCGTGAGGGGAGGTCCCGGGATGGTGCTCGGACCGCCGCTGGAGCCGATGCTGGGCAGGCCGCCGAGATGCTGCCGGGCCCGGCCGCGCTGCGCGGCGGCGGCGTTCGAGCAGAAGCCGGACGGCCACCGGGCGTTGCTGTTCACCCGGCCGGCCCGGGTGGGCGGGTGCTGGTGCAGACCCGGCGGGGGTCGCTGGTCCAGGACCGTTGGCCGGACCTGGTGGCGGCCGCCGAGCAGCAGTTTGCGCCGACCACGGCCCGGCAGCCCGTCACGCTCCGGCTCCGCCTCGACTCCGGCTCCGCCTCGACTCCGGCTTCGTCCCGGGCGAGGTCCCGGCCGCGCGCTTCGCCCCCGTCACGGAGCAGCCGCGGCTTCCCCGTCGGCCGGATCGGGTGCCCGCAGCCAGACCTCCTCGGCGGGATCGAATTCGCTCGTGTTCATCGCCGGGGCCCGCAGGCCGAAGCCGCAGACGGCCAGGGGGCCTTCGGCCAGCGGATCCAGGCCGAAGCCCCGCTCGATGTCGACCTCGTTGACCGCCGAGGTCACGAAGGCGCCGAGGCCCAGTTCGGTCGCGCTCAGGTACAGGGTCTGCGACAGGTGTCCGCTGTCGAGGACCAGGGCGCGGTAGGCCTTGGCGTGCTGGCGGTACTTCCAGAAGCTGCGGGCGTAGCGGGGTGCGAGGACCGCCAGCACGGGGGCGTTGGAGAACCAGTGCTGGCCGGCCAGGGCGCGGCGCGCGAACTGCTCCAGCGGTTCGTCCGGGGCGGGCAGGGGCTCCAGGGCGTGGTCGACCGCGTGGTAGTGGTACAGGCCGGGGGCGAGGCCGTCGACGTTCTGCACGATCAGGTAGGCCTCGGTGGGGTGCAGGCCGCCCCCGGACGGCGTGTGCTTCTTGAGGAACACGGTGTCCTCGTCGACGCGCACCAGCGCCTGCGCGGCGAAGACGCGTTGCAGCATGTGGGCGCAGGTCGCCAGCGGCAGCGGACGCGTGCCGTCGAAGTTGCGGCAGGTCGCGCGGCGGGCGAGCAGCGCGTCGAACGCGTTGCCCTCGATGCGCGGCAGGGGCACCCGGTCCGGTGCGCCGCCGCGCTCGGGGGCGTGCGTGGGCGGCGGCCCGAGCTTGCGTCGCAGGTCGGCGGCGGTGGTCAGCTCGTTGGCTTCCATGCTGGTGACGCTGTCCATGCCCTGCCAGCGGGCGAGCCGGTGCGCCATCGCCGCGGGCGGCCACCAGTGGGCGGCGCGCAGCGCGTTGTCGCGTTCGCGGTGGGCGTCGTGCCGGCCGTCGTCGGCGATCACCAGCCCGCTGTCGGCCAGTTCGGCCACCAGGGCCGCATCGCCGGGGTCGAGCGATGCGGCGTCCAGCCATTCGCCTGGGCTCAGCCGTCCGAGCAACTCGCGCTGCTGCGCATCGACTTCGACCTCGGCGTCGAGGTGGGCGGCCAGGGCCAGCCAGCGTCGGGTGCGGCTCAGGCCGGCACCGCCGGTGAGCAGCGACTCCATATCGAAGGCCACGTCCTCGCGGGGCTCCAGGAACAGCACGGCACAACGGCGGATGCGCATGGGATCGTCCGTTTCACGTGAAAGTCGGCTAGGGTTCTTATCATGCAGACTCATTCAGCGGGGGAAGAGAAACTGCACCTTCCGGCCGGCGAGGACGCCATCGCGGCCGCCCGCGAGGAGCTGCGCACGCACCTTCCGTCCGACGCTGCGTACAGCAAGCCGCACGCCTTCGAAGCCGGGGGCGGGAACGCAGTACTGCGCCACTGATCACATCGGACCACGCCGCGGCGCGCCGCGCCGCACCTACCCGTCCGGGGGGACACCATGCCGTCGACCGTGCCCGACACCAAAATGCCGATCCCGCCGAAGGTCGTGGACCGACTGCTCGATCTGCTCGCCACCGACGACGAGTTCCGCGCGCTGTTCGTGGCCGACCGCCACGCGGCCCTGGTCCGGGCCGGCCACGAGCTGTCCGAGGAGCAGCTGCGGTCGGGTTCGTCGTTCGCCTGCCTGATGGTGGATCAGCTCGCCGACAAGGAGGCCATCGCCGAAGCCCGCGACCAGCTGCGCGGCTACCTGCTGGGCGCCGGGACGCACACCGTGGTCTTCGCCCTCGACGCCGATCCGGTGCACAGGGTGCTGCGCGCGGGCTGACCGTGCCCCCTCCCGACCGCTCGGCCCCGGAGCGCACCGCAGGCCGGGTGCGGGGGCCGTGCGGGGGGCCGCCGGCGGTGCCGCCGGCCTGCGCGGGCGCGCCACCACTCGGCGGATCCGGGAGGGCCGCCGCGGCCCACCGCCGCCCGGCCCGGGCCCCGGTCCCGCACGGCTGCGGCGGCTTGCTCCCCCGCGGCCGTGCGGGAGGCCCTGTCGCTTCGGTCGCTGCGGGTTCGGTCCCGAGGGCCCCGGTCAGGCGTTTACGGCCTGGCCGGGGGCGCCGGCCACCGTTGACACGCCCTGATCGCCCGGCGGGGACTGCGGACGCGCGCCCCGCACGGCGCGAACCCGGCTCAGGAGCGAGTGAGGGTCCGCACTACCGCGGTCCTGGCCGCCGCTGTCCTCGCCCGCGCCGGACTGTTCGACTTCCCCACTCCGGGCGGGGACGCCTTCTGCCCCCGCCTGATCCACCGCGACCTCGCCGCGGTGGAGGCCGCCGGCGCCGAGGTCAGCGTCGACGAGCACGGCCGCACCATCTGCGCCGCTGTCCCGCCCGGCCGCCGCCTGCACCCGTTCCGCGTGGACGTCTCCACCCCCTACGTGCCCTCCCTCGGCGCGACGGTCACCGCCGTGCTCCTGGCCGCCCGGATCCCGGGGGAGTCCCTCATCACCAGCGCGAGCATCGAGCCCGAGGTCACCGAAACCCTGCGATTCCTCACCGAGCGCGGCGTGCGGGCCGCCTGGGACGACAAAGGCCTCCACCTCCACTGCACCGACCGGATCGAGGGCGGCGAGTTCACGGTCGCCGGGGACCGGATCGAGGCCGCGACCATGATCATGGCCGCCGCCGCGACCGGAGGCAGCATCGACCTCGACGGCATCACCCTGCCCGAACTCCCCGAGAGCCAGCGCCAGGTCCTCGCCGACGCCGGCCTCACCCTCACCTCCCACGCCGGAGGCATCCGGGCCGCCGTCGGACCGGACGGCCTCCGCGCGGTGCTGGCCCGTACCGGCCCGCACCCCGGCCTGCCCACCGACCGACACTGCCCCGCAACTCGCCGCCCTGCTCACCCAAGCAGCCGGCACCAGCCACGTCTACGAGGCCGTCTACCCCCAGCGCGACACCCACGTCGTACCGCTGCGCGCCTTCGGCGCCGACGTCACCGCCGACGGGCAGGACATCCGCATCCACGGCCCGGCCCGGCTGCGGGCGGCCGACGTGCAGGCGGCGGACATCCGGGCGGTGACCGCCCTGCTGATTGCCGCCCTGGTGGCCGACGGCACCTCTACGATCGGCGGCATGTACCACCTGGCCCGCGGCTACGGCCGCCTGCTGCCCAACCTGGCCGCGCTGGGTGCCGACATCACCACCACCGCCGCGGAGGCATGAAGCCGATGACGCTCGTCCCGTTCACGTCCGCCGACACCGCCCGCCTCGCCGAGGCCCTCGACCAGGCCGTCGCCGACGGCGCCACCCCCGGCGGCGTCATCGCGCTGGGCACCCTCGGCGAGCCCCCGCGCTTCCTGAAGGCCGGCCGGATCGCCGACGAACTCGGCGACACCGCCCCCGGCCCGGACACCGTCTACGACATCGCGTCCCTGACGAAGGTGGTCGCCACCTGGCCGCTCGTCTGCCAGGCCTTCGACGCAGACGTCCTCTCCCGGACCGCCCCGGTCCGCGACTTCCTGCCCGCGATCGACGGACCGGCGCCCAGCGGCGAAGCCACGATCGAGCAGCTCCTCACCCACACCGCCGGGCTCAAGGCCTCCACGCGCCTGGACCACTACCGCGGCACCGAAACGCCCCTGCACGAACTCCTCTGCCGCGAGCCCCTCGAAGCCGAGCCCGGAAGCCACCGGTACATCAACCGCGGGTACATCCTCCTCGGCCTGGCCCTCGCCCACGCCCACGGCCGCCCCCTCGACGAACTCGCCCGCGCCCTGTGGGACGACCTCGGCATGACCACCACCACCTACGGACCCGTCGCGCGCGGCCCGCAGGTCGCCCCCACCGAGCAGCGGATCCCCGGCGCCCCCCGGATCTGGGGCACCCCGCACGACGACAACGCCGCCCTCCTCGGCGGCGTCGCCGGCCACGCCGGAACCTTCTCCACCGCCCGCGACCTCGCCCGCTACGCCGAGTACCTCATCGACCCCGCCACCCGCCTCCACGGCTGGATCCGCGCCTCCACCCTGCCCTTCGCCCCGATCGAGCCCGGCCTCGACCGAGGCCTGTCCTGGATCTGCGCCCCCGGCAACGTGGCCTACCACCACGGCTTCACCGGCACCAGCCTCTACCTCGCCCCCACCACCGGCCGCTACCTCACCATCTGCACCAACGCGGTCTACCACGGCGAAGCCCGCAAGAAGATCGCCCCGCTGCGCGCCCTCGCCCTCAAGACCATCACCGCCACCTGACACCCGGGAGGCCCACCATGGGACAGCACCAGCTGTCCGACCACACCACGCTGCGCCTGGGCGGCCCCGCGCCGCTCTGGCTCAGCCACACCACCGACGCCGACTGGCCCGACCTCGCCCGCACCGCCGCCGCGCACGCCGAGTCGTCGTTCACCCTCGGCGGCGGCAGCAACACCCTCGCCCCCGACCAGGGCACCACCCGGCTGGTCATCCACATGGCCACCCGCGGCATCCGAACCCGCCACCGCCTCGACGGGCGGGTCGAGGTCACCGTCGCCGCAGGGCACCCGCTCGCCGAACTCGTCGCCCACACCGTCGCCGAAGGCCTGTCCGGCATCGAGTACCTCGGCGGCATCTAGCGGGCCACGGGCACGGACCGGCACCGCGGGCGCCGCGCCGGTCCAGAACGCCGGAGCGTACGGCCAGGAAATCGGCGACCGCCTCACGGCAGTCACCGCCCACGACTGGACCACCGGCCGCACCACCCGCATCCCCGCGGCCGAGTGCGGGTTCGCCTACCGCACCAGCCGGTACAAGCAGCAGCCCGGCAGGTGGACGATCCTCTCCCTCACCCTCCACCTGACCCCCTCCACCACGGCGGCCCCCATCACCTACCAGCACCTCGCCACAGCACTCCAGGCACCACTGGACAGCAGGCCCCCACTTGCAGAAGCTGCGGCCGCAGTACTGCACGACCGCGCCGAGCGGGGCCTCCTCCTGCCCGAGGCAGGTCACGACCACCGCCAGGCCGGCTCCTGCTTCCTCAACCCCACCGTCACCGACCACCAGGCCCGCACCCTGCGCAGCCAGGGCGCCCCCCTCTACCGCACGCGCGCGCAGGCCTGGCGGGCCAGCGCGGCCTGGCTGCTGGAGGCCTGCGGCTACCGGCCCGCCACCGAGGTCACCCGCGGCGTCCGCTGCTCGACGCGCCGCACCCTGGCCCTCACCGCCCAGGCCGAAGCCACCGCGTCAGGATTCCGGGCCGCCCTGGAGACGATGGCCGCGAGCGTGTACGAGGCCTCGGGAATCGCCCTGCACCCAGAGCCGGTGGCCGTCTGACCGGTTGGTCCGGGCTCGGCGTCCGGCTCCTCCGACACAACCGGCATCTCGACCTTGGCTTGTCTGGTTGGCCGACAAACTGAGCGAGCGGCGTTCTATCGTGATCAAAGGTGTGAAGACACGGCGCGGAGGGGGGAACGGCTGACGATTCCGTGGGTGCGACGCCCTGTGGGCGGTGGCGAGCGGCTTCAGGTGTGGATGCCCTTTGAAGGCGGATCGAACAGGCGGTGGATCAACAGCGAGCTGGGCTCCCACATGCGCCCCAGGTGGAAGGACGAGGTCCGCCCCGCGAGATGGGAGATCGCGCGTCCACATCTGCGTTCCGGCTCGTGCTCCGCGTCGGTACGGAGCAGCACCCGGCCGCCTGAGCGGTCTCACCCGGGGTCGGGATAGCCGCCGTCCATCGGCCCCCGGGCCACGTCCGCGTACACACGCGCACCCGCTTCAGCCGACAAGGCCCGCTCGACAGGAACAGGTCCGCGATCCGCTGCGCTGCTTCGACCGTAGCCTTCTCGCTGCCGCGGATCTCGATCGTGATCAGGCCTTCGTCGTCCATGACCGGCGAACCCCCGCTCGGGTCGCCCGGTTCGCCCTGGGTCAGCTCCACTCCATCGAGTGCCCTAGCAGAAATCCCGTGGGCTGCCCAGTCGCGGCTGCACCGCTGTCTGCCTGCCAACCCGCCGGGCCAGCGGAACCTCTTCGGCGCCTACCACCATGTCCTCAGTGACAGGGTCCACGACCTGACAGTGCTGCTCCCCGAAGTGTGGCTCCACTGGGATCCCCGCACGGTCCGCGAACGCGGCCCCCAGGCCCTCCTCCGCTCCCGCATGGATTTCCTGCTCCTGCTTCCGCACGGACAGCGCATCGTTCTGGAGGTCGACGGGTCCCAGCACTTCACCCGCGACGAAGGTCGGCGCCCCGACACCGCGAAGTACGCCGAGATGGTGGCCGCCGACCGCGATCTCAAGCTCAGGGGGTACGAGGTTCTCCGGTTCGGCCATGACGAACTCGAAGAAGCCCGCGACGCCCAAGCCCTCATGGAACAGTTCCTGCCGGCACTGTTCCAGCGCTTCGAGATCAGCGCTGGATCAGCCTGACGAGATCACTCCGCAGCGACGTCACGGACCATTGGGTGCCGTCGCCAGCAGTGCCGGGAGTCAGCCTGGGGCCCTGGCCTGCTGAGATCTGAAGCTGGGCTTCAGCGGCGAACTCCGCCTTGGTGAAACTGACCTCTCCGGTCTGCCCGAGAGAGACCCTCCGTACAGCCCGAAGGGTCACAGGGTCTTCGATGGTGCGGCCGAGCAGGCGGGGTTCCGGTCGGTCCAGGCCTCGGTGACGCGGCGCAGTCCGTCCAGGCGCAGGCCCTGGGTGTCGGTGGTGCGCGCGGCGTCCTGCCCGCACGACGTCGAGAGCGCGGTCAGGTTGCCGGCCGGGTCGTAGGTGTAGTGGGCGTCCTCGATGCGCTGGCGGCGCGGTCTTCCGGCCGAGCTCTTCGTAGTCGGTGTGCAGCGTGGTGGTGCGCTTGGTCTCGTCGCCGAACCGCTTGGCGATGACGGCCGTGACGCGCCCGGCGCCGTCGTACTCGGTGTCCGTGTGGACCCGACTCGCGCCCGGCAGCTCCAGCACCGCGTTCAGGGCGGAGGCCAGCCACAGGCCCGAGAAACGGGCCATCAGGGTGGCGGCCACCACGTCGCGGCCCCCGAAGGCGAACCAGCTGACCAGCAGTTGCAGGACGAACGCGGACAGCATCGCCCGCGCCCACCGCATCTCCCGACGCCGCCTGTACGAGATCCTCGGCCGGGCCGGGATCAGACTCGAACAGTGGGCCATCTCCGAATGTCTCGAAGCGGCCTGCCTCCTCCTCGCCTCCCCGCAGCACGCGGCCCTCCCGGTGTCGGCCGTGGCGGCACGCTCCGGGTTCACCAGCCCCAGCCACTTCACCCGCCGGTTCCGAGCGGCGTACGGCCTCACGCCACGAGAAGGGCGCCGCCACCGCTGCCGGCCCCCGCCCCGCACCGGCGGAGCAACCGAACGACCCCCCACCAGCCGCCAGAGCCGACCCCCGCCGGCCTTGCACGCCGCGGCGGCTGAGGAGGACGAACTCCCCGTACAGAGCGCACCGAACCGCGCCCGTTCGCCGTTCGACTTGGGACACAATGACAGCCGTTCGCATCACCGTGCAGAGGGGGAGCAGTGCGACAGGGGGACCGGCTCGTCGGGAGGTACCGGCTGAACACGGTGATCGGCCGGGGCGGGATGGGCGAAGTGTGGGAGGCCGAGGACCTGTCACTGCGCCGCCCCGTGGCCGTGAAGCTCCTCCTCGACTCCTCGGCGGGCGACGAGGCCGTCGGCAGGTTCCGCCGTGAGGCGATCATCACCGCCCGCCTGCGTCATCCGGGGGTCACGGTCGTGCACGACGTCGGCCACGACGGCGGTCGGTTCTTCCTCGTCATGGAACTCCTGGAGGGATCCGACCTCGGCACCGTCCTGCGCGACCACCCGGAGGGGCTGCCCCTCGGTGACGTCCTCGGCATCGCCGCGCAGGCGGCCGACGTGCTGGCCGCCGCCGAAGGGCAGGGCATCGTCCACCGCGACATCAAACCGAGCAACCTCTTCCTGCTCCCCGACGGCCGGGTCAAGGTCTGCGACTTCGGCATAGCGCGCTTCGCCGAGGCCACGGCCGGCCTGACTGTCACCGGACGACCGTTCGGCACTCCCGCGTACATGGCCCCCGAGCAGTGGCGCGGCGACCACGTCGACGGGCGCTGCGATCTGTACGCGCTGGGGTGCGTCCTGTATGCCCTGCTGCTGGGACGTCCACCGTTCTCGGGCGGGTACCACGAGCTGCTGCGCCGCCACGTCGAGGAGGTGCCGGAGCCGTTGCGGTCCCAGCGTCCGGACGTGCCCCCGGATCTGGAGCTCCTCGTCGAGGCCTTGTTGGAGAAGCAGCCCGCACGGCGTCCGGGCACGGCCCGTGAGGTGGCGGCCGAGGTGGTCCGGCTCCGCGACGCGCACGCGCGGGGCGCACTGCGGCCCGGGTCCACGTCCACGCGCTCCGACCGTCCCCACCCTCCCACGGTCGACCGGGTCCTGATGGAGGAGCTGCTGTGGGGCGCCACCCGCGCCGGCGACGCCGTGACACAGTCCCGTGCCGTGTCCCTGGCCGCCCGGATCGACCCCGCCCTCGCCCTCACACTGGCCGAGGAGTCCGAGACCCGGGCCCTCGCCCTGCTCGCCTCCGACACCGCGGAAGGAGTTCTCTCCTGCCTGCACCTGACCCGGGAGTGGACCGAGTTGGCACCCCTGCGTGTCGCGAGCCTCCTGGCACACGCGCTGCGGACGCTGGACTCGGCCGGCACCGAACTCCCGGTCGGGGACCAGCTGCGGGCTGGGCTCGCCGGGGCCATGGCCTCCGTGGAATCCGCGCGCGCCGAAGAGATCGCCCGTGGACTCCCGGCCATCTGGGCCGATGTCGCCTGGATGCGCCTCGCCGAGGCCGCCGCCCACAGCGTTCCGGAACGCGCACTCGCCTGGGCCGACGAGATCGGCGTGCCCGGAACCCGCGACCTGGCGCTGAGCCGGGTTGCCACGACCATGGCCCCGGCCCACATGAACGCGGTCCTGCGCGCGCTCGGGCAGATCGGCACCCCGCACACGCGGATCGACGCCCTGTGCGGCGTCGCCAAGGCCCTGGCGGCGGCCGGCGATCCCAGGGGCGGGCGCCACTTCCTCGCCACCGCCCGGGAGGAGTTCGAACGGTACGAGGCAGCCGGCCTCGCACAGCGACCCATCGACCATCGCACCGTCCAAGTCCGCATCGCCATCGCGGACATCGATTTCAGCGACGCCATGGACATGATCTCCGGCGGGGAACAGAACTCCACCCGCGAGTTGGCCCGTCAGCTGCAGGATGCGGAACAGGCGATCGCGACCGCCCCCGGCGCGACGGCCGACGGGACGACCGAACCGCTGGACGCCCCGACCGCGCGCGCCCGGGCATCGACGATCGCTGCCACACCGGACCCCCGCGAACGTGCGCACAGGCTGCTCGACCTGGCCGCCGACTGCCTGGGACGACCCCTGCCGGAACCGGTGGGCAGGACACTCCTGAACCGCCCGAGCCGACTGATCGCCACCCCCTGACCACACGTCAGCGTACGCCCCACCGGCCCTGTCCGGGTGTGAATGGGTGGGTGGGTGGCATTGGTTGGGCGTCAGCCGGGTCCGCGTGGTCGTCGCTGTTCTCATCGGGGATTGATGCTGATCTTGGCTGCCACTGCGTGACCAGGTTGCTGCCGCGGGGTGCTTAGCGGCAGGGCGGGTGGCTGTCATGGGTTGGCTCATTCCAGTGTTTGTTGCCGTGGTGGCCGGGTGTGCTGGTGGGTATGGGTGAGGAGGGTCGGTTGGGGCGGGGTGTGGTGGTGCGTCGGTTGGATGACGGGTTGTGGGCTGGCCTGGCGGAGGTGGTGGGAACGTCGCGGCGTTGCACCGGCGGATGACGGCCGATGGTTCGTCTTCGGCTGTGGGGGTGCCGTCGTTGGGGACGTTGCAGCGTGCGGTGCTCCGGGATCTGCGTGCGGGGCGGGTGCTGGAGGTGGCGAGGCCGTCCAGGAACCGGGCCAAGGCCAGCCGCTATGACCGGGTCTTGGCCGAGCTGAAGTTGCAGCGGGCGGGTGAGGGCTTGCCGGTGGTCGACGCGGAACCGGTGCCCGCGCCGGGGCCTGGGACGGTCGGCGAGGAGGACGCGGGCCGTGGCGGGGTGGGGTGCGGTTGTTCGTGCCGGGCGCCCGGGTGGTGTCGACGGCCGGCGTTGCTGCGGTGGTGGAAGCGGTGGGGCACACGGCTGCCGCGCGGGGGATTGGGTGTGTGTTCGGGGAGCCCGGGGGTGGGGAAGACGGTGGCGGTGCAGCAGGCGCTGCACCTGTTGCCTGATCGGGTTCCGGTCTGGCGGGCGGTGGTCGGGGTGAAGCCGGGGCTGCCGCAGATGCGGGCTTCGTTGCTGGAGGCGCTAGGACTGGCGGCGGGTTCTCTCTCGCACCGCGCGCAGCCGGCCGACCGCGCTCTGAGGGAGGCGCTGCGCCGGGCATGGGGTGCTGTTCCTCCACGGCGCGCAACGCTTGTCCCCGCTGCTGCCAGGCTACCTGCGGCTGCTGTGGGACGAGCCGGGGACCGCTGCCGCGCTGTTGCTGTGCGGGGCGGGTGCGGAGCGGGTGGTCGCGCGGGCGCCGGCGTTGAGGTCGCGGGTGCTGACCTGGTACCAGGTCCCCGGGCTGGATCAGGAGCGGCTCTCGGAGACGCTGGCGATGTTCCACGACGTGTGGGAGGGCGTCGATCCGGCGAAGGTGGGATGGGCGGATGCGACGGTGGCGCGGGGCACCTTCCGAACCTGGGCGAAGATCACCTCCCGCGTCTACGCCCTGTCCAAGCGAGGCAGGGACGTACGCGTGGACCGTGCGGTGATCGAGCAGGCCTGCGCCCGGCTTGGCCCCTGTCCGTAACGGCTGGCGGCACAGGATCGAAAAGGGAGACCGACAGTGGGCGGTAGGGAGCGGTTCCGTGATCAGTTCATCCGAGGCGGGAGCGTCGGCACCGTTGGACGTGCCAGAGCCGGTGCCTGAGATCCGGGGTCCGGGGCTCGCCGCGTTGCGCGGTCCTGCGGTTCAGCGGCTGCTGCCGCTGCGGGCCCAGAGGCGGCTTTCACGGGGGCATGTGCGGTTGGCAGGGGAGTGCCTGGGGGTGTCGGAGCGGACGGTGTGGCGGTGGCTCGCGCAGGCCGAAGCCGAGCCCTGTACGGCGGCCCGCCTGGGGGCGAGACCGGTGGACCGGTTCGAGGTGACGTCGCAGGTGCGGGTGCTGCTTGCGTACTGGCGGGGAAACGCCTCGGCGGTCCACCGGCAGCTGGTGGCCCGTGCGAAGACGGCTGCCGGTGAGCCGGTCACCGCGGTGCCGGGCGGGGCGCCGACGGAGTCGGTGCCGCTGCTGGATCCGGTGCCGTCGTTGTCGACGTTCCTGCTTGGGGTGTGCCGTGATCTGACCGCGGGTGAACGCGCGGGTCTGGCCTGGGGGCCGGAGGCGGCCCGGGTTCACGATGTGTTCGGGCGCAGGCCGAGGCTGTGGCGGAACCAGACCTGGGAGTCCGACCACGTCCAGGCGCCGCTTGTGGTAGACGCGGACGGGGTGCTGGTGCGCCGTGGGTGACGTGGTTCATCGACGTCGCGACGAAGACCATCACCGGCACGGCGGTCACTCCAGGCCATCCCTCGAGGGCCTCGATCCTGGCAGCTCTGCGCGCCGCGGTGCTGCGCACCGGCCCGTACGGGCCCGCGGGCGGCATTCCTGAGCACGTGCGGGTCGACCGCGGCCGGGACTTCCTGTCGAAGGCGGTCCTGGGCGCGTTCGGCGCCGTCCTGAACTCCGAAACCGAGGACCTCCCTGCCTACAGCCGCATCTGAAGGGCACGGTGGAGAACCTCGATCGGTGTGTGGACCGCATGCCCTTCGCCGTCCTGCCCGGCTACACCCTCACCCCCAAGCCCCGGCGCTCCAGGAAGAAGCCCGCCCCTGAGGAGCCGGTACCGCTGGCTTTCGCCGAGTTCACCGCTTGAGGTGCTGGAGTGGCCGCGGTGGTGGAACACCGAGCACCGTCCCGCAGACCTGGCCGGCCGGACTCCCTTGGAGGCCTGGCAGGCCGACCCCACGTCAGCTCCCGGACATTCCCGAGGCCGCCTTGTGGGGGCTGATGCTGGAGGACGACGGCCGGATGCGGAAGCTGAGCAGCCACGGCGTGCGTTGGCGCGGCCGGGCCTACCTCGGTGCGTGGATGGCAGGCCGGAGTTGGCCTTGCCGGACCTCGTCCCGCCCGCCCCGCCGCCCGGTGACTGGAACACCCCGGCCTCCCTGCGCCACGCGTCCGAGAGGAGAAGAGATGACGAGCCAGCTGCCGCCGCGGGAGACCGATCACTACACCCAGCTCGCGGACGCGGCGGTCGTCACGACCCTCGCCGCCAACGTCTGCCTGCGCGAGCTGGAGCGGACCCGTGGCGAGGAGGTCTGCCGCGTCGCCTTTCGCGCCCGCCCCACAGCTCGAGCGGTGCGCCACGAGCTCTTCGCTGGGCTCGGTCTGCCGGAGAACCTCCGCGTTGTCCGTCCGAGTTCGATCGGCTGCTTCTGCACTCGCTGGCGGCCCACCCGCGTCCGCTGGTCGTGGATGAAGCTCAGTGGCTCAATCGAGAGACGTTCGAATACTTCCGGTTCGTCTGGAATTACCCATACTCGCAGATCGCGATCATGTTCGCCGGCGGCGAGGGAGTGCACACGGTGTTGCGGAAGGAGCCGATGCTCTCCTCCCGCATCTTCATCTGGCAGCACGTCACCAAGCTCACCCTGGAGGAAGTTCAGCAAGCCATCCCGCTCCCATCCCGTCTGGGCACGGACCGATCCCGTAGATGTCGCCTTCGCCGACCGCCACGCGGCGCATGGCAACTTCCGTAACTGGGCCCGGCTAACAGCCCCCCACTGTGACCGCGCTCGAACGGACAGGCCGCGACTGCCCTGACCAGGAGGTGCTCCGCTGGGCCTTCAGCAAGCTGGGCAGCTGACACCCCTCAGTGCGCAGTCCCACTGATCCGCGACAGCAGCTGGCAGGGGCGTGGGATGCCCATGCGCAGCGGATCCCAGAGTTCATCGAGCCAGGCTTTTGAAGCACTACCCGTTTCGGGAGTTGGTCAGATGTCGATGCCGTTTGGGTAGCCGCCTGGATTGCTGCCCCAGGTGCCGTCTGGGGGTCCGCCGCTTGCGCCGAGGACCCAGAAGCCGATGACCGCGATGATTGCGGGGGTGGCAGCGAGGGCTTTAAGCCATTTACCGAAGGCGTCTTGGATGTCCTGGGCGGCCGGGATGAGTGCAATTGCTGCGGCGATCGTCCAGGTGACCAGGCACAGCCCCCCGCTGATGAGTGCCCATCGCTTGACCCGACTCACGGTGCCCCCGCTCTCCTGATGTCAGTGGCGCACCTCATCATGCCGGTGAGGGAAGCTCCGTGAGGACTGTCTTTGCTTGAGGACAGGCCTGGGTAAGCCTGCGCTGTGGATCGAGGACCCTTTCCATCCTCAGCTCAGCTTGGCCCCGCTGCCGGCGGCCCGCGAAGCGGGCTGGGCCTGGAGGCGGAGCCGGAAGGACCTGGGCGGGGGAGCGGAGCGGACCCACCCAACGGGCCGTAGGCGCGGACCCCGTGAAACGGGGTCACCCAGGCCTGCGGAGAGGCCGTTCGGGTGGAGCGCAGCGGAACCCGAACCTGTCCGGAGCGAAGCGAAGGACTCCGGCCGAAGGCCGGCCCTGGCTCGGCGAAGCCGAGCCCC
>NZ_JAJAUY010000199.1 GCF_020532625.1 Streptomyces antimicrobicus | reverse complement strand
CGTGGCCCGGCCCGCAATGTTGACGCCCGGCACGTCCGGCGGTGGGGCGCCGACGGGACCGTCAGGCGGTGGTCGCGCCTGACGCCTCCTTCGCCGCGCGGCGGCGGCGGGCGTCCTCGTCCGTGGTGGCGTCGTACGTGATCAGCTTGGGCAGGACGGCCGCCAGCAGGGCCACGGAGGCCACGCAGGCGAGGCCGCCGCTCCAGAACGCGCTGCGGGTGCCGGTCCAGCCGGCCACGGCGCCCGCGCGCAGCTGGCCCAGCTGGGGCCCCACGCTGTACGAGAGCACCTCGATGCCGGCCAGCCGGCCCCGCAGCTCCTCGGGGATGGTCTGGTTCCAGATGGTGGAGCGGCCCAGACCGCTGAGCATGTCGCCGGCACCGGCCACCGCCAGGCACAGCAGCACCACCCAGATGTCGGTGAACCAGCCGGCCGCGGCGATCGCCAGGCCCCAGACCCCGGCGCCGAACACCACCAGCAGGCCGTGCCGCCGGACCCGGGAGGCCCAGCCGCTGGTCAGGCCGAGCAGCAGCGAACCGACCGAGCCGGCCGCGTACATGAGCCCGATCGCCCAGGTGGCGTCCAGTTCGTCCGCCAGGAACGGGAAGATGGTGTTCGGGAACGCGAAGAACATCGCCGCGAGGTCGACGGCGTACGTGCCGAGCAGCACGGGCCGGCTCCAGGCGTACCGCGCGCCTTCGAGGATGCCGCGCAGCGAGGGCCGCTCGGCGTCGTGCGAGGGCGGGGCCGGGCTGAGCCGGGCGCAGATCAGGACCGAGAGGACGAATCCGGCCACGGTGACGGCGTAGGCCGCGGCGTGGCCGGCGTAGGCGACGGTCACACCGGCCAGGGCGGGTCCGGCGATGGCGCCGACCTGGTAGCGCAGCGCGTTGAGCGCGGCCGCCGCGGTCAGCTGGTCGTGCGGGACGATGCGGGCCATGAACGAGTCGAGCGCGGGCCGCTGCAGTCCGGCCAGGCCCGAGACGCCGGCGGCGACCACGTAGAGCGGCCACAGCAGGGGCTCCGGCAGCAGGGCGTTGACCAGCAGGACCAGCGCGAGCAGGCCGAGGCCGGCCTCGGTCAGCAGGATCAGCTTGCGGCGGTCGACGGCGTCGGCCAGGGCCCCGCCGTAGAGGCCGAGGACCACGAGCGGGACCAGCTCCACCGCGCCCATGGCCCCGACGGCCAGCGGCGAGTCGGTCAGCTCCTTGATCTGGAGCGGCAGCGCGATCAGCGCCATGAAGCTGCCGAAGAACGTCACCACGCCCTGGACGAACAGCAACCGGAAGTCCCGGCTGGAGCGCCAAGGGGACAGGTCGGGCAGTATCGCGGCAAAGGGGGAGCTGGTCACGACGGACGATCGTCCGTCACGGCCACGGCGCGCGCAAACGGTTTTCCGCGGGAGCGGGGGGGGAGGCACGGGGCCGGGACGTGGCCGACGGGCACGGGGCCGGGACGGGCACGGGCCGCGGCGCGCCCGTGTCGGGCGGTGACGGGTACGGGCCGGGCGGCACACTGGGGGCACGCGCCGTCCCGTGTCAGGAGGAGCCCGGGTGGACCGCTCCGGCCGAGCACAGCCCGTCCCCCGCCCCGTCCCCCGCCGCGGCACCGCACCAGGCGTCGGCGACCGCGTGGTCGGCGTGGACGTCGGGGGCACGGGGGTCCGTACGGCGCTCGCCCGGCTCGACCCCCAGGGCCGCCCGCGGGTCGTGGCGGAGGTCGAACGGCCCGTGCCCGCCCGGACCGGCCCCCGGGGCATCGACGCCGAGGCCCTGCTGGAGACGTTGCTGCCCGGGCTCGACGTGGTGCTGCGGCGCGGCGGGGCCCGCTCGGTGGCGGCGGTCGCCGTCGGGGCGACCGGGATGGCCTCGCTCGGCGCGGACCTCGCGGAGCGGCTGCCCGGCCCGCTCTCGGCGCGGTGCGGGACCGGGCGGCTGGTGCTGGCCGCCGACGCCGTGGCGGCGTACGCCGGCGCGCTGGGGGCGCGGCCGGGGGTGGTGGTCGCGGCGGGCACCGGGATGATCGCGCTGGGCACCGACCTGGCCACCGGCTGGCGGCGGGCCGACGGCTGGGGGCACCTGCTCGGTGACTGCGGGGGCGGCGCCTGGATCGGGCGGGCCGCGCTGGACGCGGCGCTGCGCTGCCACGACGGGCGCCCCGGCGGGTCCGCCGCCCTGCTGGCCCTCGTCGTGGGCAGGTTCGGGCCGGTCGGCGGCCTTCCGGCGGCCTTCCAGCTGCGGCCCGACCGGGCCGGGCTCCTCGCCTCGCTGGCCCCGGCCGTGGCGGCGGCCCGGGCCGAGGGCGACCCGGTGGCGGCGGGGATCCTACGGCGTGCGGCCGAGGAGATGGCGGACACCGCGGCGGCGGCCGCGACCGGGCTGGACCGCCCGGCGTTCGCCCTGACCGGCGGGCTGTTCGAGATGGCGGGGCTCCGCGAGGAGGTGGGCGAGCTGATCGGAGCCCGGCTGCCCGGTGCCGGACTGCGCCGCTCGGAGGGCGATCCCCTCCTCGGTGCCCTGCGGTTGGCGGCCGGCGCCGCGCGCGGCGAGCTCCCTTGGCCGGTGGGGGCACCGCTGCTGAGGCTGGTGGGGTGACCCCGGCACCGGCCCTCCCGCCACCACCGACCCTCCTGCCACCACCGACCCACATGCCGCCGCCGGCCCTCCTGCCGCCGCCCCTCCCGCCGCCACCGGCCCTCACCCCGGCTCCGGCCTCGGCCCCGGCTCCGGGGCGGCCTCGGCCCCGGTCGGCCGCGACTGTTTCGCCGCTCGCGAGCGGCCTGCCCGCCCCCGTTCGCGTGAGCCGTCGCGTCCGTTCGCCGTAGTCGCCGGTGGGCCGGGTGCGGGGCGGGTACCGAAGGGGAGTGATCACGCTCGGCGTCGAGGAAGAGTTCCTGCTGGTCGATTCCGCTTCCGGCCTCCCGGTGCCGCTCGCGGGCAAGGTGCGGGCGGCGGCGGGGCTGCAGGCCACGCTGGACACCGGGGAGGTGCAGTCGGAGCTGCTCCAGGCCCAGGTGGAGGTCGCCACGCCCGTGTGCGGGGACCTCGTGGAGGTCGTCGGCCACCTCCGGCGGCTCCGGCACGCGGTGAGCACCGCGGCGGAGTCGTTCGGCTGCCGGCTCGCGGCCTGCGGCGCCGCCCCCGTCCGGACGGCGTCGCCGGTGCCGGTGACGGAGTCGTCCCGCTATCTGAGCCTGCGCGCGCAGGCGCCGCAGCTGGTGGCGGAACAGCTGATCAACGGCATGCACGTGCACGTCGGCGTGCCCGACCGGGCCACGGGGGTGGAGGTCCTGGGCCGCATCCGGGTGTGGCTGCCGACGCTGCTGGCCATGGCCGCGAACTCGCCGTACTGGGACGGCCGCGACACCGGCTTCGCCAGCTGGCGGACCATGATCTTCGGCCGCTGGCCGGTCAGTGGACCACCGCCGCGGTTCGAGAGCCTCGACGACCACGAGCAGCGGGTGAAGGCCCTGCTGAACTCGGGGGTCATCGGGGACACGCGCCAGATCTACTGGCAGGCCCGGGTCTCCGACCACTACCCGACCGTGGAGATCCGCTGCCCGGACGTCCAGTTGCGCACGGACGAGGCGGCCCTGGTCGCGGGCGTCGCCCGCGCCCTGGTGGCCACCGCGCTGCGTGAGACCGAGGCGGGTCTGCCGCTGCCGGTGTGTCCGCCCGAACTCCTCAAGGCCACCGACTGGCACGCGGCGCGGCACGGCCTGGGCGGCTCGCTTCCCGGGCCCGACGGCCGTCCGCGCGACGTGCGGCACGCGCTGCGCCGGCTGCTGGAGCACATCGGCCCGGCCCTGGCGGCCGCGGGGGACACCGAGCAGGTGACGTCGCTGGTCGAGGGGCTGCTGCGGGACGGCAACGGGGCGGACCGGCAGCGCCGGGCGCACGCGGAGGGCGGCACGCGCGCGCTGGTGGACCTCGTCACGGAGCAGACGCTGGCGTGACGACCGCCGGCGTGACGACTGCCGGCGGCAGGAGCACCGGCGTCGGGGAACTGCCCCCGGCCGCGGGCGGTGCGGTGATGGCGACCGCGGTGCTGTCCGTCGGGATGCACCTGGTGGGCGCCGAGACCGTCTCGCGGGTGCTGCTGGGGCTGGCGGCGGCGCTGTGGCTGCTGCTGGCCGGGGTGTTCCTGTCCCGGCTCGTGAGCGACCGCAGGCGTTGGGTGCGCGAGGCGGACACCCCGGCCGCGCTCACCGGGGTCGCGGCGACGGCGGTCCTCGGCGTGCGCTGCCACGCCCTGGGCTGGCAGGCCGTACCGGAGGTGCTGCTGGCCCTGGCGTTCGCGCTGTGGCCGGGGCTGCTGGTGTCGGTGCTGCGGCACGGCGGGCGGCGGGTGCCGGGCGCGGTGTTCCTGGTCAGCGTGGCCACGGAGGCGCTGGCCGTGCTGGCGGCCGACCTGGGCGGCGCCGTGTGGCGGGTGCTGCCGTGGGCGGCGGCGGTGCTGTGGTTGCTGGGCCTGGCGCTGTACGTCGAGGCCTTCGCCCGCTTCGACGTGGCGCAGGTGGTCGACGGCCGCGGCGACCAGTGGATCGCCGCGGGCGCCCTGGCGGCCGGCGCGCTGGCCGCCGACAAGCTCTGGTCCGCCTCCTCCGGCCCGGCGGCGGGCCGCTCGGGACTGTACGACGCGATGCTCGTCCTGCTCGTGCTCGCGTTGCTCGGGTACGCGGTGCTGGCGGCGGCCGAGGTGGTCCGGCCCCGCCTCACCTACGACGTCGCGCGCTGGGCCACGGTCTTCCCGATGGCGATGACCGCCGCCACCGCCCTGTCGGTCGGCACGACGGTCCGGGCGCCCTGGCTGAGCGCCCTGGGTTGCGTCCTGCTGGCGGCGGCGACCGCGGCCTGGCTCCTCACGACGTACGGCGCGGCGCGCCGCCGACTGCGCCGGCAGCCGGCGGGGACACCGGCGGACCCCGGCGCGCCGCGCTAGCGGGCGGTGCCGAGGACGGGGATCCCGTCGGGGAAGTAGTCCGACTGCCCGAGGCCGCCGCCGCCCGGCAGGTCGCGGACGAGCTCCCACAGCGGGTCGGTGGCGGTCTCGCCGGTCCTGCCCGCCACGTCCCGGCGCAGCTTGGGCAGCATCGCGTAGAGCCGGTCGCCGGGGCATCCGGTGTCGTTGAAGTCGCGGTGGCCGTAGATCTCGGCGGCGGGGATGCGGTACTGCCGGCAGATGTGCGCGCACATCTCCACCAGCGCCGCGTACTGGGCGGCGGGGGGCTCCACGCTGGTGTACGTGCCCTCGTTCTCGATGCCGATCGAGGTGTTGTTCTGTCCGACGCAGTGGGCGGCGCGGACCTGCCGCGCCCCGGCCCGCAGTTCGTCCAGACTGTGGTGGCGGCCCTCCATGACGAAGGCGCCCCGGCTGATGGTGAAGTGCTGCCCGGTGTCGATCCAGCCGTGGGTGTCCATGTGGTAGCGCTGGATCGCCCGGGCGAGGGCGTAGGCGCGGTCCTTGGAGTAGTCGGTCACGTTCGCGGTCGCGGTGTGGTGGATGACGATCCGCTGCGGCGGCGAGTCGAGGATCACGACCTGCTCGGACGCCGCTCTGGCGCCCCACGTCCCGCAGGCGGCGATCTCCGGTCCGGTGGCGGCGCGGGCCCGCGCGGCGGCGGCGAGCGGCAGCGCTGCGGCCGTACCGAGGGCCAGCGCGCCGGTGAGCAAGGTCCGGCGGGTGAGCGGCGGTTGCAGGCGTGAGGTCATGGGCGCCCATTGAAGGCGCCCCGCCCGGGCCCCTCACGCAGGCGCTCCGCACCGTCCGGGGACAATCACCCGGTGGAGTGCCCGCTCCTGGCCCGCTCCTGGAGTTCGGCGAACGGCACCGCCGCCCGGGAGCCGCGCACGACGACGACGCCGTACGCCTGGGCGGCGCTCCTGGCCGCGCCGGGGTCGGCGGGGTCGAAGGCGCGCCGGCGGCCCGGCGGGGCGACGTCCACGTACAGGTAGGGCCACTGGCCCTTGCGCACCCACCAGAAGGTCACGCGCCGCTCGCCCCGGGTGACGTTGCCGATCTCGCTGCTGCTGGTGATGTCGGCCTGGTAGCGGAAGTAGTTGACGTCCTGAGGGCCCTGGGGGTCGTTCTCCTTTCCCTGCGCCTCGATGCCTTCGCGGTACTCCATGGAGCGCTCGTAGTCCGGGCTGATCGTCATCTTGTCCTTGCGGACCGCGTAGAGCTCGGTCTGCGCCGTGACGGTTTCCAGGTCGGTCCGCTGCGGGTTGATCACGACGACCTCGTCCCGGGTGATCTCCTCCCCCGGGCTGAGCAGTTGTCCGGGCGGCGCGATGAACTCACGGGCCCTGATCAGGTTCCTCGGCGCGGCCTCCGGCCCGCCCCGCACCCAGAGGATGGTGCCGAGCACGTACACCGGCACCTGTCCGGAGTTCTTCGTCGTCAGATGGACCGGCAGGAACATCTTCGTCCCCGCCTCGTTCAGGGTCGGCTTCCTGAATTCGGCCCTGCTCAGGATCACCGGGGACGTCACGGAGGGCAGGTAGATCAGCGTGTAGCCCAGGTTGGCGACGGCCAGCAGGAAGGAGACGACCACGCCGACCGCGATGCTCCGGGGATGCAGCAGTCCCTTCCACGCCCGCGCGCGCACCAGGACCCACAGCGCCCACGAGGACCAGATCAGGAGCACGATCCACAGCCACAGGTACGGCGTGTACACCCCGCCGTCGATCTGTACGAGCAGCAGCACCAGGCCGACGAGGAACGCTCCGACGGCTCCGCAGAGCACGACCACGCCGGAGAACCGCACCTGCCGCCGGCCCCAGTGGTCGATCGCGGCAGCCGCCGCGGCGAGCTCCACGACGGCCGCGGCGAGGAAGGTGATGCCGGCGATCCGTCCGAAGTAGGTCAGGGCGCTGGAGGCGTCTTTGAAGCCGATCTTCACGAGCACGGCCGTGGTCAGCAGGCAGCCGGCCACGACGAGGGCGCCGAACGCGCGTCTGCGCCAGCGGCGGTCGGGCCACACCGTGCTGTCCCCTCCGAGCCAGTGGATGGCGTGGTCGAAGGGGAGTCCGGCCCGGCGCAGCAGGCGTTGCAGTTCCTTGCAGGACCGCACCTTGCCCGCGGGCTTGCCGTCGATGTGGACCTTGCGTAGCCCTAGGTCGTCCGGCGGCCCTACGTCCACCGAGGGCACGTTCTCCATGGCACCCAGCGTGCTGCCGGACGGGGCCGGACGCCCGCGCAGGGCGCCTCCGGAGGCCGTCGCCCCTGGGGTGACGGGCACCCGGCCGTCACCCGAATGGAGCAAGCGGGTGCCTCGTGCCGCGCCGTCGGCGGGGGTGCGGGGCGACGGTGGGCAGGACCGCGTCGTTCGACCTTGCGGGAGAACCCCATGCGTACACGACTGCTCGGTTTCCTGGTGGCCGCGCTCCTGGCCGTCCTCGCAGCGGCGGCGCCCACCGTCCAGGCGGCGGACCCCTCGCCCACCCCCACGGTCACCTCCCAGGAGTGCACCGCGGGCGGCGGAAGCGTGGAGTACGACTCCGACAAGGGGCAGTGGAGCTGCATCGGGGGCGAGCACGACGGCGAGGCCGTCCCCTGAGCCGGACGCCGGGATCACCTCACGGCAGGTCGCCCGCCCAGTCCCACCGGCCCGGGTCTCCCGGGCGGGGGGCGTAGGTGGCGCGGCCGCCCGGTCCGTAGCGGCCTATCTCCGTGGGGAGGGCCACCTGCTCGGTGAGCGCCGAGGCGGGCCAGGCGGTGACGTCCAGGAGGAGGCCGTCGAGGGGGCCGCCGACCAGTTCGCGGTAGGTGCGGCCCGGTCGGGGGCCGGGGTCGGGGTCGTCGTGGTCCGCGCCGTAGACGCGGCCGCGCATGATCTGTTCGTCCATGTCGTCAGCGTGGCAGAGGGCACTGACAACGGGCGGGCGCCCTGTTGACGTACGCGCGCACCGGCTTCGCACGCGCACGCCGGTGTCGGGCTGTTCGGGTGAAGCTGCGCAACCCGCGCCGGGGTGGGCCGTTGATCACGGTACTGCTCCATTAGGGGCACTCGTGCGAAGAGAAGGACCCATGATGCTGAAGAAGATGATGGCCACCGCGGCCGCGACCGCTTCGATCCTCGGCGCCGGCGCCGCCGTGGCCGCCCCGGCGATGGCCATCGGCAACGACAACGGGATCAACACGGTCAACGGCAACGGCGCCACCCAGATCTACGGCAACCAGAAGACCGAGGGCGCGATGAGCCCGCAGATGAGCCTGGTCCAGGGCACCCTGAACAAGCCCTGCATCGGCCTGCCGGCCAAGGTCAACGCCCAGTCGATCCTGGCGCTCGTCAACGTCGGCGTCCAGGACATCAACGTCCTGTCCAACCCGATGAACCAGCAGTGCACCGAGAACTCCACCCAGGCCAAGGGTGACGAGTCCCTCTCGCACATCCTCAGCAACATCCCGGTCCTGTCGGGCAACCTCTCCGCGGGCAGCTGACGGCGGAACCTCCCGTTCCGGCCGGGGCCTCCGACGCCTGCGCGAGTGCCCAGGGGCCCCGGCCGTCCGCCGCTCCCCCGGCGCCCCCTCTCCGGGCACTCTCCCTGCCCCTCCGGGCAGTCCCCTTGCCTCTCCGGGCACTCCCGCCGCGACGCACTCCGCGTCGCGGCGCCGCGGGGGCGGGGGCGGCCCCCCCCCCCCCCCCGCGCCCCCC